>NZ_JAMYOZ010000004.1:0-361810 GCF_040320095.1 Mesorhizobium sp. M0800
TCCGAAAGAGGTCGCGTCATCCGATGCTGGCCTCCACTCCAGCCAGCATCTTGAATCACAAAACCGACTGATCCGGAATCCCCTTCGATTCCGTCAAATCAGGAACCGCTCTAGGCGGCTTCTACTTCGGAGTACGGAACCTCGCCAGGTTCCGTACTTTTCAACGCTTCGTGCAGGTCGAGGCGGTAAAGGCGCCGTCTGGCTGCTTCATGATGATGTCGAAGGACGGGGTGGTTCCGCTTTCCAGCGTCGCTTGCGTAAGCGAGATCGAGTTGCCACCGCTGGTGTAGCCGCCCAGCGGACCCAGCCAGGTAATCACGCCGTCTGCATCCATCTGGTAGTTATAACTCTGCGGCGCGGTGCCGAAGCTAACCGGACCGCTATAGACGTTTCCCTCGATGGCGATGTCGCCGAGGCTGAGGAACATGCCTAGCAGATAGACTTCGCAATGATAGGAGCCGTCCGGCAGCTTGCCGTCGCTGAAGCCGGCGCGCGCTACGGTCGTCGTCGCCAGCAGAAGCATGGTGATGAAAATGCAAGACGTTCGGAAGGCCATGGCGTCGCTCGTTTAAGGGTTCGAACTTGCCCCATTTCGCTGCGGCGCTGCAATCCTCGCCAGCGCTCATATGATACTGCTCAAAATTCGGGCATTGGCCTGTATATGAGTAAAACTTAGGCTGATACGAGTGATCTTTTCTCATTTCAAACCTGGCAGGCGAGGTTCATCTCCTGCGGCTAATACATTAACCGACTGACAGGGCTGGGAAATCTCAAACCCTCCGATCTTTCGCCGGTGATTGGCACAGCCGTTGCATGGTCTGTTCCGATGCAGTTAACCAGCTTGGGAGTTTAAAAGTATGAGGGGCAGTTTCTCGACAATAACAAAAATGTTTTCGGCCGGCGTGGTCACCGCCGGCCTGCTGATGAGCGTTCCCGCCAAGGCGGCCGACGACACCATCAAGGTCGGCATCCTCCATTCGCTGTCGGGAACCATGGCGATCTCGGAGACAACGCTGAAGGACGCCATGCTGATGCTCATCGAAGAGCAGAATGCCAAGGGCGGCCTGCTCGGCAAGAAGCTCGAGGCGGTCGTCGTCGATCCGGCTTCCAACTGGCCGCTGTTCGCAGAAAAAGCGCGCGAGCTGATCTCGAAGGACAAGGTCGCGGCGGTGTTCGGCTGCTGGACCTCGGTCTCGCGCAAATCGGTGCTGCCGGTGTTCAGCGAGCTCGACAACATCCTGTTCTACCCGGTCCAGTATGAGGGCGAGGAGAGCGAGCGCAACGTGTTCTACACCGGTGCGGCGCCGAACCAGCAAGCCATTCCCGCGGTCGACTATCTGATGAGCGAGGATGGCGGTTCGGTGAAGCGCTGGGTTCTCGAAGGCACCGACTACGTCTACCCGCGCACCACCAACAAAATCCTCGAGGCCTATCTGAAGGCGAAGGGCGTTGCCGCCGAAGACATCATGGTCAACTACACGCCGTTCGGTTTCTCCGACTGGCAGACCGAAGTCTCGGCGATCAAGAAATTCGGTTCGGCCGGCAAGAAGACCGCCGTCGTCTCGACCGTCAACGGTGACGCCAATGTGCCGTTCTACAAGGAACTCGGCAACCAGGGCATCAAGGCCGAGGATATTCCGGTCATGGCCTTCTCGGTTGGTGAGGAAGAGCTTGCCGGTCTCGACACCGCGCCGCTGGTCGGCCATCTCGCCGCCTGGAATTATTTCGAGAGCGTCGACACGCCCGAGAACGCGAAGTTTATCGCCGACTGGCACAAATTCATCAAGAACGACAAGCGCACCACCAACGACCCGATGGAAGCCCACTATATCGGCTTCAACATGTGGGTGAAGGCGGTCGAGAAGGCCGGCACCACCGATCCGGACAAGGTCATCGACGCTATGGTCGGCGTCTCGGTGCCGAACCTGACCGGCGGTTATTCGACGATGATGCCGAACCATCACATCACCAAGCCGGTGCTGATCGGCGAAATCCAGGCCGATGGCCAGTTCGAAACCGTCTCGCAGACGCCAGGCCTGGTGATGGGCGACGAGTGGTCCGACTACCTGCCTGACTCCAAGGACCTGATCTCCGATTGGCGCGCGCCTCTGTCCTGCGGCAACTTCAACGTTGCCACCGGCAAATGCGGCGGCAAGGGAACCAACTGATCCTCCCGGTCTGTCCTCCCAGACCCGCAAGCCTCCGGGCAGGCTCCTCCTCCAGCCTGCCCGGAGGCGACATTCAACCTTCAAGAGCCACCAGAAACCAATGATCCTGATCCGCGCGATTGGCCTGATGCTGCTCCTTCTCCTTGGGAAGCCGCTGCCGTCGAACGCCAGCGAAGCAGATCTGCGCGTGGTCATCGCCAAATTCGCCACCGCCGCCAATTTTCCGGCGATAGAAGCCGTGGTGCGGGAGCTTGCGGCTTCCGGCGATCCGGCCGTAGAACGGCCGCTTGCCGCGCTTGCGGAGGGCAGCCTTTACGTGCGCAAGGCCGATTCCCTGGTTTTTGTCGGCAAGGAGAGCGGCGACGGCATCGAGCTGCTCGATGCGCTTACCGGCGAAGGATCGGGCGAAGCTGCCAAGGCCGACATCACCAAGATCAAGGTCAACAACACGCTGCGCCGCGTCATTCGCGATGCATTGGGCACACTGACGCTTGGCTCTAAGGATCCGGCCGTGCGCATTGCCGCCGCCGACACAATGTTCAAGACGCCGGACGCGGCAAACATCGAGCCGCTCGACACCGCGATCGCAAATGAGAGCGTGGCAAGCGTCAAGGCGCTGCTAGAACAGGCCCGCGCCGCATCGATTCTCGTTTCCGACGGGCCAGAGGCCGACAAACTGGCGGCGATCGCGCTCATCGGTGCGCGCGGCGACCGCGATGCGGTGTCGCTGCTCACGTCGGTAGAGGCCAATTCCGAAGGTGCGGTGAAGGACGCGGCGACCGCGGCGATATCCAACATCAATTCGACGCTGGCGCTGTGGGATGCCGGCCAGAATATCTGGTATGGCATATCGCTTGGATCGGTGCTGCTGCTGGCGGCGATTGGCCTTGCCATCACCTTCGGCGTCATGGGCGTCATCAACATGGCGCATGGCGAGATGGTCATGCTCGGCGCCTACACGACCTTCGTCGTGCAGGAGGTTATCCGCAATTCCTTTCCCGGCCTGTTCGACTGGTCGCTGGTCATCGCCCTGCCGCTGGCCTTCCTGGTGGCGGCGCTCGTCGGCCTTGTCATCGAGCGCGGGCTGATCCGCTTCCTCTATGGACGGCCGCTGGAAACGCTGCTGGCGACATGGGGTGTGTCGCTGATCCTGCAACAGGCCGTACGCACCATCTTCGGGCCGACCAACCAGGAGGTAGGCAACCCGTCATGGATGTCCGGCTCGTTCAATATCGGCCAGCTTGCCGTGACCTGGAACCGGCTCTGGATCCTGGTATTCGCGCTCGGCGTGTTCGCGGTGCTGCTCTACGTGATGAAACGCACGCCCTGGGGGCTGCAGATGCGTGCCGTCACCGCCAATCGTCGCATGGCCGCCTCGATGGGCATCAGGACGCCTTGGGTCGATGCGCTAACGTTTGCACTCGGCTCCGGCATTGCCGGCATCGCCGGTGTCGCGCTCAGCCAGATCGACAACGTCTCGCCCAATCTCGGCCGCGGCTACATCATCGACAGCTTCATGGTCGTCGTTTTCGGCGGTGTCGGCAATCTCTGGGGCACGCTGGTCGGCGCTTTCTCGCTCGGCATCGTCAACAAGTTCCTCGAGCCTTATGCCGGAGCAGTGCTCGGCAAGATTGTCGTCCTGGTGCTGATCATCCTGTTCATCCAGAAACGCCCGCGCGGTCTGTTCGCGCTAAAGGGCAGGTCGGTGGAAGCATGATCACGGGACGCTTCTTTGCCGCCGGCGCCGACCGCCGTGTCGCCATCACCATCTTCATCCTGCTGGCGGTCGCCATCATCGTGCCGCTGCTCAATCTTGCGGTCTCGCCGACAAGTGCGTTTTACGTGCCGTCCTATATCGTTGCGCTCACCGGCAAATACCTCTGCTATGCACTGCTCGCCTTGGCGCTCGATCTCGTCTGGGGCTATTGCGGCATCCTCTCGCTCGGCCACGGCGCCTTCTTCGCACTCGGCGGCTATGCGATGGGCATGTATCTGATGCGCCAGATCGGCTCGCGCGGCGTCTACGGCAATCCACTGCTGCCGGATTTCATGGTGTTCCTTAACTACAAGGAATTGCCATGGTTCTGGTATGGTTTCGACCATTTCTGGTTTGCCGCGATCATGGTGCTTGCGGTGCCCGGCCTGCTCGCCTTCGTCTTCGGCTGGTTTGCCTTCCGCAGCCGCGTCACCGGCGTCTATCTGTCGATCATCACCCAGGCGATGACCTATGCGCTGCTGCTTGCCTTTTTCCGCAACGACATGGGTTTCGGCGGCAATAACGGCCTGACTGATTTCAAGGACATTTTAGGCTTCAACGTGCAGGCCGACATGACGCGGTCGGCGCTGTTCGCTGTCAGCGCCGTCATGCTGGCGCTCGCCGTCTTCGTCACCTGGGCAATCGTCGGTTCCAAATATGGCAAGCTTTTAATGGCGGTGCGCGACGCCGAAAGCCGTACGCGCTTCCTCGGCTGGCGGGCGGAGAACGTCAAACTGTTCGCGTTCACCGTGTCGGCGGTGATGGCCGGCATCGCCGGTGCGCTTTACGTGCCGCAGGTCGGCATCATCAACCCTGGCGAATTCGAGCCGTCCAATTCGATCGAGGTGGTGGTGTGGGCGGCCGTCGGCGGGCGCGGCACCATCGTCGGGCCGATCATCGGCGCGCTTCTGGTCAATGCCGGTAAATCCTGGTTCACCGGCGTGCTGCCTGAATTCTGGCTGTTTGCGCTGGGCGGACTGTTTGTCGCCGTCACGCTGTTCCTGCCCAAGGGCATCATCGGCATGTGGGATTCTTGGCGCGGCAACGCCAAGGCGCTGCGGGCGGCCTCGGTTGCCGAGGAAGTCGGCATCGATCCCGATGCGCCGGTGCCGCCGAAAACCGATCGCTCGGCGGCGAGAAGGCCGGGCGACTGGTCGGCCTCCGGCGCCGAACCGCAGCCGGCGGAGTGATGGCCTGATGTCGAAGAGCAACACCATCCTCTATCTCGACGGCGTGTCGGTTTCCTTCGACGGGTTTCGCGCCATCAACAACCTTTCGCTGGTGCTCGACAAGGGCGAGATGCGGGCGATCATCGGCCCCAACGGCGCCGGAAAGACGACGATGATGGACATCGTCACCGGCAAGACGCGGCCCGACGCGGGTGAAGTTTTCTTCAACGGTGAGGTCGACCTGACCAAACACGACGAGGCCGAAATCGCCATGATGGGCATCGGCCGTAAATTCCAGAAGCCGACCGTCTTCGAAAGCCACACGATCGAGGACAATCTGATGCTGGCGCTGAAAGGCCCGCGCTCGATCTTCCCGGCACTGTTCCATCGTCGCTCGGCCGCGGACGTGCGGCAGATCGACGACATCCTCGGCATCATCCGGCTTGGCGACAAGCGTGACGAACTCGCCGCCAATCTGAGCCACGGCCAAAAGCAATGGCTCGAGATCGGCATGCTTCTGGCGCAGGATCCGAAGCTATTGCTGGTCGACGAACCGGTTGCCGGCATGACCGACGCCGAGACCGAGGAAACCGCGCGGCTGCTCAGGGACATCGCGCGCGACCATTCTGTCATCGTCGTCGAGCACGACATGCATTTCGTGCGCGAGCTCGGCGTCAAGGTCACCTGCCTGCACGAAGGCTCGGTGCTTTCCGAGGGCAGTCTCGACTTCGTTTCGGCCGACGAGCGCGTCGTCGAAGTCTATCTGGGGAGATGAACATGGTCTGGCGCGTTCCGTTCCATCATTTCGACCTTTCGTTCTTCACGCGTTGGAGAAAGCGCTGACCATGCTCGAAGTCTCCAATGCCACGCTGCACTACGGCGCTGCCCAGGCGCTGCGCGGCGTCTCGCTGAAGGCCGGCGCCGGCAAGATCACCTGCGTGCTCGGCCGCAACGGCGTCGGCAAGACCAGTTTGATGAGATCGATCGTCGGCCATCACCGGCTGACGAGCGGAAGCGTTGCCTTCGAGGGGAAGGCGCTCGACCGGAGCGCGGCGTATGATCGCGCCCGGTCGGGCATCGCATTCGTGCCGCAGGGCAGGGAGATATTTCCGCTGCTTACGGTGCGGGAAAATCTCGAATCCGGTTTTGCGCCGTTGAAGCGCGCCGATCGCAACATTCCCGCTCACGTCTTCGAATTGTTTCCGGTGCTGAAGCAGATGCTCGCGCGCCGCGGCGGCGATCTTTCCGGCGGCCAGCAGCAGCAGCTTGCCATCGGCAGGGCGCTGGTGATGCGGCCGAAGCTGCTGGTGCTCGACGAGCCGACCGAAGGCATCCAGCCGTCGATCATCAAGGACATCGGCCGCGCCGTCCGCTATCTGCGCGACCAGGCCGGCATTGCGGTGCTTTTGGTCGAACAATATCTCGATTTCTGCCGGGAATTGGCCGACGAGGTCAATATCATGGACCGCGGCCAGATCGTCCATACCGGCCCCGCCGAGGATCTCGACCGGGCGGACGTCCGCAAATTCCTGACTGTCTGAATTCTTATTGATTCCATTGGTTTGCAACTCTGGCGCGCCGAAGATTGCGTGCTAGATTTTGCTTGGCCTTGGTGAGTCGGCCGCTTTCCGTACCAGTTCCAATTTGGCAGATCAGGGGAAGGCGCGGGCCGCGCCGGCACGCTTGCGCGCAAGCCGTTCCCTTCCAGCGATCTGTTGTCGTCCAACATTTCGGGTGCTTGGGAGCCAGGGCCAGACGATGGAGCGCTATGTCGAGGACTACCAGAAACGACGGCTCACGGAGCGCGTCGATATCCTGACAGCCATCAACATTCTGAAATCGCAGGGGTATGACCACGACGAATTCATCGCGGAGATCACCAAGGTCTTCTATGTCGATCTCGATGCTTTCAACGAGATCGTCAGGGTTGATCGGCGTCCGGACGAACGCGCCGCATAGCCGGTAATTGAGGACCCGGCCAGGCAGACCACCGACAGCGGGGGCGTCAGCCTGCGACCCGCTTCATCAGCGCGATGGCGCCGAATGGAGCGCGGACCTTGCCCCCTGTGATGAAGTAGACGAACACATCGCGTGGCTTGACCGGCGCGTCGGTTGAAGGATCGGCGCGCGACAGGTCGGCCGGCACCTTGCCTTCCGCCCAGGTTTTTGCGCGCTCCGCCCATTCGTCGAGCGCCTTTGGCGTATAGCAATCGGGATTGTCGTCGCTGCCGGTCTGCAGCCGCGCATAGATGAAATCGCCGGTAACGTCGGCAATCCCCGGATATTTGGCGTGGTCGGCATAGACGATGGCAGCCTTGTGCTTTCGCGCCAAGGCGGCGAACTCCGGCACGATGAAGCTGTCGTTGCGCACCTCGACCGCGTGGCGCAGCGCAACGCCGTCCTGCTTTTCCGGCAACAGCTTGAGGAAGGCCTCGAAATCGTCCGGGTCGAATTTCTTGGTCGGCGCGAACTGCCACAGGATCGGCCCGAGCTTGTCGCCAAGTGCCGCGACGCCCGACCCGAGGAAGCGCATGATCGATTCCCCGGCCTCGCCGAGCACGCGGCGGTTGGTGACGAAGCGGTTGCCCTTCAGCGAATAGACGAAACCATCCGGCGCCTCGTTGGCCCATTTGACGAAGGTCGGCTCCTTGAAGCTCGAATAATAGGTGCCGTTGACCTCGATAGTGAGCACCTGCCGGCTGGCATAATGCAGTTGCTTGGCCTTCGACAATTTGTCCGGGTAGAAGGACGTGTCCCACGGCTCGAAGGTCCAGCCGCCCATGCCGGCGCGGATTGTTCCTGATTGAGTCATGGTTGTCCTCCCGGTTTGCAGAAAAGGATCACGCGATGGCGGTCGTCTCGACGGCTTTCGCCATGTCGACGATCGTCCATCCTGGCCGATATGGATTGGGCCGGCGACCCGTTTCGCGAAAGCCGTAGGCCTTATACAACGAAACGTTCCGTTCCATTCTGGCATTGGTGTAGAGTCGGATTTCCGGCAAGCTCCACAAGCGCGTCTGTCGCTCAGCCCAATTGAGCAGCGCGACACCGAAACCCTTGCCTTGAAAGGCCGGCGCAACGGCGACGCTGAAGATCATCGTGTGGTCATCGTGCCGTTCGAGAACGATCACGCCGGCCGTCTGTCCATCGTGCTCCAAAAGCCAGACCTCGCCGCGTTCGATGCGCGGCGCATAATCCTCGGTGACAGGGATCGGCGGTGCGCCGAGCAGGGCAGTGTAGGGCGCGTAGGCGTCGGTGGTGAGCCAGATCACCATGGGGAGATCATCGGCCCGAGCGGCTCTCATGATCAAAACTGGCCCGCGCCGGCAGCGGCCGCAATCACCTTGTCCATGCCGGCCGCTATCGCGGCGACGGCATTGCGACTGGCGTCGCCCAAGCCGTGGCGCTCGGCGAGCCAGTGCGCGTCATTGTAGGAGAGCCAGACCTTGCCTTGCTCGTCCTCCCAGGCCAGTGCCTTGACCGGCAGATCGATGCCGGCAAGCTGCCGGTCCTGCATCAGCGGCGTGCCGCCTTTCGGGTTGCCAAAAATCAGAAGCTGGGTCGGACGCAGGGAAGCTTCGACACTGCGCGCACCGGCGGCGTGGTCAATGTGGGCGAAGACCAGCAATCCTGCACGTTCCACAGTCCCGACCAGGCGATCGATCGTTTCGGCCACACCAAAGCGGCTTTGGAGCGTGATGAGACCGTTCTTTACCATCACTCCGCCGCTTCGCGCTTGCCTCCGGGGCGCCGCTCCAGCAATTCCCTCAGGAACTGCCCGGTATAGCTGCGTTTTTCGCGAACGATGTCCTCAGGCGTGCCGGACGCTACCAACTCGCCGCCGCCGTCACCACCTTCGGGGCCAAGATCGAGAACCCAGTCAGCGGTCTTGATCACCTCTAGATTGTGCTCGATGACGACCACCGTGTTGCCCTGGTCGACCAGCTCGTGCAGCACTTCAAGCAGCTTGGCCACGTCGTGGAAATGCAGGCCGGTGGTTGGCTCATCGAGAATGTAGAGCGTCTTGCCGGTCGCCTTGCGCGACAGTTCCTTGGCAAGCTTGATGCGCTGCGCCTCGCCGCCCGACAAAGTCGTTGCCTGCTGGCCAACATGGATGTAGCCGAGGCCGACCCGTTTCAGCGTCTCCAGCTTGTCGCGCACGCCGGGCACGGCGGCGAAGAAATCGACGCCTTCCTCGACCGTCATGTCGAGAACGTCGGCGATGGACTTGCCCTTGAACAGGACGTCGAGCGTTTCGCGGTTGTAGCGCTTGCCGTGGCAGACGTCGCAGGTGACGTAGACGTCGGGCAGGAAGTGCATCTCGATCTTGATGACGCCGTCGCCCTGGCAGGCCTCGCAGCGGCCGCCCTTGACGTTGAACGAGAAGCGCCCCGGCTGGTAGCCGCGCGCCTTGGCCTCCGGCAGGCCGGCGAACCAGTCGCGAATCGGCGTGAAGGCGCCGGTATAGGTGGCAGGGTTGGAGCGCGGGGTGCGCCCGATCGGCGACTGGTCGATATCGATGACCTTGTCGAGGAATTCCAGCCCCTCGATGCGGTCGTGCTCGGCCGGATGCTCGCGCGAGCCCATGATGCGGCGCGACGCCGCCTTGAACAGGGTCTCGATCAGGAAGGTCGACTTGCCGCCGCCAGATACGCCGGTGACGGCGGTAAACGTGCCGATCGGGATTTCGGCGGTGACGTTCTTCAGGTTGTTGCCGCGCGCGCCGACGACCTTCAGCCGGCGGTTCTTCTTGGCCTCGCGCCGCGCTGCCGGCGTCGCCACTTCAAGCTCGCCCGACAGGTATTTGCCGGTGATCGAAGCGGGCGTCGCCATGATCTGCTGCGGCGTGCCCTGGGCGATGATGTGGCCGCCATGGATGCCGGCCGCCGGGCCGATATCGACGACGTAGTCGGCATGCAGGATGGCGTCCTCGTCGTGCTCGACGACGATGACCGTGTTGCCGATGTCGCGCAGATGCTTCAGCGTGTCGAGCAGGCGGGCGTTGTCGCGCTGGTGCAGACCGATCGACGGCTCGTCCAGCACGTAAAGTACGCCGGTCAGGCCGGAGCCGATCTGCGAGGCAAGACGGATGCGCTGGCTCTCACCGCCTGAAAGCGTGCCGGAGTTGCGCGACAGCGTCAGATAGTCGAGACCGACATCGTTGAGGAAGCGCAGCCGCTCGCGGATTTCCTTGAGCACGCGCACCGCAATCTCGTTCTGCTTGTCGTTGAGCGAAGCGGGCAGATCGGTGAACCACTGGTCGGCCTTGCGGATCGACAGCTCGGTGACTTCGCCAATGTGCTTGCCGGCGATCTTGACCGCGAGCGCCTCGGGCTTCAGCCGATAGCCGCGGCAGGCCGGGCAGGGCGTGGCCGACATGAAGCGCTCGATCTCCTCGCGCATCCAGGCGGATTCCGTTTCCTTCCAGCGGCGCTCGAGGTTGGGGATGACGCCCTCGAAGGTTTTCGTCGTCTTGTAGGAGCGCAGGCCGTCATCGTAATGGAAGGTGATTTCGCGCTCGCCGGTGCCGTGCAGGACGGCTTGCTTTGCCTCCTCGCTCAAATCCTTGAACTTGTCGCCGAGCTTGAAGCCATAGGCAACGCCCAGCGCTTCCAGCGTCTGCGCATAGTAGGGCGAACTCGACTTCGCCCAAGGGCTGACGGCGCCGGCCCGCAGCGAGACATTCTCGTCGGGCACGACCAGGCTGGCATCAATGGCGCGTTGGCTGCCGAGCCCGTCGCAGGTCGGGCAGGCGCCGAACGGATTGTTGAAGGAGAACAGCCTGGGCTCGATCTCGGGAATGGTGAAGCCGGACACCGGGCAGGCGAACTTTTCCGAGAACAGCATGCGTTCATGCGTCTCGTTCTTCGATTTGTTGACCGAATCCTCGCCGGTCTGGCTGGCGTCGAGCGGCTTGTCGGCAAATTCCGCCACTGCCAGCCCGTCGGCCAGCTTCAGCGCGGTCTCGATGGAATCGGCGAGCCGCGTCGCCAGATCGCCGCGCACGACGATGCGGTCGACGACGACGTCGATGTCGTGCTTGTACTTCTTGTCCAGCGCCGGCACGTCGGCGATCTCATAGAAGACGCCATCGACTTTGACGCGCTGAAAACCCTTCTTCTGCAGCTCCAGCAGTTCCTTGCGGTACTCGCCTTTGCGGCCGCGCACCATCGGCGCCAGAATGAACAGCCGGGTGCCTTCCTCGACAGCAAGCACCCGGTCGACCATCTGCGAGACCGTCTGGCTCTCGATCGGCAGGCCGGTGGCCGGCGAATAGGGTACACCGACGCGGGCGAACAAAAGCCGCATATAATCGTAGATCTCGGTGACGGTGCCGACCGTCGAACGAGGGTTCTTCGAGGTGGTCTTCTGCTCGATGGAGATGGCTGGCGACAGGCCGTCGATCTGGTCGACGTCCGGCTTCTGCATCATTTCGAGGAATTGCCGTGCATAGGCCGAAAGGCTCTCGACATAGCGGCGCTGGCCCTCGGCGTAGATGGTGTCGAAGGCAAGCGACGACTTGCCCGACCCCGACAGGCCGGTCATGACGATCAGGCTGTCACGCGGCAGGTCGAGATCGACATTCTTCAGATTGTGTTCGCGTGCCCCGCGAATGGAGAGATATTTATGGTCGGCCATCGCCGGTCGCCGCCTCAGAATCTGGAATTCGTGGGATGGGCGGGTTTTCCCGACCACCCCCTATGTAGGTAATTTCGCCGCCTTTTCGAGAGACGCCACAACTCTCGACCAAAGCGTTTAACCGCCTTTCGCGCGAACGGGCAAGCGGAAAGAACAAAGGCCGAACACGCTCCTGACAAAAGCTGCCCGTGAGGCCGGCTTCCCAAAGCGTCTCGCGATCACATTTTTCGGCAAATCGGCTATTCAAGGTTGACGTCCCTGTGTCATGGGGGCAGACTCCACACGTCAACGAAGCCGGCCGTCTTTCGATGGCCTCGCGGCCTGGGGCTAGCCTGCGAGACGCCGCGGGTTATGCGATGAGCGCTTCGACGACAGTCGCAACGAACAGAAGGAGAGCAGAGGCATGACTCCACCGGATTGTTCCTTGAGGCTCCACGTGTCGCTGGAGCCGCGGCAGGTATAAGTGGCCAGGGTCAGGCGTTTTCGCTGCCCGCCAAACGGACCTGCTGATCCCCATAAAATCAGAGACTGCTAGTCGGATCGTCGGCTGAATGCCGCGAAGCATCCGAAATAAAAAGCCGGCAGTACACTCCCGGCAATTTGGATTTCAGATCCAAGAAGCCCCGTCAGTTGCAAAGGCAATGGCGGGGCTGTTCGTTTGAAGCGCAATATTTGTGGTTCACACCAGGCGAACTTAGCGGCTGGAGGGCCTGATCCCGCCGGTAGCGACATCGATGGTGATGCTACCGGAAATCCGAACGTCGGTATCGCCGATCTTGAAGGTGCCGTTGCCGCTGCCTGGAGCCACATCGTCAGGCTCAGGCCGCGGCGCTGGCTCGGCGATGCGATAATCGCTGGTCACACCGGGCAGGGCGCCCTTTTGCGAAGACGTTGAATTATCTTGGGCAAGTGCCATACCCACCAGCATGTTCGTGCCGGCAACGGTAGCGATGGCAAGGCATAACAGGCTGGATGAGCGGCTGGCGGTCATCGCCGGACTATAGTGCCGCGATAGCGTCAAGACCAGACCGATGGCGCTGAAATTGCGGGCGCTCAATCGCCTCAGTTCCGTCCGCCGGCCCGGCACGTTCATGCGGCCTGCTTGCGAGTGTCGAAAACATGGTCGACGAGGCCCCAATCCTTGGCCTCCTGCGCGGTCATGAAAAAGTCGCGGTCGAGCGTGCGTTCCACTTCTTCGTAGGTGCGGCCGCAATGGTGGGCGTAAAGATCGGTCATGCGCCGCTTGGTGCGAAGGATGCCCTCGGCATGGCGCTGGATATCGGAGGCTTGGCCCTGGAAACCGCCGAGAGGCTGATGCAGCACGATGCTGGTGTTGGGTAGCGCGATGCGCCGCCCCGGTGTGCCGGCCATCAAAAGGAACGAGGCCATCGAGGCGGCGAAGCCCATACAAACCGTGGAGACCGGGCAGCTGATATACTGCATCGTATCGTAGATGGCGAAACCGCTGGTCACCACGCCGCCCGGCGAGTTGATGTAGAGCGAGACCTCCTTGTCGGGATTGTCGGATTCCAACGACAGAAGCTGGGCGCAGACCAGCGCCGAGGTGCCGTCGTCGATCGCCCCGTTGATGAAGACGATGCGCTCGCGCAGCAGCCGCGAAAATATGTCGAAGGCACGTTCGCCGCGGCTCGACTGCTCGATCACCATCGGCACCAGATTGGCAAGGCCGCTCATCGGTTGTCTCCGTTGACTGTTGTCGTTCAGGCCGCGCGCAGGAAGAGGCGCGGGGTGTTTGCGGCGATCTGCTTGTGCCTGGGAGTGCGCGCTTCAAAGGAAAGCCGGCAACCGGCGCCTGCCATCGCGATCTCCGGCACTGCTGCCCGAGCAAAACCATCATGGACGATGCGTAGATGCGTGCCGCCGGAAACGGTGCGGTCGAGCGTAAAGGTGACGATGCTGTCCACTGGGCTGTCGTTCATTGCGCTGTCCAGGGGACCGCCGGGCGGCACCTGCGTATCGCCGGGCGCCGGCCGCTCCCGCCAGGAATAGCGCAGCAGCCGTCCGGGATCCGCGTCGAGGATTTCGCACTCGATCGGCGCATTCGGCGCTTTAAAGGCAAAACGGTTGCCGATTTCGGGCTTGATGTCGTTCGGCATCATCCAGGCCGCGAGCAGGTCCGGCACCGTCAGCGCCCGCCACACCTTTTCCGGCGGTTCGGGCAGCTCGCACTCGAACTCGATCTTGTCTGCGGCCATTTCGGCGCGTTCTTTGCCTCGGCTGGTCATTGGTCCATGTCCTTCAAAACCGTCTTGAGCCTTTCGATGCGCTCTGGCCAGAACGCACGGTAGCGTTCGATCCAGCCGAGCAGTGGCGCAAGCCCCTTCGGATCGACGCGGTAATAGGCGTTGCGACCGGCCCGGCGCTCGACCACGAGGCCGGCGCCGCGCAGCACTGCGAGATGTTGCGATACCGCCGGCTGCGATACCGGTATGCCAGTGCGCAGTTCCGACACCGTCATCTCGCCGTCGGCGAGCCGCTCATAGACGGCGCGACGCGTTGGATCCGCCAGTGCCCGAAAAATGTCTGCTTCGATCATGTCGAAAGCATAAGTCAATACTTATCGGTTTGGCAAGCCGTGTTTTTTAAGACAGGCGGTGTTTTTTAAGACAGGCGAGGTTTTACAAACTCGCTGGAAGCCAGCGTCTCACCATGTCGGGGGATCCGTTGAACGTCGCCTCGAAAACTGGTGACGCGAGCACAGCATGAATATGAAGCAATTCGGAGCCGACGTTTCGGAAGCCATGTTGCCTGTGCGCGGCAACAACTAGCGACTGTCCGGCAGTCAAGACGAGATGCTCGTCATCGATCCACATCTCGGCTCTGCCAGCGATGACGGTAAGCACTTCCTCGACCGGGTGCCAATGTGTCGGGGCGCCAACCGCGGGTTCGACCCATTGTTCAAATATGCAAAGTTGAGTTGCGCCGTTGCAGGCCGAGACATGCATGCGGGTCTTTACTCCCGTCCGCCATTCTTCTTGCGGCTGATCGTCATGCGCAACCATCTTCATGCGTTCGCCTCGATCCCATGGTCTGTGGAAATTCGACGCCAAGATACTACTTCTTACTGACAACTATTGACAGTGCAGGGCCTCTCCTATAGAACGAAAAGAGAACAAAAACCTTGTGGGAAAAGGCAGCGACGGCAGGCAGGGATTGTCCATAGCCTGTAAGGTGCGGCGACAAAAATTCGGTTTCGGATGAGCGCGGAGAAGTATCATGGCGGGTAGCGTCAACAAGGTCATTCTGGTGGGCAACCTCGGGGCGGACCCTGAAATCCGCCGCCTGAATTCGGGTGACCCGGTCGTCAACATCCGCATCGCGACGTCGGAAAGCTGGCGCGACAAGACATCCGGAGAGCGCAAGGAAAAGACCGAGTGGCACAATGTCGTGATCTTCAACGACCAGATCGCCAAGGTGGCCGAGCAGTATCTGAAGAAGGGCATGAAGGTCTATGTCGAGGGCCAGCTGCAGACGCGCAAATGGCAGGACCAGACCGGCAATGACCGCTATACGACCGAAATCGTGTTGCAGAAATTCCGCGGCGAGCTGCAGATGCTCGATGCGCGGGGCGAGGGCGGCGGCCAGGTCGGCAACTATGCCGGTGGTGGTGCGAGCCGCGGTTCCGATTTCGGCCAGTCCGGCCCGGGCGAAAGTTTCAATCGCGGTGGCGCCAACAAGGGCGGCGGCGGTGGTTCGTCGCGCGAGCTGGACGACGAAATCCCGTTCTGATTTCTCGGGGCGGACTGCCCTTGCGGCGAAAAGCGCCGGCACCTTGGCCACGAAATGGCGTCCCGAAAATCTGTCTTGGATTTTCGGGACGTTGTGCGTTTGAGCGGTGAAAGGACGTATCAGGTGAAGGCAAGGGTCAAATGGGTCGAGGAGCGCACTTTCGTTGGCGAGTCCGCCAGTGGGCACAAGCTGGTGCTAGGCACTGCGTTCGGGCCGGAGGGCAAGACGCCGGGGCCGAGCCCAATGGAACTGGTGCTGATCGGCACTGGCGGCTGCTCGGCCTATGACGTGGTCCATATCCTCGAAAAGGGGCGCGAGGCGGTCGAAGATTGCGTGGTCGAACTCGATGCCGACCGAGCAGAAGCCGATCCCAGGGTGTTCACCCGCATTCACATGCATTTTGTCGTCAAGGGCCGGGCGCTATCACACGACAAGGTGAAGCGGGCGATCGGGCTTTCGATCGAGAAATACTGCTCGGCCTCGGCAATGATGGCCAAGACTGCCGAGATTACCCACGACTTCGAAGTCATTGAAACGACAGCGAAGTAGGGCTGTTCCTACGTCGCCATCAGCGCCTTGATGCCGTCGGCGACGAACTGTACGGCGAGCGCCGCCAGGATGACGCCGAGCAGCCTTGTCAGGATCGAACGGCCGGTTTGGCCGAGGATACGGTCGATGCGCTCTGACAGCACGAACACCAGGTAGGTGATGACGAGGCAGATGGCGATGATGCCGACAAGGGCTGTCTGCGCGCCCAAACCCTGAAACGAGCTTGAGAGCAGGACGGTCGCCGAAATCGCGCCGGGACCGGCAATGAGCGGGATCGCCAGCGGAAAGGCGGCGATGTTGTGGATCATGTCCCTGGTGATGGCGACGTCGCCGATCTTCTCCTTGCGGTCCTGCCGGCGCTCGAACACCATTTCGAAGGCGATGAAGAACAGCAGAAAGCCGCCGGCGACGCGGAAGGCCGGCAGAGTGATGCCGAAGACTAACAGGATCGACGCGCCGGCGATTGCGAACAACGCCATTACCAGGAAGGCGATGACCGAGGCGCGCACGGAGACCTGGTTGCGCTCCTCGCGGTTCATGCCGCGGGTCACGGCGAGGAAGAGCGGCGCCAGGCCGGGCGGATCGATCGTCACCAGTATGGTGACGAAGGCGTTGAACAGGCTGTCGAAGCTCGGCATGCTGACCCTCCCCGCCGGCAAAGCCGGATAACGGGATTGGTAGAGCAAAGCGAAGCCAGTGGAAACCGTGCGGATCAGGGGCTGGCGGCCCGGCGCGCCAGAAACTCGACTTCGAGACGCCAGGTGGCGCCGTCGTCCTGTGAGCGTTCGCCCAGCCAGCGGAACGAATTTTCGGTGATGCGCGAAAAGCTCCAGCGCACAGCAGATCCGGTGCCGTCTGCGCCTTGCTGGATGATGGTGTCGCCCTCGGCACGGCCGAGCTGGCGGCTGTAGTACTGATTGCGCGGATCGCTCCAGAAGATGTGCCAGGCGTCAACGCCGGGATCGTAGACGCGCAACGTCGTGCCATAGAAGGTCCATTTGCCGAGCGAGGGCGAGGGGCCGGCGTCACGGGCAGGCAGGATCCATACGTCCTGGATCGCGCGGCCTTCGAGCACCCAGCCGAAATGCACTTCGCCGCGCCCGGTCAGCACCTGACCGTCCTCGAGATGGCGCGTGGCGTCGAACGTCCAGGCGCCGACGAAGCGGCCATAAAGATTCAGTTTCTCGGCAAGGGCCGGTACGGGCCCATCGCTGTGCAGGACCTTGGCAAAGGAATTGGACATGGCTTCGCTCTCATCTTGTCAGGAGACCGGCAAGCATAGAGGCCGACAGGGGTTCTGCGCTTGGGAAAAGTTGCTATGTTTCGGCGATGACGACGAGCGCGCACAGGCTGGCGTCGGGCCGAGGCTGGCAGGTGTCGGATGTCATCTGCACCGCCAGCGCCGCTGACAGGCCATTCGAGGAGGAGCATCGGGATTTCTGCGTTGCCGCCGTAACCAACGGCACCTTCCGCTATCGTGCACGCGAGGGCACGGCGATGCTCGCGCCGGGCGCGCTCCTGCTCGGCAATCCCGGCACATGCTACGAATGCGGGCACGAGCATGGCGCCGGCGACCGTTGCCTCTCCTTCCATTTCGGACCGGCCTATATGGAGCGGATCGTCGCCGACGTGCCGGGCGCGAAGACGCTCGATTTCGGCACGCCGCGCCTGCCGCCCTTGCCGGCGCTGGTGCCGCTGCTTGCCGAAGCGGAGGCGGCGCGCGAGATGGCCGACACCGGCGCGTTCGAGGAACTCGCCCTGCGCATTGCCGGTGCCGCGGTAACAGCGGCTTGCAGCGCCACGGATCGGGGACGGACGCCGAGCCGCCGTGACCAGAAGCGTGTTGCCGAAGCGGTGCGGCGCATCGAAGTCGATGCCGACCGGCCGATCTCGCTTGCCGAACTCGCCGACGAGACCGCCACCAGCCCTTACCATTTCCTGCGCACCTTCCGGCACGTCGCCGGCATGACGCCCTACCAGTTCCTGCTGAGAGCGCGGCTGCACAGGGCAGCCGTGCGGCTGCGGACGTCGGATCAGACGATTTCGGCGATTGCCTTTTCGGCGGGATTCAACGATCTATCAACCTTCAATCGCCGTTTCCGGCGGCTGATGGGCGAGGCGCCGGGTACTTATCGCGCCCGCCGGCGACGCCCGTGAAAGGGTGCACGGCCATATCGTCGCAATTGGTTTATCCTTTTGAATTTGCCGCTAAAAACCACACTGGAAAACTGCCGCGATTGTTGGAGTTTCAGGCTGGCTTCCTATATAAGCAGCAAGTGATTCCTGATTAGATTGTGATCCGATTTGACCGACCAAAAGACACCGCGCGGCGCCGACGGCGGCCCCACCGGCATCGAGCCGATATCCATCATCGAGGAGATGCAGCGCTCCTATCTCGATTACGCCATGAGCGTGATCGTCAGCCGCGCGCTGCCGGACGTGCGCGACGGCCTCAAGCCGGTGCATCGCCGCATCCTCTACGCCGCCTATGAGAGCGGCTATCACTGGAACCGCAAATATGTGAAATCGGCACGCCCGGTCGCCGACGTGATGGGTAAATACCATCCGCATGGCGACGCCTCTATCTACGACGCTTTGGTGCGCATGGCGCAGGATTGGTCGCTGCGCGTGCCGCTGATCGACGGGCAGGGCAATTTCGGCTCGATCGACGGCGATCCGCCGGCGGCGATGCGCTACACGGAATCGCGGCTGACCAAGGTCGCGCATGAGTTGCTGGAAGACATCGACAAGGACACCGTCGATTTCCAGGACACTTACGATGCGTCGGGCAGCGAACCGAAAGTCCTGCCGGCGCGCTTTCCGAACCTGTTGGTCAACGGCTCCGGCGGTATCGCCGTCGGCATGGCCACCAACATCCCGCCGCACAATCTGGGCGAGGTCTGCAACGGCGCCATTGCCCTCATCGATAATCCAGCGATCGACCTTCCGGCACTGATGGAGATCATTCCGGGGCCGGATTTCCCGACCGGCGGCATCGTGCTCGGCCGCTCCGGTATCTACAGCGCCTATTCGACCGGCCGTGGCTCCATCGTCATGCGCGGCCGCGTCAACGTCGAGGCGCGCGGCAACGATCGTGAATCGATCGTCATCACCGAGGTTCCCTATCAGGTGAACAAGGCGTCGATGATCGAGAAGATGGCCGAGCTGGTGCGCGACAAGCGCATCGAAGGCATTTCCGACATTCGCGACGAGAGCGACCGGCAGGGCTACCGCGTCGTCATCGAACTGAAGCGCGACGCGGTCGCCGATGTCATCCTCAACCAGCTTTACCGCTTCACCCCGCTGCAGACGTCCTTCGGCGCCAACATGGTGGCACTGAACGGCGGCAAGCCGGAATTGCTGACGCTGACCGACATGCTGAAGGCGTTCGTCGCCTTCCGTGAGGAGGTGATCAGCCGGCGCACGAAATTCCTGCTGCGCAAGGCGCGCGACCGCGCCCATGTGCTGGTCGGCCTTGCCATCGCTGTTGCCAACATCGATGAAGTCATCAAGCTGATCCGCAGCGCTCCGGACCCGCAGACGGCGCGCGAGCAGTTGATGGAGCGGCGCTGGCCTTCGGGCGACGTGGAATCGCTGATTCTTCTGATCGACGACCCGCGCCATCGCATCAACGAGGACGGTACCTACAATCTCTCCGAGGAGCAGGCGCGCGCCATCCTCGAACTGCGCCTGCAGCGCCTGACCGCGCTCGGCCGCGACGAGATCGCCGACGAGCTGAACACGATCGGCGACGAGATCAAGGACTACCTGGACATCCTCTCGTCCCGCGCCCGCGTCCAGCAGATCGTCAAGGACGAGCTCATCGCCGTGCGCGACGAGTTCGGCACGCCGCGCCGCACCGAGCTTGCCGAGGGCGGGGCGGACATGGAAGACGAGGACCTGATCCAGCGCGAGGACATGGTCGTCACGGTCAGCCATTCCGGCTACATCAAGCGCGTGCCGCTGTCGCTCTACCGGGCGCAGCGCCGCGGCGGCAAGGGCCGCTCCGGCATGTCGACCAAGGAAGAGGATTTCGTCACCCGGCTGTTCGTCGCCAACACGCACACGCCGGTGCTGTTCTTCTCCTCGCGCGGCATCGTCTACAAGGAAAAGGTCTGGCGCCTGCCGATCGGCAACCCGCAATCGCGCGGCAAGGCGCTGATCAATATGCTGCCGCTCGAACAGGGCGAGCGCATCACCACGATCATGCCGCTGCCGGAGGATGAGACGAGTTGGGGCGAACTCGACGTCATGTTTGCCACCACGCGCGGCACCGTGCGTCGCAACAAGCTGTCGGACTTCGTCCAGGTCAACCGCAACGGCAAGATCGCCATGAAGCTGGACGAGGAGGGCGACGAGATCCTCGGCGTCGAGACCTGCACCGACAATGACGACGTGCTTTTGACGGCAAGTTCCGGCCAGTGCATCCGCTTTCCGGTCAGCGACGTACGCGTCTTCCAGAGCCGCAATTCGGTCGGCGTGCGCGGCATTGCGATGGCCGATGGCGACCGGGTGATCTCGATGGCGGTGATCGAGCATGTCGATGCGCCGCCGGCGGAACGTGCCGCCTACCTCAAGCGGGTGGTGGCCGAACGCCGGCTCGCTGCTGACATCGCGGCCGGCGAGGAGGAAGAAATCCAGCTCACCAATGAAGAGGTCGGCGAAGAGGCGGAGCTTTCCGACGACCGCTATGAGTTCCTCAAGGCGCACGAGCAGTTCGTGTTGACGGTGACGGAATATGGCTACGGCAAGCGTTCATCGTCCTACGATTTCCGCCTGACTGGCCGTGGCGGCAAGGGTATTCGCGCCACCGACGTCTCGAAAACGGCCGAAATCGGCCGCCTGGTGGCGACCTTCCCGGTCGGCAATGACGATCAGATCATGCTGGTTTCGGATGGCGGCACCGTTATCCGTGTTCCAGTGAACGGCATTCGTTTCGCCAGCCGCGCCACCAAGGGCGTTACCATCTTCAATACCGCAGAGGGCGAGAAGGTCGTTTCGGTGGAGCGAATTTCAGAACCGCAAGCGGATGAAGAGATCGAAGAGAGTGTCGATGCTGAAAGCGGCGCTGTTGCCGATGCCGAAGGTAGGGAGCCCGATACTTCCGTCGAGTGAGTTTGCCACGACGACGCCAGCCCTATGAGCCGACGTGTGAAGACACCCCGCAATCTAGAAGTGGCGATAAGGCTTGCGGTTGCCGAAGCCTTCGAACCGCTTGGTATTCGCCTTGGCGCGGACGCGCTGTGCTTCCTGATGCAACCCGAATACGGTAGCGATCAGCATGGCGACGGTCATTGCGGTGGCGAGGATGTAGATCAGCATGTGCGTGTTCTCCTGCGCCTAACAACGATTAGATGGGTGTTTGGTTTCATCTTCTGCAGCGGCAACTTAGTGAACACGGCGTGAAGCTGTTGTGAGCGGCACATTCATCTGTCGTTCACGTCGGCCAAAAGGTTCACGGGGCGGGCTGGCGATCGGATTTGCCTTTAGGGGAGAGGCTCGCTAGAAGCACCTGCCATGACCGAACGCATCGCCCTTTATGCCGGCTCTTTCGACCCGCTGACCAACGGCCATCTCGACGTGCTGAAGGCATCGCTGGCCGTGGCGGATACAATCTATGCCGCGATCGGCATCCATCCCGGCAAGAAGCCGTTGTTTTCCTTCGAGGAACGGGTTGGCCTGATCGAAACGGCCGCGAAGGCGGAATTCGGCAGCGACGGTGCGCGTATCAAAGTAGTCGCCTTCGACGGGCTGGTCATCGATGCGGCCAGGAAGCATGGCGCCTCGATCATGATCCGCGGCCTGCGTGACGGCACCGATCTCGACTACGAGATGCAGATGGCCGGCATGAACGAGACCATGGCGCCGGAGCTGCAGACGGTGTTCCTACCCGCCAGCCCTTCAGTGCGCACCATTACCGCCACACTTGTGCGCCAGATAGCTTCGATGGGAGGCGACATCCGCCCCTTCGTGCCGGCGGCCGTGGCCGGCGCGCTCACCGCCAAATTCGCGAAATAAATGCATGTCACCCAAAAGTGGAACCCGGCTTTGGGTAACGACATGCATGAACGAAGATATTCGGAGAAAGATCCCATGCAGCTGAAAAAGCTTGCCTTCTTGCTTGCCGTGCTTGCCGGTCTTGTGACCGCATCCGTGTCGGCCTTTGCCGCCGATCCGGAAAACACCATGATCGTAACGCTGAAGGACGGCGACGTGACCATCGCGCTGAGGCCCGACCTTGCGCCGAAGCACGTCGCGCAGATCAAAAAGCTGGTGCGCCAGGGCGCCTACGACAACGTCGCCTTTCACCGCGTCATCGACGGCTTCATGGCGCAGACCGGCGACGTCAAGTTCGGCAACATGAAGAGCGGCTTCAATGCCGACGCTGTCGGCACCGGCGGCTCCGATCTTCCTGACCTGCCGGCCGAATTCTCCAGCACCGAGCACTACCAGCGCGGCGTGGTCGGCATGGCCCGCTCCGACGATCCGAATTCCGCCAATTCGCAATTCTTCATCATGTTCGCGCCGGCACCGCCGCTCGATGGCCAGTACACCATCGTTGGCAATGTCGTCGGCGGCATGGAGCTGGTGGACCACATCAAGAAAGGCGACGAGGCGCAGAACGGGACGGTGACCGACCCCGATCGCATGATCAAGGTGCGCATCGCCGCGGACGGCAAGTAACCCCAATTGTTCAAAAGGATATTTCTGACATGGCCGAAATCAAGGACCGCGAGAACGCGCTTATCATGGACACGACCAAGGGCAAGGTCGTCATCGAATTGTTTCCAGATCTGGCGCCCGGCCATGTCGGCCGTATCAAGGAGCTGGCGCGCGAAGGCGCCTATGACGGCGTGGTCTTCCACCGCGTCATCGACGGCTTCATGGCGCAGACCGGCGACGTGAAGTTCGGCAATTCCAACAAGCCGTCTTTCGCGCCATCGCGCGCCGGCACTGGCGGTTCCGACAAACCCGATCTGAAGGCCGAGTTCTCCAACGCCAACCACGGCCGCGGCACCTGCTCGATGGCGCGCTCGCAGAACCCGAATTCGGCCAATTCGCAGTTCTTCATCTGCTTCGACGATGCCGCCTTCCTCAACCGCCAGTACACGGTATGGGGCCAGGTCGTCGAAGGCATGGACAACGTCGACAAGATCAAGCGCGGCGAACCGGTGCAGGATCCTGACAAGATCGTGTCGCTCAAGGTCGCGGCCGACGTGAAATGACCGGCCGGGCTGTCGCGGCCATCGCATTTGTGCTCGTCGCGGCGGCCACTCCGGCGCTGGCGACGGAATCGATCGTCTGCAGCGCCGACGGCGGTGCGGCATCGATTGATGTTTTGATGGGACACACGGCCGTCATTGCGGTGGCGCGTGTGTGGCTGGATGCCGGCGGCAAGACATGGACCACGGACGGACAGCCAGGCTCAACGAAAGTCATCGTTGGACAGGCATTCGAAGACGACGAGCGTATGCTTATCGACCTCACCGACGAAGGCATCAGCTCGATCGTCGCCAGATTGCGGCTGGTCAAGGCCAGCGAGCAGTCCAGTTTCGCGATGGGCGGCACATTGAGCATAGACGGTGTTGGCGCCTGGGCGGTGACCTGCCCGGAACCTTGAGGCGGGGATCTCTTGCGCGTCGACCTTTTCGACTTCGATCTGCCGGAGGAGCGCATCGCGCTTCGCCCAGCCGAGCCGCGCGACAGTGCCAGGATGCTGGTGGTCAGGCCGGGTGAGGGGCTCGAGGACCGGACAGTGCGCGACCTGCCGGCCCTGCTCAAGGCCGGTGATCTGCTGGTCTTCAACGACACCAAGGTCATTCCGGCACAATTGAAGGGCATCAGGCGGCGCGGCGAGGCGGCGGCGCAGGTCGAAGCCACGCTGCATATGCGGATGGCGCCCGACCGCTGGCTCGCCTTCATGCGTCCGGGCAAGCGCATCGCCGCCGGCGATCGCATCCATTTCGGTCATGACGCCAATTCCTGCTTTCTCGGCCAACTCGATGCGACCGTGATCGAGAAGGGAGAAGGTGGCGAGGTGCTGCTCGGCTTCGACCTGTCAGGTCCGTTCCTCGACGAGGCGCTGCATGCCGTCGGCCACATCCCGCTACCGCCCTACATCGCTTCCAAGCGTGACGACGACGAACGCGACCGCAGCGATTACCAGACCATTTATGCCAAGGAGGAGGGCGCCGTGGCCGCGCCGACGGCAGGGCTGCATTTCACGCCGGAGCTGTTTGCGACGCTCGACGCCAAGGGCATAGAGCGCCGTTTCGTCACGCTGCATGTCGGCGCCGGTACGTTCCTGCCGGTGAAGGCGGACGACACCGCCGACCACAAGATGCACGCCGAAACCGGTTCGGTCAGCCCGGAAACCGCCGAAGCGCTGAATGCGGCGAAGGCAAAAGGAGGGCGCATTATCGCCGTCGGCACGACATCGCTGCGCTTGTTGGAGAGCGCGGCCGGCGAGGACGGCAGGCTGGCCGCATGGTCAGGCCCGACAGACATCTTCATCACGCCCGGCTATCGCTTCAAGACCGCAGACATGCTGATGACCAATTTCCATCTGCCGCGTTCGACGCTGTTCATGCTGGTTTCGGCCTTCTGCGGTTTGCAGACGATGCGCGCGGCCTATGCGCATGCGATCGAGAACCGCTACAGGTTTTATTCTTATGGAGATGCAAGTCTTCTGTTCAGGGAGGATACCGATGGACGATGACCTGGAAACCTTCGACCGCGAAGCCTTGATCGCCGAGGTCAGGAAACTGCGCGCCGGCATCCGCCAACACCGCGACGCCACCGGCCATGATCTGTGCTGGCATCATCCCGACCTCTGGTCACTTTTGCCCGAAAAGACCGAGCCGGCGATTGCCGTGCCGCCGTGGCCGAAATTCATGCGCGGCTGCATCCGCTACCGGCAATCACTCGACAAGCAGGCCCCGGACGCGCCGGTATTCGACAAGGACTCGATGGCTAGGGAATTCGATGACTGACGCATTCACCTTCAAGGTGCTGGCGACCGACGGCAGGGCGCGGCGTGGTGCAATCACCATGCCGCGCGGGGAAATCCGCACGCCTGCCTTCATGCCGGTCGGTACCGGCGGCACGGTGAAGGCCATGTATATGGATCAGGTGCGCGGCGTCGGCTCGGACATTATCCTCGGCAACACCTACCACCTGATGCTAAGACCCGGCGCCGAGCGCGTGGCGCGGCTCGGCGGCCTGCATGAATTCGCCCGCTGGCAGCATCCAATCCTGACCGACAGCGGCGGCTTCCAGGTGATGTCGCTGTCGAAGCTGCGGAAACTGACCGAGAACGGCGTTACCTTCCGTTCGCATATCGACGGCGGCGCCTACGAGATGTCGCCGGAGCGTTCGATAGAGATCCAGGGGCTGCTCGATTCCGACATCCAGATGCAGCTCGACGAATGCACGGCGCTGCCGGCCAAGCAGAACGAGATCGAGCGTGCCATGGAGTTGTCGTTGCGTTGGGCCGAGCGTTGCAAGACGGCATTCGGCGAGCAGCCCGGCAAGGCGATGTTCGGCATTGTGCAAGGCGGCGACGTGCCGGATCTGCGGCTGCGCTCGGCGCAGGCGCTGAAGGCAATGGAGCTGAAGGGCTATGCGATCGGCGGGCTGGCTGTCGGCGAGCCGCAAGCGGTGATGCTGGAGATGCTCGACATCACTTGCCCGGAGCTGCCGGCTGACCGGCCGCGCTACCTGATGGGCGTCGGCACCCCGGACGACATTTTGAAGTCGGTGGCGCGCGGCATCGACATGTTCGACTGCGTGATGCCGACGCGGGCGGGGCGCCACGGCCTTGCATACACACGGCGCGGCAAGGTCAATCTGCGCAACGCCCGCCATGCCGACGATCCGCGTCCGCTCGATGAGGAAAGCGACTGCCCGGCCGCACGCGACTATTCGCGGGCCTATTTGCACCATCTGGTGCGCTCGCAAGAGGCGCTTGGGGCGATGCTCCTGACCTGGAACAATCTGTCCTATTACCAGCAGCTGATGCGCGACATTCGTGAAGCGATCGAGGCTGGCAGGTTCGCCGAACAAGCCGAGATCATCACGCAGCAATGGGCAAACGGTGACCTCGCCGTCCGGTAGGCATGCTCGCCAGGAATCCGGCTCCAGGGAGGAGTTGCCCCTGCCATGAACTGTTTTGAAACGACTGCCTAATAAGCATTGCCGGACGACATCGGGCGAGGATCAAGAACCTGTTCGTTTCGGGGCAAGTTTCAGTTCTTGGCACGACGGTGCGGACGAACGGCATCGCCGAGCCTTCGCCTTCGACCCCCATCGCGGTTCAGCGATGGACGGCTGGGTCGTTGCTTGCCATTCTGGCGATCGCAGTGACCGGCCTGGTCTTGCGCTTGCTTGGCGCGCGCGGCGACCTTTGGCTGGACGAGATCTGGAGCTTTGCGCTGATCGAGCCGCTTACCTCGATCGACCAGATATTCTGGCGCGTCAATCACGACAACAATCATTTCCTCAACTCGGTCTATCTCTATCTCATTGGCCCCGATGCTTCGCCGCTGATCCAGCGAGGTCTGTCGATAGCATTAGGTGTTGCCACGATCGGTGCGGCGGCAGCGAGCGCCGCATCGCGCGGACGACAGGCGATGATTGCCACAAGCCTGTTATTTGCCGTGAGCTACCCAATGATCCATTACGGCTCGGAGGCGCGCGGCTATGCCGGCCTTGTGCTGTTCACGCTGCTGTCGGTCGTTTTTCTGGAGCGCCGGCTCGACAGTAGACGGTGGTCTGGCGTGGCCTTGGCAGCGGCGATCCTTTTCGGCTTCCTGTGCCACCTCACCATGATCGGATTGGTGGCGGTCCTCGCAATATGGACCGCCTGGCTCGCCTGGCAGCGTACGGCGAAGGTCGGCCGTGTCGTTGCGGACCTGGCGTCGATCTTCCTGCCGGGCTTGCTTGCCGTGCTGCCGCTGGCTGTCGGCGTGTTTGTCGGCTGCAGGCTGTTCGGCTTCAGTGTCGGTGGTGTTTCGCCGTTCTCGATTGCCGCCTTCGCGCAGGGCTATGGCGGGATGATCCGCTCTCTGTTCGGGCTGCCACCCTGGTTCGGCGACAGGCCCTACATCGTTGCCGCCTGCGGTCTTGTCGGCCTCTCCGCCGGTGTCTGGCGCGGTCGTCGAGCCAGCCTTTATGCCATCGGGATTATCGGACTGCCTTTGCTCATGGCGGCGGCGCATCTGCCCAACCTCGAGTTCCCACGCTATTTCATCATCAGCGGAACATTGCTGCTGCTGTGGGCCGGCGAGATGATTGGCCGCGGCCTGGATGCTCGCGGGACTGCAAGGCTACTTGCGATGGGAGCGCTGGCGATCGTGGTGACTGGAAGCATTTCGTCGCTGCTTCAGTTCTATCAATATGGACGCGGCTCCTACGCCGCTATCGTTGATGAAATGACCAGGAACGGCGCAACCACCTATGCCAGCGACGGTAATTTCCGCACCCCCATTGTCGTCAACTATTTTGCGGCGCGAATGGATCGTCGGGCATTGCTGGTTCCAGACGACGGGATGTGCACCGAACGGCCCACCTGGCTGGTCCTCGAGGGGGACGTGGACAACCAAGCCGAACATGTCGAACCGACGGCCGCATGCGGTCTGGCGTATGAACGGGCCGATGCGTCGAGGCATTGGGGGTTTTCAGGCCTGAGCTGGACGCTCTACCGGCGACAGGATTGAAACACCCCTTTAGGTGCTGAGCGACGTGGACGCACGCAGGCTGCAGCCGGTGATCCGAAAGCTGCCGTCAGGCTGTAGTTCGAGCGTGTAGACCGCCTCGTAGTCCTTGCCATCCGGGCCGACGATCAGCACTTGCTGGATGATCGACGTCGGGCTCGTCTCGCGAACCTTGCCGAAGGAGTAGGTCTGCGGTTGGCGCACCGGCGGATAGCCTTTTGTCACCATGTTCATGAAGGTATCGACGGTCGGAAAGATGCGTTTCACATTCGGTGCGGCAAAGCTGTAGGCCGTCATTCCGTCATTGGCGATGAAGGCCCTCAACTGCCCATCGATGACCGTCTGCGCCGCTTTGACTTCGGCGTCGCCAGCAAAGGCCTGGGATGCGAAAATGAATGGAACGACTGCGAATGCGAAAAACGCGCGGCGCATGGCCTGTCTCCGTTGTCCCTGAGAAATCGCTGCCTGAAGGTACATGATACCATACGCTTTGCAGTGCTTCAGGGTTTCAGCCGAGCGCAAACATTCGGCGTGGCAGTCCGTGTCCGAGCCGAGAAGCATTGTCGAGGCGAGAACAGCCTGAGCGATTGCCGATGCTTGAAAGGCGAACGGCAGTCTGCCACAAGGGCCGCTCGATTATACCTAGAGCGTGCGATGTGAGCAGGACCAGGCAATGAAGGCATTTTTCGTGCAGATAAAGTGCGATCTGGGCAAGGCCTACGACGTTGCCAGCGCCCTGGCCGATGCCGAGATTGCTTCGGAAATCTACTCGACAGCCGGAAACTACGACCTGCTCGCCAAATTCTATGTCGACGACGAGGAAGACATCGGCCACTTCGTCAACGAGAAAGTGCAGATTCTCCCGGGCATCAAGGACACGTTCACGGTCGTCACCTTTCGCGCTTTTTGATCCGCATCCGGCATCTGCCCGGACACCAGGCAAAGCCTGATCAAGGCCCTATTGGTGCTGCCTTAATTTTAGGCAAGTGCGATATACTGATCGCCGGCGCCCAACAAATCACCGATTGCGCTTGATTTTCTCCAGCGAGGCCAGTGAAATGGCGCCACAGGGGAGTATGCGATTGGCAGCGTTCGATGAAATGCTTCCGGAAGTTTCCGGGCTGAGAAAACCGTATTCGGCTTACGATCGCTGGCTGAAGGAACAGGACCCGGCCAGACTTACCGAGAAGATGCAGGACGCCGAACGCGTCTTTCGCAAGACAGGCATCACTTTCGCCGTCTACGGCGAGCAGGAAGCATCGGAGCGGCTGATACCCTTCGACATCGTTCCGCGCATCATTTCGGGCAATGAATGGCGACGGCTGACGCAAGGCATCGAGCAGCGCGTCCAGGCGCTGAACGCCTTTCTCGACGACATCTACCATCGCCAGGAGATCTTGCGCGCCGGCCGGGTGCCGAAGGAGTTGATCGCCAAGAACGAGGCGTTCCTGCCCGAGATGATCGGGGTGCGGCCGCCGGCCGGCGTCTATACCCACATTATCGGCGTCGACATCGTACGCATTAGCGAGAACGAGTTCTACGTGCTGGAGGACAACGCGCGCACGCCGTCCGGCGTCTCCTACATGCTGGAGAATCGCGAGACGATGATGCAGCTCTTCCCCGAGTTGTTCCAGCAGATCAAGGTGCGGCCGGTTGAGAATTACCCGCAGCTCTTGCGCCAGTCGCTGGCGGCAGTGCGGCCGCAAAGCACCAAGGGCGCGCCGACCATTGCCGTGCTGACGCCGGGCAGCTTCAACTCAGCCTATTTCGAACATGCTTTCCTTGCCGACCAGATGGGCGTGCAGCTTGTCGAGGGGCAGGATCTGCGCGTCGTCGATGGCCATGTCGCGATGCGCACCACCGAGGGCTACAAGCAGATCGACGTGCTTTACCGGCGTGTCGACGACTCGTTCCTCGATCCGCTGACCTTCCGCCCCGACTCGGCACTTGGCGTGCCGGGCATTATGGACGTCTACCGCGCCGGCAACATCACGATCGCCAATGCGCCGGGAACCGGCATCGCCGACGACAAGGCGATCTATTCGTACATGCCCGAGATCGTCGAATTCTACACCGGCCGCAAGGCGATGCTCGGCAACATCCCGACCTGGCGCTGCTCGGAGCCGGACAGCCTGAAATACGTGCTCGAACACATCGACGAATTGGTGATCAAGGAAGTCCACGGCTCCGGCGGTTACGGCATGCTGGTCGGTCCGGCGGCGACCAAGAAGGAATGCGAGGAGTTTTCCAAAAAGCTCGCGGCAAAACCGTCGAACTACATCGCCCAGCCGACGCTGGCGCTGTCGACCTGTCCGATCCTGACGGACAAGGGGCTGGCGCCGCGCCATGTCGATCTGCGCCCCTATGTGCTGGTTTCCGACCGTATCCAGATCGTGCCCGGCGGGCTGACCCGAGTAGCGCTCAAGGAAGGCTCGCTGGTCGTCAATTCCTCGCAAGGCGGGGGCACGAAGGATACGTGGGTGTTGGATGATTAGAGTGGAAGTAGCGAGTAGTGAATAGTGAATAGTGAATAGTGAATAGTGAATAGTGAATAGGTAAGGATATGGGTCGTTGATGTTGGTGAAATGCCCTGAAGTGAAGCGCGCGGGATCGTGCCCTGGAATCTGGATAGTCACCATTCACCATTCACCTTTCACTATTCACCACAGGACCGCCTGACATGCTTCTCGGCCGCACCGCCAACGGGCTCTACTGGATGAACCGCTACATCGAGCGGGCGGAAAACATGGCGCGATTGGTGGATGCCGGCCTGCGCATGGCGCTGACTCGTACCCAGAACGCTTCGGAGGAGTGGAATTCGGTGCTGCTCAGCGCCGGTTCAGACGCCAGCTTCACGCAGAAATATTCCGACTACACCGCCGCCAATGTCGCCGACTATCTGCTGCGCGACACATCGAACCCGTCGAGCACGATGTCGTCTATCGAAACGGCCCGTAACAATGCCCGCATGGTGCGCACGGCATTGACGCGTGAAACCTGGGAAAGCATCAACGAAGCCTGGATGTCGCTGAAGCGGATGCTGGCCAAGCCGATCGACGAGCGCGACCTGCCCAACGCGCTCGACGCAATCAAGCGCGAGACGGCGCTGATCCGCGGCTCGTTCTACGGCACGATGCTGCGCAACGAGATTTTCGATTTCTCGCAGCTCGGCACGTATGTCGAACGCGCCGACAACACCGCGCGCATCCTGGATGTGAAATACTACGTGCTGTTGCCGTCGATCTCCTGGGTCGGCTCGACGCTCGACAACTACCAGTGGGAATCGATCCTGCGCTCGGTGTCGGCGCACCGTTCCTATCGCTGGGTCTATGATGCCGACTACAAGCCGAGCAACATCGCCGATTATCTGATCCTCAACGTCCGCATGCCGCGCTCGCTGACCTTTTGCTACCGCTTCCTGACGGAGCATCTCAAATTCCTGGGTGACGACTATGGGGAGCGCCACGCCTGTCATGCAACGGCTTCCAAGACTCAGGCCATGCTGACGGCCGGGTCGATCAAGGATATTTTCGACGCCGGCCTGCACGAATTCCTGGCCAATTTCATCCGCGACAACACCAGGCTCGGCGACGAGATCGCGCAGGATTACAGGTTCTATTGAGCATGATCCAAAAAAGCGGAGATCGGTTTTCGGAAAAGCTCATGCTCCAGGGACGAGAGCGATGCGGCTGAAGATCACCCACCGAACCGAATACCGCTACGATGCGCCGGTGCACTATCTGTTGCAGCGTTTGCGGCTGCTCCCGGTGAACGGGCGCACCCAGACGGTACTGTCCTGGGCGCTGAAGATCGAAGGCGCACGCGAGGAAGTGCGCTTCACCGACCATTTCGGCAATGATACCCGGCTGTTGAGCGTCGAGGGCGAGCGCGACTTCATCACCGTCGAAGCAGCCGGCGAAGTGGTGACGCGCGACACCGCTGGCGTCTGCGGACCGCACCAGGGTTTCGCGCCGCTCTGGCTGTTCGGCCAGGAAACGCCGCTGACGACGATCGGCAGCGGCATTCGCGAGCTTGCTGCCTCGGTCGGCAAGGGTACCGACATCGAAAGGCTGCACCGGTTGATGGCGGTGATCGGCGAGCGCGTCGCTTATACGCCGGACACCACCAACGTGACGACGCCGGCCGAAGAGGCCCTGGCGCTCAAGACCGGCGTTTGCCAGGACCACAGCCACATCTTCGTTGCCGCGGCGCGTGCCATGGATTTTCCGGCCCGCTATATCAGCGGCTACCTGATGATGGATGCGGCCATCGAGCAGGTGGCAAGCCACGCCTGGGCCGAGGCGCATGTCTCGGGCCTCGGCTGGGTCGCCTTCGATGTCGCCAACGGCATTTCTCCGGACGAGCGTTATGTGAAGGTGGCGACCGGCCGCGATTATCGCGACGCCATGCCGGTATCTGGAATTCGGCTGGGACAGGCGGAAGAACAGCTTGCGGTCACCGTCACCGTGGAGCAGTAATCCCCGGCAAGATTGTTGCCAAAGAGATTCGATGACCTATTGCGTCGGCTTGAAGATCGATCGCGGGCTCGTGTTCATGTCGGACACGCGCACCAACGCCGGCATGGATTCGATCTCGACCTTCAGGAAGATGCATGTCTGGGAAGAGCCGGGCGAGCGCGTCATCGTTTTGATGTCGGCCGGCAATCTGGCGACGACGCAGGCCGTGGTCAGCCTGCTCGACGAACGCACCAAGGCAGTGGCGGAGCGCCGTGCCACACTGCTCGAAACGCCCTCCATGTACCAGACAGTCCGGTTGGTCGGAGACACCGTCAAGGAGGTCATCGCCAGTTCATCGCCGGCGGGCGAAAAGGCGGATTCCTACTTCAACGCCTCCTTCATCCTCGGCGGTCAGATCAAGGGCAGCGCGCCGCGCCTGTTCATGATCTATCCGGAAGGCAATTTCATCGAATCGACCGACGACACGCCGTTCTTCCAGATCGGTGAGACCAAATACGGCAAGCCTATCATTATCCGCGCTTATGAAAGGACGATGAGTTTCGCCGAGACGGTGAAGTTGCTGCTGGTGTCGTTCGACTCGACGCTGAAGTCGAACCTGTCGGTCGGCCTGCCGCTCGACCTGCTGTTCTATGAAAAGGACACGTTCAAGGTCGGCCTCAAAAAGCGAATAACCCAGGACGATCAATATTATCGTACGATCTCGGATAGCTGGTCGAATGCGCTGAAGACCGCCTTTGCCAGTCTGCCTGATTTTCCCGAATGAAAACCTTCGTTTTTCGTGCTCTTTGATCGCGGCTCGATGAGGCGCCACGGAGGCGAAGAAGATGAATAGCAACGAATTCCGCGAGTGGTCGCTGCGAGCGGCTGAATGGGGCGTCGACTACAGAAACAGCCTTCGCGAGAGACCGGTGCGGCCGCTTGTCGAGCCGGGCGAAATCTTCAAAAGCGTCGATGCCGCGCCGCCGGAAGACGGTGAAACGATGCAGGCAATCTTCGCCGATTTCGAACAAAAGATCCTGCCTGGCATGACGCACTGGCAGCATCCGCGTTTCTTCGCCTATTTCCCGGCCAATGCGGCACCGGTCTCCGTCGTGGCCGAGTATCTGGTTTCCGCGATGGCCGCGCAATGCATGCTCTGGCAGACCTCGCCGGCGGCAACCGAGCTCGAGACGCGTGTCGTCGACTGGATGCGGCAGGCGCTTGGTTTGCCGGAGGGATTCTCCGGCGTCATGCAGGATTCGGCTTCGTCGGCGACGCTTGCCGCCGTGCTGACCATGCGCGAGCGCGCGCTCGACTGGCAAGGCAACAAGAACGGCTTGCAGGGGCAGCCGGTCGTGCGGATCTATTCTTCCGACCAAGTCCATACTTCTATCGACCGGGCGATCTGGGTGTCGGGCATCGGCGAGGCGAACCTCGTGCGCATTCCGGTCGCCGGACGCTTCCGCGCCATGCAGACGGCGGCTCTGGAAGCCGCGATCGTTACCGACCGCGAAAACGGCATGCTGCCGGCGGGCATCATCGCCAGCGTCGGCGGCACAAGTACCGGCGGCACCGACAATGTGGCGGCTGTTGCCGAGGTGGCGAAGCGGCACGGGCTCTACCTGCATGTCGATGCCGCATGGGCCGGCTCCGCCATGATCTGCCCCGAGTTCCGGCATTTCTGGACCGGCGCCGAAAATGCCGATTCCATCGTCTTCAACCCGCATAAATGGTTGGGGGCACAGTTCGATTGCTCGATGCAGTTCATCCGCCAGCCGGAAGACCTGGTCCGCACGCTGGCGATCAAGCCCGAATTCCTCAAGACGCATGGCCGCGACGGGGTCATCAACTACTCCGAATGGTCGGTGCCGCTCGGCCGAAGATTCCGCGCGCTGAAACTTTGGTTCCTGCTGCGTGCGCATGGCTTGGAAAATCTGCGGACCATGATCCGCAACCATGTCGCCTGGAGCGAGAGCCTCGCCGCGCGGCTGGCTCGGGAACCGGATTTCGAGATCGTCACGGAACCGATGCTGTCGCTATTCTCATTCCGCCATCTCGCGGCTGCGGCCATCGACTCTGACGAGCGCAATTTGCGGTTGGTCAGCGCGATCAACGATGACGGCCGCATTTACCTGACGCAGACCCGGGTGGACGGGCAGGTGGCGATCCGCTTTCAGGTCGGGCAGTTCGAAACGACTGCGGCGGACGTCGATACTGCTTTCGAGGTCATCACTGAGATCGCGCGGGGGCTGAGTTGATACCCTCGTCGAGATTGCGCCGGAGCTTTTCTCTCTGCAGTCGCCCGATTTTCATTAGCCGGCCCATAGCTGTTCATGGCTTTCGTTTTCAGCTATAGACGAGAAAAACGAAAATGAGAGGTTGCTAGATGTATCTGTCGCCGCGTCATTCCGAAATCATCCAGATGGCCAAGGACCATGGCCGCGTACTGGTCGAGGAGCTGGCGACGCATTTCAACGTGACGCCGCAGACGATCCGCAAGGATCTCAACGATCTCTGCGACCAGCGGCTTTTGTCCCGCATCCATGGCGGGGCATTGTTCCCCTCCGGCATCGAGAACATGGAATATGAGGCTCGGCGCAAGATCGCCGCCGAGGAGAAGGAGGCGATCGGCCGCGCAGCAGCCCGGCTGATCCCCGACAACGCGTCTCTGTTCATCAATATCGGGACAACGACGGAAGCTGTCAGCAAGTCGCTGCTCGATCACAGCGGCCTGATGGTCATCACCAATAACATCAATGTTGCCAACAGGATGCGCATATATCCTTCGATCGAGGTGGTGATCGCCGGCGGTGTCGTGCGCGGTTCCGACGGCGGTGTGGTCGGCGAGGCCGCGGTCGATTTCATCAGGCAGTTCAAGGTCGATTTTGCGGTGATCGGCGCCTCGGCCATCGACCATGACGGCGCACTGCTCGACTTCGATTTTCGCGAGGTGAAGGTGGCTCAGGCGATCATCGCCAACGCCCGACATGTGATCCTGGTGTCGGACCAGACCAAATTCGAGCGCACCGCGCCCGTCCGCATCGGCCATCTGTCGCAGGTCAACACCTTTATCACCGATCGTTGCGACATCCCGTCGGTGCGTAAGATCTGCCAGGAGGCAGAAGTTCAGCTGATCGAAACGTCGCTCTCCTAGAGATGCCGTAGCGGCATCTTCCGCCTATCATATTTCGTTTGACATTCGTTATCATTTCGAAATAATTCCTCTACGGTTTCGCAAGAACCCAAAAATGCTGCAATGCGAAATCGAGGGAGGATTCTTTGAGCGCATCACCGATTCATGACATTTTCGTCATCGGTGGCGGCATCAATGGCTGCGGCATCGCCCGCGATGCCGTTGGACGTGGCTTTTCGGTTTTTCTTGCCGAGATGAACGATCTGGCCAGCGGGACCTCTTCCGGCTCGACCAAACTGATCCACGGCGGCTTGCGCTATCTCGAATTCTACGAATTCCGTCTGGTGCGCGAAGCGCTGATGGAACGCGAGGTCCTGTGGAGGAACGCGCCGCATATCATCTGGCCGATGCGCTTCGTGCTGCCATACGCCAAGGGACTGCGTCCGGCCTGGCTCATCCGGCTCGGGCTTTTCCTCTACGACCATATTGGCGGGCGCAAATTGCTGCCGCCGACGAAAACGCTGGACATGGCCAAGGATCCGGCCGGCAAGCCGCTGAAACCGCTGTTTCGAAAGGCGTTCGAATATTCGGACAGTTGGGTCAACGATGCCCGGCTGGTTGTGTTGAACGCCCGCGACGCTGCCGAGCGCGGCGCAACCATTCGAACCCGAACAAAGGTCGTCAGCGCACGCCGCGAAGGCAATCTCTGGACGGTCAGGCTTGAAAATGTGCGGACCGGCCATACCGAGGAGGTCAAGGCGCGGCTGCTGGTCAATGCCGCCGGCCCGTGGGTCGATCAGGTGCTGTCGGCCACCGTCGGCTTGAACGACGTGCACAATGTCCGCCTCGTACAAGGCAGCCATATCGTCGTGGGCAAGAAATTCGACGACCCACGCGCCTATTTCTTTCAGAACAAGGACGGGCGCATCATTTTCGCCATTCCTTACGAGGACGAATTCACGCTCATCGGCACCACCGACCGTGACTATCCCGGCGATCCGCACAACGTCAGGATCAATGACGCCGAGATCGACTATCTCTGCGCTGCGGCAAGCGAATATTTCGCGCAGCCGGTCAAGCCGTCGGATATCGTCTGGACCTATTCCGCGGTGCGACCGCTCTACGACGATGGCGCCTCAAAGGCGCAGGAAGCCACCCGAGACTATGTGCTGAAGGCCGATGGAGGCGAGGGTGCCGCCCCGATCGTCAACGCCTTTGGCGGCAAGATCACGACCTACCGCCGATTGTCGGAATCGATGCTCGAGAAGATCGAGGGTTTTCTCGGCAAGCGCGGCAAACCATGGACGGCAAACGCGCCGCTGCCCGGCGGTGACTTTCCCGTCACCGGCTTCGATGCCGAGGTGGCGAAACTGAAAACGGCGTACCCGTTCCTCGACGCCCGGCTGGCCCGCCGGTTGACCCGGCTCTACGGCACCCGCGCAAGGAAGCTGCTGGGCCTCGCCAAGTCGAACGTCGATCTTGGCCGCAACTTCGGCGCCGATCTCTACGAAGCCGAGGTGCGCTACCTCGTCGAAAACGAATGGGCGATGACTGCCGAGGATGTATTGTGGCGCCGGACCAAGCGCGGCCTGCGTCTCAGCCGTGAGCAGGCGGCAGTGCTCGACGAGTTCATGCGCGGAATAAGCCGGCAGCACGTAGCGGCTGCCGAATAGGAACGGCCGACTGATGCAGAAAGCCTGGGAGGAGGCATCATGCTTGAACTGAGAAACGTGACGAAGACGGTGGGTGCGGCGGAACATATCCGCGACGTCTCGCTGACGCTTCAGCACGGCTCGCTCAACGTCCTGCTCGGGCCGACGCTCTCCGGCAAGACCAGCCTGATGCGGCTGATGGCGGGCCTCGACGTGCCGACCTCGGGCTCGGTCTGGTTCGATGGCAAGGATGTCACCGGCATGCCGGTGCAAAGGCGCAACGTCGCCATGGTCTACCAGCAATTCATCAATTATCCGGCGATGACGGTCTACGAAAACATCGCCTCACCGCTGCGGGTGGCCGGCACGGATCAGGCAACGATCGACAGGGAGGTGCGCAATGCCGCCGCCCTTCTCAAACTAACGCCCTATCTCGACCGGACGCCTCTCAGTCTGTCGGGCGGCCAGCAGCAGCGCACCGCGCTGGCCCGCGCCATCGTCAAGAATGCCAGCCTCGTGCTGCTCGACGAGCCGCTCGCCAATCTCGACTACAAGCTGCGTGAAGAATTACGCGCGGAACTGCCGAAAGTCTTCGCGGCCGCCGGTACAATCTTTGTTTATGCCACGACCGAGCCGCACGAGGCCTTGCTGCTCGGCGGCAACACGGCAACGCTTTCCGAGGGCAGCATCACCCAGTTCGGGCCGACCATCGAAGTGTTCCGCAAACCGGTCGATCTGGTGACGGCGAGAACCTTCGCCGATCCGCCGCTCAACACCATCGTGCTTGCCAAGAAGGGCCTGGATTTCCTGCTCGAGGGCGGCGTGAAATTGCCGGTGCCGGCGGAACTCTTCGGCATTGCCGATGCGATCTATACGATCGGCTTCCAGCCGCATCATCTGTCCCTCGAACGGCCCAACGCCGCCGCAGTGCCGGTGCGCGCAAAGGTGACGATCACTGAGATCACCGGATCGGAAAGCTTCATCCATCTCGATTTTGCCGATGCGCGCTGGGTCATGCTGACCCACGGCATTCGCGACTTCGAGCCGGACGAGGAGGTCGAGGTGTTCATCGACCCGCGCCACATCATGGTCTTCGACGAGCACGGCCGCGCCGTGGCCGCGCCGAAGCTGGCGGCTTAGGAGGAAGCGATGGCGCGCATCGATGTCAATCATATCCGCCACTCCTATCTGCAGAACCCGCGCACGGATGCCGATTTCGCGCTGAAGGAAGTGCACCACACGTTCGAGGATGGCGGCGCTTATGCGCTGCTCGGCCCATCCGGCTGCGGCAAGACCACGCTGCTCAACATCATTTCGGGATTGCTGCATCCCTCGCATGGCCAGCTGCTGTTCAACGGCAGGGACGTGACCAATCTGTCGACCCAAGAGCGCAACATTGCCCAGGTCTTCCAGTTCCCGGTGATCTACGACACGATGACCGTCTACGACAATCTGGCGTTCCCGCTGCGCAATCGCGGCGTGCCGGAGGCCGACGTCGACCGCAAGGTGCGCGAGACGCTGGAGATGACCGGGCTGGCCGATATGGCCAAACGAAAGGCGCGCGGACTGACCGCCGACCAGAAGCAGAAAATCTCGCTCGGACGCGGGCTGGTGCGCTCCGACGTCAATGCCATCCTGTTCGACGAGCCTTTGACCGTCATCGACCCGCATATGAAATGGGTGCTGCGCTCGCAGTTGAAGCAGCTTCACCGCCGCTTCGGCTACACCATGGTCTATGTCACGCACGACCAGACCGAGGCCTTGACCTTCGCCGACAGGGTGGTCGTCATGTATGACGGCGAAATCGTGCAGATCGGCACACCGGCGGAGCTGTTCGAGCGCCCGCGCCACACCTTTGTCGGCTATTTCATCGGCTCGCCCGGCATGAATGTCATGCCGGTGGCGATCGACGGCAAGACAGCGAAGCTGGGCTCGCAGCAGATCGAACTGCCGGGCGTGCCCAAGGCGGGCGGCGGCGCCATCGAGCTCGGCATCCGTCCCGAATATGTGCGCCTGGGCAGCCAGGGCATGGCCGTCCGGGTCAGCAAGGTCGAGGACGTCGGCCGCCACAAGGTGGTCCGTGCCAATCTCGAAGGACGCGAGATCGCCGCCGTCATCGGCGAGGACGAGACAGTTCCGGCTGATCCGAAGGTGCGGTTCGACCCGGCCGGCATCAACATCTATGCCGATTCCTGGCGCGTCGAGATGGGAGCCTGAAGTGGAAAAGACCTGGAACAACAGAGCCTGGTTCCTGGTGCTGCCGGTGCTGCTGCTGGTGGCGTTCTCGGCGGTCATACCGCTGATGACGGTCGTCAATTATTCGGTGCAGGACACTTTCGGCAATAACGTCTTCTTCTGGGCCGGCACGGAATGGTTCGAGGAACTGCTTTCCTCCAGCCGCTTCTGGCAGGCGATGATCCGCAACCTTGTCTTCTCCTTCATCATCCTGGCGATCGAAGTGCCGCTCGGCATCTTCATTGCGCTCAATATGCCGAAGAAGGGTTGGGGCGTGCCTGTTTGCCTTGTTTTGATGGCGTTGCCGCTGCTGATCCCGTGGAACGTCGTCGGCACCATCTGGCAGGTGTTCGGGCGCAACGACATTGGCCTGCTCGGCTATTACGTCAACGCGCTCGGCATCGACTATAATTATGTGCAAGACCCATATGACGCCTGGGTCACGGTCATCATCATGGACGTCTGGCATTGGACCAGCCTCGTCGTTCTGCTCTGCTATGCCGGCCTGGTCTCGATCCCGGATGCCTTTTATCAGGCGGCCAAGATCGACGGTGCCTCGCGCTGGGCGGTGTTCCGTTACATCCAGCTGCCGAAGATGAACCGCGTGCTGCTGATCGCCGTGCTGCTGCGCTTTATGGATAGCTTCATGATCTACACCGAACCGTTCGTGGTGACCGGCGGCGGACCCGGCAACTCGACGACCTTTCTTTCGATCGATCTCGTCAAGACGGCGCTCGGCCAGTTCGACCTCGGCCCGGCGGCGGCGATGTCGCTGGTCTACTTCCTTATCGTCCTGTTGTTGTCATGGGTGTTCTACACCGTGATGACCAATTACGACGCGGAGCGCTGAGATGAGCCGCGCTGACGAAAGAGCCGACAGAGTGAGCGAGACGACAGCTTCGGAAGGGCTTGCCAGCCCGCTACGGCAGGACGAGATCGCACGGCTGATGCGCCGTCGCGGCGAGGAGTCGCGCTGGTGGTGGATCGTGCCGACGCTCTACATCATCGTTCTGCTTTTGCCGATCTACTGGCTCATCAATATGAGCTTCAAGACCAATGGCGAGATCGTCTCGTCGCTGACGCTCTACCCGCACGCACCGACATTGGCGAATTACCGCACCATCTTCACCGACGCGTCCTGGTACTCTGGCTACATCAACTCGATCACCTATGTGGTTATGAACATGGTGATTTCGGTGGCTGCGGCACTGCCTGCTGCCTATGCCTTTTCGCGCTATCGCTTCCTCGGCGACAAGCATCTGTTCTTCTGGCTGCTGACCAACCGTATGGCGCCGCCGGCGGTGTTCGCGCTGCCATTCTTCCAGCTTTATTCGGCCTTCGGCCTTATCGACACCCACATCGCCGTGGCTCTGGCGCATTGCCTGTTCAACGTGCCGCTGGCGGTGTGGATCCTCGAAGGCTTCATGTCGGGCGTACCCAAGGAGATCGACGAGACCGCCTATATTGACGGCTATTCGTTCCCACGCTTCTTCATCAAGATCTTCATGCCGCTGATTGCGAGCGGCATCGGCGTGGCGTGCTTCTTCTGCTTCATGTTCTCGTGGGTGGAGCTCTTGATCGCCCGTACGCTGACGACAACCGATGCCAAGCCGATCGCCGCGACCATGACCCGCACCGTTTCGGCCGCCGGCATGGATTGGGGGCTGCTCGCCGCAGCCGGCGTGCTGACGCTGATTCCCGGCGCGCTCGTCATCTGGTTTGTGCGCAACTACATCGCCAAGGGCTTTGCCCTGGGGAGGGTATGATGGAGCAGGTCGACAGAAGCCCATGGTGGTGGGCCGTGCTGCTTCTCGCCCTGGTCGTCGTGGCCTGGGTGGCACTTCAAATCGATTTCGTGGCAATAACGGTGGGCTTCAGCGATCCGGCCAATATCCGCCTGTGGGGATTTAACCTCTCGTCCAACCTCGATTTTTCGTGGATGGCCTGGACGTGGCCGACCGCGGCCTTCTTTGGAACCATCTTTCTGCTGCTTTGCGGCATGGCGGCGTGGGAATACGTCTCGCCGGGCGGCAATCCGCGCGTCGGCGTGCTGCGGTTCGAAACGACGCGTGGCGACCGCCTGTTCCTGTCGCTGCTTGGCAGCGCCTTTATCCATCTCGCTTGGCTGGGTCTAGTCGGACCCAATCTGTGGTGGGCTCTCGCTCTCTCCGTGGTCTACGCCGTCGGCGTGTTCCGCTACGTATAGAGGGGGAAACTGTTGGAACGGCGGCGTGCCGGCCGCCGATCCAGATCGCACTTTGAACTTTAACAGTGGAGGAAATACATGCGACGGCAATTCTTGACATCAACAACTGCGCTTGTCCTGTTGCTCGGGGCAAGCAATGCCTATGCCGGAATGGACGAGGCCAAGGCCTTCCTCGATAAGGAAATCGGGCCCCTTTCGACGCTTTCGCGCGCCGACCAGGAAGCCGAGATGCAATGGTTCATCGATGCCGCGAAACCTTTCGCCGGCATGGATATCAAGGTGGTTTCCGAAACCATCGCCACGCATCAGTATGAATCGCAGGTGCTGGCGCCGGCCTTTACGGCCATCACCGGCATCAAGGTTACGCATGACGTCATCCAGGAAGGCGACGTCGTCGAGAAGATCCAGACCCAGATGCAGACCGGCCAGAACCTCTATGACGGCTGGGTCAACGATTCCGATCTGATCGGCACGCACTGGCGCTACCAGCAGGTGCGCAACCTGACCGACTGGATGGCAGGCGACGGCAAGGATGTCACCAACCCGAATCTCGACCTGAAGGATTTCATCGGCACTTCGTTCACCACCGCGCCCGACAAGAAGCTCTACCAGCTTCCCGACCAGCAGTTCGCGAACCTCTACTGGTTCCGGTACGACTGGTTCAACGACGAGAAGAACAAGGCGGACTTCAAGGCCAAATACGGCTACGACCTCGGCGTGCCGGTCAATTGGTCGGCCTATGAGGACATCGCCGAGTTCTTCACCGGGCGTGAGATCGATGGCAAGAAGGTCTACGGCCATATGGATTATGGCAAGAAGGACCCGTCGCTCGGCTGGCGGTTCACCGACGCCTGGCTGTCGATGGCCGGCAATGGCGACAAGGGCATTCCGAACGGTCTGCCCGTCGACGAATGGGGCATCAAGGTCGACGAGAATTCGCGTCCGGTCGGTTCCTGCACGGCGCGCGGCGGCGACACCAATGGCCCGGCTTCCGTCTACGCCATCCAGAAGTACCTCGATTGGCTGAAGGCCTATGCACCGGCGGAAGCCCAAGGCATGACCTTCTCCGAATCGGGGCCGGTGCCGGCGCAGGGCGCGGTTGCCCAGCAGATCTTCTGGTATACCGCCTTCACCGCTAGCATGGTCGACGCCAGCGCCAAGGCGGTGCTGAACGACGACGGCACGCCGAAGTGGCGCATGGCGCCGTCGCCGCATGGCGTCTACTGGAAGGACGGCATGAAGCTTGGCTATCAGGACGTCGGTTCCTGGACGCTGATGAAGTCGACGCCGACCGACCGCGCCAAGGCCGCCTGGCTCTACGCGCAGTTCGTCACCTCGAAGACGGTCGACGTGAAGAAGAGCCATGTCGGTCTGACCTTCATCCGCGAGAGCACGATCCACGACAAGAGCTTCACCGAACGTGCGCCAAAGCTCGGCGGCTTGATCGAGTTCTACCGCTCGCCGGCGCGCGTCCAGTGGTCGCCGACCGGCACCAACGTGCCGGATTATCCGAAGCTGGCGCAGCTCTGGTGGCAGGCGATCGGCGATGCCTCGTCGGGTGCCAAGAGCGCGCAGGAAGCGATGGACTCGCTCTGCGCCGAGCAGGAAAAGGTGATGAGCCGCATCGAGAAGTCGGGCGTCCAGGGCGATATTGGCCCGAAGATGGCCGAAGAGCATGACCTCGCCTACTGGAATGCGGACGCGGTCAAGAAGGGCAATCTCGCTCCTCAGCTCAAGATCGAGAACGAGAAGGAAAAGCCGGTCACCATCAACTACGACGAGCTGGTGAAGAGCTGGCAGCAATAGGACCGTTTGATGCGGGCGTCCGCGCCCGCATCGCCATGCTCAGGGGAGGCGGCATGTTGCCGTCTCCCCTGTTTGCGTGAACGGCTCCGCGCCATCCGGGGTCGAGACATCGCAGCACCTTTGAACTCGCTTCGACGGGAGAGAGAATGACCGGATATATCCTTGCAATCGACCAAGGGACGACATCGAGCCGGGCGATCCTGTTCGACGACAAGATGATGGTCGTCGGCAGCGGGCAAAAGGAATTCACCCAATATTATCCGGCCTCCGGCTGGGTCGAGCACGATCCCGAGGAGATATGGGCAAGCGTCGTGGAAACGGTGAAGGCCGGGCTGAAGACAGCCGGCCGCAACGCAGCGGAAGTCGCCGCGATCGGCATCACCAACCAGCGCGAAACGGTCGTCATCTGGGACAAGGAGACCGGCAAGCCGATCCACAACGCGATTGTCTGGCAGGATCGTCGCACCGCGCCGCTATGCCAGAAACTGAAGAAGCTGGGGCTGGAGAAGAAATTCACGAAAAAGACCGGCCTGCTGCTCGATCCCTATTTCTCCGGCACCAAGATCGCCTGGATGCTGGACAAGGTGAAGGGCGCCAGAAAACGCGCCGAGAAGGGCGAACTGCTGGCCGGCACCATCGACAGTTTCCTGATTTGGCGCCTGACTGGCGGCAAGGTCCACGCCACTGACGCCACCAACGCCTCGCGCACACTGGTCTACAACATCGAACAAAACGCCTGGGACGACGAGCTGCTGGCCATTCTTGGCATACCTGCAAGAATGCTGCCGCAGGTGAAAGATTGTGCCGATGATTTTGGAATCACCGACAAAGGCCTGTTTGGTGCACAGATCAGAATCCTCGGTGTGGCCGGCGACCAGCATGCGGCGGCGATCGGCCAAGCCTGTTTCGAGCCAGGCATGATGAAATCCACCTACGGCACCGGTTGCTTCGCGCTGCTCAACACCGGCAGCGATCTGGTTCGTTCGAAGAACCGGCTTTTGACCACCATCGCCTACAGGCTGAACGGCAAGACCACCTACGCTCTGGAAGGCTCGATCTTTATCGCGGGCGCCGCCGTGCAATGGCTGCGCGACGGCATCAAGGTAATCGGCAAGGCCGAGCATAGCGGCAAATTGGCAGCGGAAGCCGATCCGACGCAGAACGTCTATCTGGTGCCTGCTTTCGTCGGGCTCGGCGCGCCCCATTGGGATGCCGAAGCGCGCGGCGCCATCTTCGGGCTGACCCGCAATTCGGGGCCGGCGGAATTTGCCCGCGCGGCACTGGAATCCGTTGCGTTCCAAACACGCGACCTGCTTGACGCCATGCGCAAGGACTGGAAGGCCGCCTCGGCCAAGACCGTGCTTAGGGTCGATGGCGGCATGGTGGCGTCGGACTGGACCATGCAGCGGCTGGCCGACATTCTCGATGCGCCGGTAGACCGGCCGACAATTCTCGAGACGACTGCGCTTGGTGCGGCATGGCTGGCCGGCTCGAAGGCCGGTGTCTGGCCGAAGGCGCGGGAATTCGCCAGGAGTTGGGCGCTCGAGCGCCGGTTCAAGCCGGACATGGATGCTTCGACACGTGCCGCCAAGCTGGCCGGTTGGCGCCACGCTGTGCGCAGGACGCTAAGTACGCAATAGGCAGGGATGCCCCGATGCCCCGGGATTCGCAGTAATGAAAAACCCGCGCCGTTTCGGGCGCGGGCTTGCAGCCTCTAATCTAGGACTCAGTAAGGCGACCGGCACTGCCGGCGCGGACCGTAGTTGGGCTGGTAAGTGTTGTCAGAAGCGCGATAGCTCCGATAACGGTTATAGCACCACTGCACGTGGGCATCGCCACGATAGACACGATTCTGGTTGACGATCGCGCCGGTAATCAGCGCTCCGGTAGCAAACGCAGCTAGCGGGAACCAGAAATCGCCGTGACGGCGATAGCCGCGACGATATTCGCGATAGCCGCGATGGCCGCGCCAATACATGCCGTCGTTACGCGCAAAACTGCGCCGGGAGAAATCGCGACGCGAGAAATCGCGATTGAAACTCCGGTGCCTCCGCCACGGCTCGTACTGGACGGTCTGGACATTCGAGGTGAGCCCCTGGGCCGGGGGCGCATAGCTGGGCTGAGCGTTGACTGGCACGATCTCCGCGGCAGCGAATGAGATCGAAAGAGTGGTCGCCAGCAGGCCCGACATGATCCTATTCATGGTCTTCTCCTTGAAACGCATGTCCCTTATCGCGGGAAACGGGCAGGCTGCGCAAATTGTTCCGCCAAAAATCCCAAGTTGCTGATCCGCAAAGGTTCTTCCGATTTGCTGCTTGCCTTTGTCGGCATAGAGGGCGAGCTTCGGTCTTGCGCGAGAACGAGGCCGTTCCGTCGACGCCGAAGCGCTCCGCAAGGCATGATGACACTGCAGGACAGTCCGGATTGAGAGCCGTCTTTTTCCGGTTGACCGGCAGAGGCACTCTCCCTATGTTCCGCGCAATTTCGAGGGCGGCCTTTCTGAGCCCGCGGGAGCGCGTAGCTCAGCCGGTAGAGCAACTGACTTTTAATCAGTAGGTCATGGGTTCGAATCCCATCGCGCTCACCAAAATCAAGATTGTACGGCCCGGAGACATGGGTAACAGTTTGTACCTAAGACATGGGTGACAACCTCGTGCCGAACGCATGCAGTGGCTTTAGCCGCCCGCTCCATCGTCCATCATCGTGCCGGTGAGCGCCTCATAGGCTCTGCTGCACAGCTGTGAATGCGGACAATCCTTCACGATAAGCACTAGCGCCACGGTGAGAACTGCTGCGGCAAGGATTTGTACACCGAGACGGGCAGTGCTTACCTTCCTGCCCAACACACCGGCCAAGAAAAGTAGAGACCCTGGGCCATGCAGGCTGCGGTCAGAATGCCCAAAAGCGTGCTGGTCGCTCTTGCGAAGGGCGTTATGTAGCCGTCGGGAAAACCCAGCATGCCGAGATCCATCGACCATTTCAGCGCCAGCATGACGCTCAACGCTGCCCAAACGAGGGCCGTCGTACGAGTGAACAGCGTCTGCTTTGGCTTCTCACCTAGATCAGTCATGGAATCACGTCGGAATTGCGTGCCGGGACATGCGCAAGCTCTCGGTCAAATCAGCGAGACATTACCGCCGGCATGGCGCTCGAGCCGTCCGGCGAGGTCGAGCTCCAGCAGCACCATGAACACTTGGGCGGGATGCAGGCCGGTGTGGCGGATGATCTCGTCTACCGCCACTGGCGTCGGGCCGAGCGCCTCGACGACGCGGTCGCGGTCGTCCTCGCGCGGCGGCGGCGTTGCCGAAAAGTCGGGCGGCTCCTCAAGCGGCGATGTCCTTGGGGCCCAGGCGCCGACCAGCGGCGCGACCGCGCTGGTGATATCGGCGGCCTCGGTGACAAGGGTTGCGCCGTCCTTGAGCAGGCCATTGGTGCCGGCGGCGCGCGGATCGAGCGGCGAACCGGGAACGGCAAAGACCAGCCGGCCCATCTCGCCGGCAAGCCGGGCGCTGATCAGTGAGCCGGAGCGCTGTGCGGCCTCGACCACCACCAATCCCAATGCAGCACCGGCGACGAGCCGGTTGCGGCGCGGAAAATCCTGTGCGCGCGGCTGCCAGCCAAACGGCATTTCGGAAATGATGGCGCCGCCGCGCTCGGCGATCTCGTCGCACAGGCCGGCATTTTCGGGCGGGTAGGGCAAATCGAGGCCGCCGGCGAGCACGCCGATTGTGCCAGTCGCAAGGCTGCCCTGGTGCGCGGCCGTATCGATGCCGCGCGCCAGGCCGGAGACGATGCCATAGCCGTCGCGGCCGAGATCCGCCGCCAGCATCCGCGCCATCTTGATGCCGGCCAGCGATGCGTTGCGAGCGCCGACGATGGCGACCGCTGGCAAGCGGAACACCGCGCTATTGCCCCTGACCGCGAGCAGCGGCGGCGGATGATCCATGCTTTTCATCAGCGGCGGATAATCCGCTTCGCCGATGCCGACGAAGCGGGCGCCAGCCCGCCGGGCGGTCTCCAGCTCCGCCTCGGTCTCGGCAATGGACGGGATGCGGACGATTTTTTTGGCGCCACCCGAAATCATCAGCTCGGGCAGCATCGATAGCGCTGCTTCGGCCGAACCGAACCGGTTGATCAGGTCGCGAAAGGAAGCCGGGCCGACATTCGGCGTGCGGATCAGACGAAGCCAGCTCAGCCGCTGCCGGTCGCTGAGGCGCGGCCCGGCGTCGGGCTCGCTCACTCCTTGGCCCCGATCTTACCCTCGGTGCCGGCAAGCAGCCGCGCAATGTTGGCGCGGTGCTTTACGATGACGATTAGGCTCATCGCCGCGAAAAGCCCGGCAATCTGCGGCGTGCTCAGGAAATACAGCGCCATGGGCACCACGACTGATGCCGTCAGTGCCGCAAGCGAGGAGAAGCGGAACAGGAAGGCCACCGCCAGCCAGACGACGGCGAAGATCAGCGCCGCCTGCCAGGCAAGGCCGATCAGCACGCCAAGGTAAGTGGCGACACCCTTGCCCCCCTTGAAGCCGAGCCAGACCGGAAAGAGATGACCTAAAAACGCGCCGAAGCCGGCCCAAAGTCCGAGCTCGGGCGCAAAGCGGCCTGCGATCAGCACCGCCGCGGTGCCTTTAAGGGCGTCGAGCAGAAGCGTGGCCGCGGCCAAGCTCTTGTTGCCGGTGCGCAGCACATTGGTGGCGCCGATGTTGCCGGAGCCGATGTTGCGCACGTCGCCGAGGCCGGCGGCACGGGTGATCAGCAGGCCAAACGGGATCGAGCCGAGAAGATAGCCGAACACCAATGCCAAGACGGGACTGTAAGCCATTGTTCCCCCGAACTTTCCTTGGCTGAGCGGATTTTAAGCCGTGACGCCTGTTTTCGTCCTAGGCCGAAAACACTGTGCGGCCCGCCACCATCGTTTGCAAGACCTTGCCTTGCAGTCGTGCGCCTTCGAAACAGGTGTTTTTCGAGCGTGAGCGGATGCCGCTCTCGCTGACGACCCATGGCTCGTCCAGATCGACGAGCGAAAGGTCGGCCAATACCCCCGGTTTCAGCGTGCCGCCGGGCAGGCCGAACAATCTTGCCGGCGCGGTCGACAGTGTCTCGACCAGCCGGAGCAGCGTCACGTCGCCATTGTGATAGAGCCGCAGCGCTGCGCCTAGCAGCGTTTCCAGGCCGATGGCGCCGGCCGCGGCATCGGCAAAGGGAAGGCGCTTGGTGTCGACGTCCTGCGGGTCGTGCGAGGAGACGATGAGATCGATGGTGCCGTCCTTGATCGCTTCGATCATCGCCAGCCGGTCTTCCTCGGCGCGCAGCGGCGGCGTCAGCCGGAAGAAGGTGCGGTACTCGCCGACATCATTCTCGTTGAGCGACAGATTGTGGATCGACACGCCTGATGTGACGTTGGCGCCATCGGCTTTTGCGCGCGCTACCGCGTTTGCCGCCATAGCCGTCGAAATCTTGGCAGCGTGATAGGCGCCGCCGGTCAGCCGAGCCAACGCGAGATCGCGCTCCAGGGGGATCGATTCGGCTTCGCGCGGAATGCCGGCAAGGCCAAGCCAGCTTGCGTAAAGGCCTTCGTTCATCACGCCGGCCGAAGCGAGGTCGGCGTCTTGGGTTTCATGCGCGATGACGCCACCGAAATCGCGCGCATAGGTCAGCGCGCGGCGCATCACCAGCGCGCTGGCAATAGAATGCTGGCCATCGGTGAAGGCGACCGCGCCGGCCTCGCGCAGCAGGCCGAATTCGGTCATCTCGCGGCCTTCCAGCCCCTTGGTGATCGCTGCTGCCGGCAAGATGTTGACGATTGCGGTGTCCTTGGCGGTGCGCAGCACGAACTCGACCAGTGCGACATTGTCGATCACCGGGTCGGTATCGGGCATCATGACGATTGAGGTGACGCCGCCGGCCGCCGCAGCGATGCTCGCCGAAGCAATGGTCTCCCGGTGTTCGCCGCCGGGTTCGCCGATGAAGACGCGCGCGTCGATCAATCCAGGAATGATAGTCTTGCCGGCGCAGTCGATGATGGTGGCGCCTTCGGGCGCGCCCTGGTTCAAAGCCGCCTTGCCGGCGGCAACGATTTTGCGGCCTTCGACGATGACGGTGCCGACCTCATCGATGCCGCGCGACGGGTCGACGATGTGGGCCCGGCTGAAGACCGTTATGCTCATCTGGCGCGGCCCTCGTGGTTTCGACGGGGGTCGAGCAGCGCTTCCATAACCGCCATGCGCACGGCGACGCCCATCTCAACCTGTTCCTGGATAACGCTTTGCGGGCCGTCGGCGATCTCGGAGGCGATCTCGACGCCGCGGTTCATCGGGCCGGGATGCATGACCAGCGCACCGTCCTTGGCCGCCTTCAGCTTCTCCGCGTCGAGGCCGAAATAGCGGAAATATTCGCGCACCGACGGTACGAAAGCGCCTTCCATGCGTTCGCGCTGCAGGCGCAGCATCATCACCACGTCGGCGTCCTTCAGACCCTCGGCCATGGAACGGGTGACGATGACGCCCATCTTCTCGATGCCGGCGGGCAAAAGCGTCGAAGGGGCGACGACCCTGACCTGGGCACCAAGCGCGTTGAGCAGGATGATGTTGGAGCGGGCCACGCGCGAATGCAGGATGTCGCCGCAGATCGCCACGATCAGCTTCGACAACGGACCCTTGACGCGGCGGATGGTCAGTGCGTCGAGCAGCGCCTGGGTAGGGTGCTCATGGGCGCCGTCGCCGGCATTGACCACCGAACAGCCGACTTTTTGGGCGAGAAGTGCTGCCGCGCCGGCCGATTGATGGCGGATGATCAATATGTCGGGACGCATGGCATTCAGCGTCATCGCCGTATCGATCAGCGTCTCGCCCTTTTTCACCGACGAACTCGCTACGGACATGTTCATGACATCGGCGCCGAGCCGTTTGCCGGCCAGCTCGAATGACGATTGCGTACGGGTCGAGGCTTCGTAGAAGAGATTGATCTGGGTGCGGCCGCGCAGCGTCGATGTCTTCTTGTCCGACTGCCGCGAGATGGCAACGGCCCTGTCCGCCCGGTCGAGCAGAAGCTCGATGTCGGCAGGGGAAAGATCGCGGATGCCCAGAAGATGGCGGTGGGGATAAAGCGGCAGGGACGATGCGTCGGTCATCTCAAGTCGCTGCTATAGGGGGGAGGCTCCGCGGCTGCAAGCACCGGCTTGGGATTGGATTGGTTCTCCCCGGTATTTTCGTCGCGCGCCGCTGGCCATAGGCTATAAACCGCCTTGGCTTTGGATTCGCAGCCTTCAGGTGATAAGGACGAAGCGTGACTGACGACGTGACCAACCAGCCGCCGCCGCTGGCCGGCGGCAACGCCTGGCGGGGCGATCCGTTGCTGATCCAGCTTGCCGAGCGCTTTTCCGATCCAGTGCGCAAGGACCTCGACGGGCTTGGCCGTTTCGTTCTGACTCATGAGGCGCAGGAACTGGCCCGTCTTGCCAATGTCGAGATGCCGAAGCTCAGGACCCATGACCGCCAGGGCCGGCGCATCGACCAGGTCGAGTTCCATCCCGCCTATCACGCGCTCATGCGCCGCTCTGTTGCCAACGGGCTGCATTCGTCGGTCTGGGAGAATGGCGACGCCGAGATCGGCCGCCGCCACCAGGTGCGCGCTGCACGCTTTTACCTCACGGCTGAGCTCGAGACCGGACATCTCTGCCCGATCACCATGACCAGCGCTTCGCTGGCAGCGCTGATGGCCAGCCCGAAGCTGTTTCGCGAATGGGCGCCTCGGGTGACGACGCGCAAATACGATCAAAGCCAAAAGCCTCCGGTCGAAAAAGCCGGGCTGACGCTCGGCATGGGCATGACCGAGAAGCAAGGCGGCACCGATGTCCGTGCCAACGTCACCAGGGCCGAGCGCGCCGGCAGCGGGTTTTATCGCCTGACCGGCCACAAATGGTTCATGTCGGCGCCGATGTCGGATGCCTTCCTGGTGCTCGGACAGGTGCCGGAGGGACTGTCGTGCTTTCTCGTTCCCCGCTTGCTCGGCGACGGATCCGGCAACGGTCTCCGTTTTCAACGGCTGAAGGACAAGCTCGGCAACCGATCCAATGCCTCGTCGGAGGTGGAATTCGTCAATGCCATCGGCGAGATGGTCGGTGAGCCCGGCGCGGGCGTGAAGACGATCATGGACATGGTGACCCTGACGCGGCTCGACTGTGCCGTCGCCTCGTCGGCGATCATGCGGGCCGGACTGGCCGAGGCCGTCCACCACACGCGGCACCGCAAGGTGTTTGGAACCAATCTGATCGAGCAGCCGCTGATGCAGCGTGTGCTGGCCGATATGGCGCTCGACGTTGCCGCCGCTACCGCGCTGTCGTTCCGGCTGGCGCGCTCCTTCGACGAGGCGGCCGGCGACCGCGGCGAGGCGGCCTTCGCGCGCGCCATGACGCCGGTCGTCAAATACTGGGTCTGCAAGATTGCGCCGCCGCTGCTCTATGAAGCGATGGAGTGCCTCGGCGGCAATGGCTATGTCGAGGAGGGGCCGCTCGCCCGCTACTATCGCGAAGCTCCGGTCAACGCGATCTGGGAGGGATCCGGCAACGTCATGGCGCTCGATGTGCTACGTGTGCTGGGGCGTGCACCCGGCCTGTTCGATGACGTGCTGGCCGGCATCGACCGCGATCTCGGCGCCGGCGGACGCGGCACCGTCGGCGTGCTCAAGGCGGCAATGCAGGTCGCTGCAACCGACGAGGGCTCGGCGCGGCTCTTGACCGAGCAATTGGCATTGTCGGCGGCGGCGGCAGAGCTTCGCAGGCTGGGGGCAGGGCGGATCGCCGACGCCTTCGTCGAAACGCGCCTCGCCGGCCAGTGGCGCAATACCTATGGCATGATCGATTCCCGCCATGATGCGCGCATGATCATCGATACGCTCTACCCGCCGATCAACTAAGGGCCGTCGCCCAATTCGCTGCCGCTCTCGCGACCCTGTGGATGGCCGTTAACCTTAACGAATGGTTTCCATTGCGGCGGCCGGTGGCAAAGCCCAGTGTTATGGTTAAGGCAAGGATTGTTCAGCTTGAGCGGCTTTGCCCTGCGAAGCAGGAGCGTCATGCGGCATATTCTGAGCTCTTTTCTGGCATTGCATTGGGCGGCCGTTTTCGCCCTGCTGGCGTTCATTTGCATCGACGGGAATCGAGGCGTGGCGACGGCCCTTGGCGTACTGGGCGTTCCCGTCCAGAACACTCGATTTGCCGATCTCGAAAACGCCGTCGTTGTGGCGCCGCTCGCCGTGGCACTGCTTGTCGTCGCGGTGCTGTTCTGCTGGGCCTTTGTTGAAGCACTGACCAGCGACAGGACCAACCCGGATCCCGCCGATAGCGTCATGCGAATCGCCTTCATTTCCGCCTTGGGCGTGCTGTCGCTGATCGTCATCGGCGGCGCCGCGCAAGGCATCAATGGGCTGTTCATGATTGTCGCGGTGCAATTGGCGGCACTTCTGGCGTCCTATGTCGCGATGCTCGCGGAGCGGCGGTCGACCGTTGCCGCGGCAGTTCCAGGGACCGGCGAAATCCGAGCGGCCGCGCATGTCATGGCCAAGGCAGCGGCGCATAATTCCTCGCTTGCCCGCATTTCCGGCCGGCTGGATTCGAGGGATGACCGCTGATGCGCACCTTGTTCGCGCTGTGGGCGGCTCCGCTCCTCTTGTTTTGGGGCTGGTTCTTTCTGTCGCTCAACGACATCAATTTCGGCTATGTCATCCTGAGCCGCCAATTACACGATCTCGTCTTCCAGCTCTATGGACAGATGCTCGGCGTTGATCCGGCGCTTATTCCGGGCATGGTGGCGAAAGCTTGCGTGTTCGATGGGCTGCTGCTGGTGGCGTTCTGGGCATTTCGCCGCCGCAAGGCGATAGGTGGCTGGATCACGGCGATGCGCAACCGCTATTTCGACCAGGCATCGACGCCGAGCGCCTGAAGCCGGTCGAGAACACCTTGGAGGATAAAAGCGGCCGCCGCAGAATCGATCTTGCCGGCGCGTTTCTTGCGGGAAAAATCCATCTCGATCAGCGTCCGCTCGGCCGCCACCGTCGACAGCCGTTCGTCCCAAAAGAGGAAGGGCAGATCGGTCAATCCAGCCATGTTGCGCACGAAAGCTCGGGATTTTTGGGCGCGCGGGCCTTCGGAGCCGTCCATGTTGATGGGGAGGCCGATCACCACGGCGCCGGCATTTTCCTTCTGTAGCAGAGCGAGCAGCACTGCGGCATCGAGCGAGAATTTCCTGCGCATGATGACAGGGCGCGGGTGGGCGAACGACAAGCCGCGGTCGGAAACCGCCACGCCGATTGTCTTGTCGCCGAGGTCGAGACCGGCCAGGGTCTTGCCGCCGCCAAGCCGGGCCGGCAACTCCTCGATGGTGATGATGCCCAACGGCTTTTCCTTTGACCGCGACGCCGCACGTCCTATACGCGCAAAGCGTGCGCGGCACTTTAATTTCGCCGTCGGCGTTCTATCCTCTACCGAAGCAAAAATCGAGGAAAGCATTGATGAAACTGACCTGGTACGGACATTCGGCATTCCGAATCGAAATCGAAGGCGCGAAAATCCTCATCGACCCCTATCTGGTCGGCAATCCGTCATGGACGGGCGGCTGGGAAGGGCCGGCCGAAGGGATCACGCACGTGTTGCTCACCCATGGCCACAGCGACCACATCAGCGGCGCCATCGAAGTGCTCAAGAAGAGCGGCGCGATGCTGGTCGCCAATTTCGAGATTTGCATGTACCTGGTCGGCAAGGGCGTCGGTGACAAGCAGATCAATCCCGGCAATATCGGCGGCACCGTCGATTGCGGCGGCTTCACCACCACCTTCGTTCAGGCTCTGCATTCATCGTCCTTTCCGGGCGAGGGTGGCCAGAATACCTATCTCGGCAATCCGGGTGGGCTCGTCCTGCACTTTCCCGAGGACAAGACGCTTTATCATATGGGCGACACCGACATTTTTTCCGACATGGCGCTGATCAACGAGTTGCACGAACCGAAGATCGGCATCGTGCCGATCGGCGACCGCTTCACCATGGGTGGCGCGGTAGCAGCCCTTGCCTGCCAGCGTTTCTTCAAGTTCGAGACGGTCGTTCCCGCTCACTTCGGCACATTTCCGATGATCGATCAGACCGCCGACAAATTCGTGGCCGGGCTGGATGGATCGGGTGTGAAAGTTGCGTTGCCGAAGATCGGCGAGACGATTACGGTGTAAAGAAAGCCGGCCCGGAACGATACGATGCGCTTGAGAAATTCTCTTTGCATTTCCATGCTGGTTGCCGCGTCGCCGACGCTGGCCGCGGAAAATTTCATCGAGGGCGTCTATCTGCAATCGGAGGACCTCTGCGCGCAGGCCAAAAAGGATACGCTGCAGACGGTGATCGAGGGCGGCAATATCGTGCTGTCGGCAAATGGCCTGGAAAGCATCGAATATAATTGTGAATTCCTGCAGATCACCAAAGCGACACGCTCACCAAGCTGGGCGGTGACCGCTATATGCCAGGAGCCGGGCTACGTCTTTCCCGATGTTCTCTCACTGACACAGATGAGCCCGAAGCAGATCGACCTGGTATCGGTTCGGCCTGCCGCCGACGAAGGCGAGCAGAGCGGCAACGGCGGCAGTTATTTCCTCTGCGACGGCGTGGCGATGCCATAGGGCAGTTGAAGGCACGATGCATGTTGCGCGGCACGCGCCGCGCCGCTATAGCGCTGGTTTTCCCCGAGGCACAAACATGTCCGTTGATATAAAAACCGTGAAGCGCGTCGCGCATCTTGCCCGTATTGCGGTGAGCGAGGAGGATGCAGAGCGCATGACCGGCGAATTGAACGCCATTTTGGGCTTTGTCGAGCAGTTGAACGAGGTCGATGTTTCCGGCGTCGAGCCGATGACCTCGGTCACGCCGATGGCAATGAAAAAGCGCCAGGACGTCGTCACCGACGGCGGCAAGGCAGCCGACATCGTCGCCAACGCGCCGGCGACCGAAGAGAATTTCTTCCTTGTGCCTAAGGTCGTGGAGTAGCTGGCCGATGGCAATCGAGATCGCCACGGAGACGCCGCTGCAGGACGATGTGCGTGGGCTGGTCGAGGAGCTCAACGCCACATTGCTGGAGCTGACGCCGCCGGAGCATTGCTACCATTTGACGGTCGAGCAGATGGCGGACCGCGACACGACCGTCTTCATCGCCCGCGACAACGGCCTTGCCATCGGTTGCGGCGCACTGAAGCGCCACGATGCTGTCGTAGGCGAGGTCAAGCGCATGTATACGCGACCTTCGCATCGCGGCCACAAGATCGGCGCGAAGATTGTCGAGCGTATCGAGGCGCTGGCGCGCCAAGAAGGGCTTAAGCGTCTGGTGCTGGAGACGGGCGACCGTCATCCCGCCGCCTGGACCGTCTACGAACGCGCCGGTTTTTCGCGTTGCGGCCCGGTACTGGATTATCCCGATTCCGAGTGGTCGGTGTTTTACGAAAAGAGCCTTGCCTGATGAGCGACCTTACCCAGCTGACGATTTCGCAGGCCCGCGCCAAATTGCGCTCCAGGGAGATCACCGCCACCGAAATCACCGAGGCTTATCTATCGGCGGTCGAGCGAGCCAATCCGGCGCTCAATGCCTACGTCGTGGTCACCGACGACAAGGCGCGCGACATGGCCAAGGCCTCCGACGCGAAACTGGCCAAGGGCGAGGGCGGGTCGCTCGAGGGTATCCCGCTCGGCATCAAGGATTTGTTCGGCACCGAAGGTGTCCACACCCAGGCCTGCAGCCATGTGCTGGATGGCTTCAAGCCGCGCTATGAATCGACTATCACCGCCAATCTTTGGGCGGATGGCGCCGTCATGCTCGGCAAGCTCAACATGGACGAGTTCGCCATGGGCTCGTCCAACGAGACCTCGTATTACGGGCCGGTCATCAACCCGTGGCGGCGTTCGCGCCTCGACACGGTGGTAATGCCGACGACGCATCAGGGCGAGGGTGGCTTCGTTTCGGCCGGCGGCACCAGGACCGCGCGCACGTTGGACAATGCCCAACTGGTGCCGGGCGGTTCGTCCGGAGGCTCCGCATCAGCGGTCTCGGCCTTCCTGTGCGCCGGCGCCACCGCCACCGACACCGGCGGCTCGATCCGCCAGCCCGCCGCCTTCACTGGCACAGTCGGCATCAAGCCGACCTATGGCCGCTGTTCGCGCTGGGGCATCGTTGCCTTCGCCTCATCGCTCGACCAGGCCGGGCCGATCGCGCGCGACGTACGCGACGCCGCGATCCTGTTGAAGTCGATGGCTTCGGTCGACGCGAAGGACACGACGTCCGTCGACCTGCCGGTGCCGGACTACGAGGCGGCGATCGGCCGCCCGATCAGGGGCATGAAGGTCGGCATTCCCAAGGAATATCGTGTCGACGACATGCCCGCGGAGATCGAGGCGCTGTGGCAGAAAGGCATTGCCTGGCTGCGGGATGCTGGTGCCGAGATCGTCGATATCTCACTGCCGCACACCAAATATGCGCTGCCGGCCTATTACATCGTGGCGCCGGCCGAAGCCTCGTCCAACCTCGCCCGTTACGACGGCGTCCGCTATGGCTTGCGCGTGGCCGGCAAGGACATTGTCGATATGTATGAAAAGACCCGCGCCGCTGGCTTCGGGCGGGAGGTCAAGCGCCGTATCATGATCGGCACCTATGTGCTTTCCGCCGGCTACTACGATGCCTACTATCTACAGGCGCAGAAGGTTCGAACCCTGATCAAGCGTGACTTCGAAAATGTGTTTGCCGCAGGCGTCGACGTCATCCTGACGCCGGCAACGCCTTCCGCCGCCTTCGGCATCGCCGACGAGGACATGGCCGCCGACCCGGTCAAGATGTATCTCAATGACATTTTTACGGTGACGGTGAACATGGCCGGCTTGCCCGGCATAGCGGTTCCAGCCGGGCTCGACGCCAAGGGGCTGCCGCTCGGCCTGCAGCTGATCGGCCGGCCCTTCGACGAGGAAACGCTGTTCCAGACCGCCCATGTCATCGAACAGGCGGCGGGCACATTTCAGCCGGAAAAATGGTGGTAGGATCGTTTCTCATCTTGAGGGGGTGAGGGATGTTCTTCTATGTCTCCAAGGTTCTCGGGTTGTTCGTCGAGCCGTTGAATCTCGCGATCTTCCTGCTGCTGGCGGGGCTGATCGCGGCGATGTTCGGGCGGCGACGGTTGGCGACCGCCGGCAGCGCTCTTGCCTTCCTCATTCTGGCGGTTTCGATATGGAGCCCGCTCGGCCCCATGATGCTCAATCGGCTGGAGGAACGCTTCCCCAGGCCGCCGCTGCCGGAAAAGGTTGACGGTATCATAGTGCTTGGCGGCAGTCTGGATGGCGCCGTCAATCTGGTGCGTGGCGGCTATGAAATGAACTCCAGCGGCGACCGGATGGTCGAGGCGGCCGTGCTGGCGCGGCGGTTCCCGACAGCGAAAGTCGTTATCTCCGGTGGCAGCATCGAAACGTTCCGCGGCGGCGAAGGCGATGCAGATACCGCGCCGCGTCTTTTTGCCGCTTTCGGCGTGGCGGCCGATCGGCTGATCCTCGAGAACAAATCCCACAACACCTACGAGAACGCTGTCTTTACCAGGGAACTGGTGACGCCGAAACCGGGCGAGACCTGGTTGCTGGTGACCTCGGCCTTCCACATGCCACGCGCCAAGGCGCTGTTCGACAAAGCCGGCTTTTTGACCGTTCCGTGGCCGGTCGACTATCGCACTTCCGGCAAGGAAAGCATCGGCACCTTGCCTTATCCCGGCGACTGGCTGGAGGTCACCACTGTTGCGATCCGCGAATGGATAGGGCTCACCGCCTATTGGCTGTCGGGCCGCATCGATCGGCCTTTCCCCGGACCGGGCGGCTGACCGAGCACCGCCTGCCGCGCCGCCGAGAAAAACTGGCGGCGCACCAGTACCGCCAGAAGCAGCAGCGTCGATAGCACGAAGACGGTGGGATCGACGAACCAACCAAGATAGCCGATCGAGAAGAACACGCCGCGCAGGCCCGAATTGAAATGCTTTCCGGCCAACATGTTCATGCGCGCGGCACGCCACACCGCCGTTTCGGTGACCGGATTGCGCGACGCCTCGCCATGCGGAATCGGCACGGCGCCGATCAGGATCGAGCAATAATTGAACAGCCGGTAAGCCCAGCCGAACTTGAAGAAGGAAAAGGCCAGGATCAGCACCAGCCCGAACACCTTCGTCTGGAAGGCCGCGCGTGAGGACGTGGCGCCAAACGGCAGGTCGCTCAGCACGGTCAGAACCTGATCGGAGGCGCCGAGCAGGGCAAAACAGCCGCCGATCGCAATCAGCGAACTGGAGGCAAAGAAGGCGGTCCCCTGTTGCAGCCCGCTCATGATAGCGGTGTCGACGATGCGGATCTCGCGTTCGGCCATGGTCCGCATCCAGGCCTCGCGCTGCGTGTTCATAGCCCTCGTCAGCGACATGCGGCTGACCAGCATTCCGTCGGCGGCGAGCGTATGCAGCACCCACGCGGTAAGGAAGAACCCCAGCGCCGCAAGGTCGGCCGTCGATACGTGAAAGGAATCGCTCATGCGTTGCTTTTACCACAGGCGGCAGTAACGCTTCGATGGCCGAAGCTGGAATGTCGCTGCCGGAGCAAACAAGGTCGGCAGGCGCAGCGCCGCAATCTTCAAAACAGCGGAAAACATCATGGGAATTCCTATATGTAGACCTCAACAGGGTCCCAGGAGAAAACGCCCACGTGTTCCTTTCGGTTTTCGACTTGTTCAAGATCGGCATCGGCCCATCGAGTTCGCACACGATGGGGCCGATGACGGCCGCGCGGCGGTTTCTCGACGAGATTGCGGGAGACGACTGGCCGCGCCCGGCCGGCGCCAAGGTCGACCGGATCGCTGCCAGCCTGCATGGCTCGCTCGCCTATACCGGCATCGGCCATGGCTCCGACCGTGCCGTGGTGCTCGGCCTCGCCGGCCAGACGCCGCAGACGGTGGATCCCGACCTAGCAGACGGCATCGTCGCTCGCATCGCCGCCGAGAAGCGGATTTCGCCGCCCGGCCATCCGTCCTACCGTTTCGACCCGGCAACGGATCTGGTGCTGGATCGCAAGACGCCGCTGCTGGGTCACGCCAACGGCATGGCCTTCTCTGCCCATGATGCCGGCGACCGGTTGCTGCTGAGGCGCGTCTATTATTCGATTGGCGGCGGCTTCGTAGTGTCCGAGGAAGAACTGCAGCGGATGAAAACAAGGGGCTCGGCGACAACCGAAGGCAAGAAGGTTCCGTATCCGTTCAAGAACGCCGTCGAAATGCTATCGATGGCAGCAAAAAGCGGGCTTTCCATTGCCGAGATGAAGCGCGTCAACGAGGAGACGCAGATGTCGCGCGAGAAGCTCGACGCCGGCCTCGACGGCATCTGGAGCGCGATGAAGGGGTGCATCGAGCGCGGCCTGTCGCAAGACGGCATCATGCCGGGCGGACTCAAGGTGCGCCGCCGTGCCCGGATGCTGCACGATAAGCTGCAGGAGCAATGGCAGCAGAACCGGCCCAACCCGCTGCTCGCCAACGACTGGCTGTCGATCTATGCGATGGCGGTCAATGAGGAGAACGCTGCCGGCGGCCGTGTCGTCACCGCGCCAACCAATGGGGCGGCCGGCACTCTGCCCGCAGTGCTGCGCTACTGGTTGCATTTCCATCCCGAAGCCGACCAGCCCAGCATCCGCGATTTCCTGCTGACGGCGGCGGCGGTCGGCGGCATCATCAAAACCAATGCTTCGATCTCGGGGGCGGAAGTCGGCTGCCAGGGCGAGGTCGGTTCGGCTTCGGCAATGGCTGCGGCGGGATTGTGCGCCGTCATGGGCGGCACGCCCGAGCAGGTCGAGAATGCTGCCGAGATCGCGCTGGAACATCATCTCGGCATGACCTGCGATCCGGTCGGCGGCCTGGTGCAGGTGCCGTGTATCGAGCGCAACGCGCTTGGTGCCGTCAAGGCGGTGACCGCCGCTTCGCTGGCCATCAAGGGCGACGGCGTTCATTTCGTGCCGCTCGATGCCGCGATCGAGACGATGCGCCAGACCGGTCTCGACATGAACGAAAAGTACAAGGAAACCAGCCTTGGCGGATTGGCCGTCAATGTCGTGGAGTGTTGAGCGCCAATCTGGCGGCATGGACCACCACTGTGGAGAAGTCGATCAGGCCGTTGACGCGTTCGCGTGCTGGACTAAACCTTAAACGATGTCTCTCAATCTCATAAAGCTTTGCGTCGGCTGTGACAGCGTCGAGGATCTGGAAGAGTGGATTGCCTTCCGTCTCGACGAGCGGCGCCGCGCCGGCGAACCGGCCGAGCACTACCACACCACCCGCATGGTGCCGACGCGTGGCGCCGAGATTACCGACGGCGGCTCGCTCTACTGGGTGATCAAGGGCAATGTCCAATGCCGCCAGCTGATCACCGAAATCCGGCCCTTCACCGATGACGAGGGCATCGGCCGTTGCCATCTGATCCTCGATCCCGAGGTCGTGCGCACTGACTGGCAACCGCGCCGTGCATTCCAGGGGTGGCGCTACCTGAAGCCGGCGGACGCGCCGGCCGATCTCGGCAAGGGCAAAGCCGGGCTGATCGAGATGCCGCCGAAGCTCAGGCGTGAGCTTGCCGATCTCGGCCTGCTCTGACGCCGAGAAACGCAACGCCAAGACCACCAGCCGAAGCGTTGTCCGCAGGTGCCATCATCACAGGTCCTCCAGGTCGCCTCATCTGGGCTTGCAAGCCGGGGAACAACGCCACATCTTGAATGTTATGAGCGACAAGAAGCAGCCCGTGCCTGCAAGGGCCAATCCTGCGCCGGTCGAGTCTCAATCGAGCACCGGCGAGATCGACGCGTTTCTCCGTCAGGCAAGGACGCTCGCTGCATCCGCCACCGGTTCAGGCAGGCTGATCCTGTCCCTCGACGCGACAATGAGCCGCCAGCCGACCTGGGATCTCGCCTGTGCGCTGCAGGCCGAGATGTTCGACGCCGTCGGCAAGGCCGGGGCGCTCAAGGTTCAACTTGTCTATTTTCGCGGCCTTGGCGAGTGCCGCTCATCCGCATTCGTCACCGATACCGCAGCTCTGAAACAGCTGATGACGCGCATCAACTGCCGCAGCGGCCATACCCAGATCGGCAAGGTGCTCGCCCACGCGCTGAAACAGACGGCGGCGGCCAAGGTCAACGCGCTGGTCTATATCGGCGACGCGATGGAAGAAAACATAGATGATCTGGCCGAAAAGGCCGGCAGCCTCGGTCTGCACGGCGTTCCTGTCTTCGTCTTTCAGGAGGGCCATGATGCCGCTGCGGAAAAGGCGTTCAAGGAAATTGCGCGGCTGTCGAAAGGGGCCTGGTTCCGGTTCGATCGGCGGGCTGCCGCGACGTTGGCCGGCCTGCTTTCGTCCGTCGCCGTGTTTGCGACCGGCGGGCTGAAGGCACTGGAGGCCCGGGGCAGGCCGGAGGACCGGCTGATGATCGAGCATATGCGGGGCGGCGGAAACTGATGGGCGCGATTATCGCTTTCGTAGCATTGCTTCTGGTGTTTCTCGGCATGCTCACCATCTTCCTGCGCGCCGATCCGGCGAAGCTTGCAGGCGGCATGAGGACGCTTGGACCTGTGCTGCTCGGGCTGGTCGGCGTCGCCGTGCTGCTGGTCGGGCGCGAGGGCATCGGCGGCTTGATCCTGTCGGCTGCGCTCGCCTGGTACGGCTCCATGCGCATGAATCGGCCGGCAGCCAAACTGGCGGCAGGCAAGCGTTCGACAGTTCGTACGGCGGCGCTTGAGATGGAACTCGATCACGATACCGGCGGCCTCGAAGGCCTTGTGCTGGCCGGGCGCCATGAAGGCAAGATGCTTGGCTCGATGGGGCTTGCCGAATTGCAGCAACTCTATCGCGAACTCTCCGGCGATCCGGAGAGCCGCCAATTGCTAGAGACGTATCTTGACGGCCGATTTCCCATCTGGCGCAAAGACGCTGATGCGAATGGTGGCGAAGGGCTGGGTGTTGCGCCAGGTTCTGGCGCCATGACTAAGGAGGAGGCCTACAAGATCCTTGGTCTTGAAGCGGGGGCTGCCGCGGCGGATGTCCGCAAGGCGCACCGCCGCCTGATGCAGCGCCTGCACCCCGATATCGGTGGCACGTCTTTCCTGGCGGCGCGGATCAATGAAGCCAAGGACGTCTTGCTCTCCAATCACAACTAGTCTCCTTCGACGCAGAACTTCGGGAAAGATATCGTTTCGCGCGCCGCTTACTGCTGGACGGCGTAGCACTCGATCTTCTTCTTTTTCAAAGCGTTGCAGGCTTTCCAGGCAGCCGTCTTCGAACCGAAACCACCGAACCGGGCGCGGTAGTAGGTGACACCGTCCTTGTCGAAGGCGACGGTGAAACCGGAGGCATCGGTCAGAACGGAGGGCGCCTGCTTCGTCGCCTTGTCGAGGAAAGCCTTCGCTTCGGCCTGTTTTGGCGAAGAGGCGACCTGTATTGCCCAGCCGGATGGCACCGACGCCGTGCTGACAGGATCGACCTCTGCCGCCGGTTCGGCATAGGCTGCGGCGACCCGGGCTGTCGCCACGTCGTCCACCGTCGACACAGCCGTCGTCTTGACCCTCTTGGCCTGAACGACCGGAGCGGTCTCTTCAACGACGGGCGCATTTTCCTCGACAAGAGAGGCAACGGCATCGTCGTCCGGCTTACTGTCCGGTGTCGGCGCGTCATGCTTCGGTAGAAGCACCTTGGCCAAGGCTGAAATCGGATTGCCGCCGCCGGCCTTGGCAATCAGCACGCCGCCGCCGCGCGACGACGCCTGCGGCATGTAGGCATTGATCAACCCGGCCATCTGGCTGTCGCGGCTGCCGCCGGACCTGCCGCCCATGACCACCGCTACGATGCGCCGATCGCCATCCGAGACCGAGGAGACCAGATTGTAACCGGAGGCGCGGGTGTAACCGGTCTTGATGCCGTCGACGCCCTTGATGCGTCCGAGCAGACGATTGTGGCCGTTGATGCGCTGCCGCCCGTAAAGAAAGGAGCGCTGCGAGAAATAGCCGTAATATTGCGGGAAATGCTCTCTCAGGGCGATGCCGAGCATCGCCATGTCGCGCGCGGTCGTGAACTGGCCGGGATCAGGCAAGCCGTTGGCGTTGCGGAAAACGGTTCCCCTCATGCCCAGCGCCCGCGCCTTGGCGGTCATCATGCGGGCGAAATTGGCTTCGTTGCCGCCGAGCATCTCGCCAAGCGCTGTTGCGGAATCGTTTGCCGATTTGGTCACCATCGACAGGATCGCGGTCTCGACCGTGACCGAGCCGCCCCGCTTGACGCCGAGCTTCGTCGGCGGTTCGGCAGCGGCATTGGCCGAGAACACGAGCGGGGAATTCTTGCTGATCCTGCCCTTCGCCAACGCCTCGAACGTCAGATAGAGCGTCATCATCTTGGTAAGCGACGCCGGATAGCGCCGGCCATCGGCGTCCGACGAATAAAGCACCTTGCCGGTCTTGGCATCGATGACGATGGCCGCCGACTTGGCCGCCATGGATGAGGCCGCGTCCGCGACGACGAAGCTCATCGCCATAGCGAGGATCATGATCGTTTTGAGGGGGGACGCGGATTTGGAAACGAAGCCCGACAACGCCTTACGCACTGATAGTTCCTTTGAATTTCCGTTGCCTTGGAGGCGGCAAAGGGTCCTGCCTCACCTCCGGCCACGCTAACGCGGGCAGCGTTACCAATCCGTTTATGGTAACCGCCGCGTTCACCATTTTCTGTGTGATTGAGCTTCTCTTTATTCGAATCTTAGCGATTGCCGGCAGCTCACGATGCGCATTGCCGCGGGAATCTTGACTTTTGTGCACTGCACAATATATTTACACGCATTGCACAACGCGGCCCGGACAAGCCGCGTCTATCGTCCAAGGCAACCGTTCAAGGAATGCGTGAAATGACCCAGACCTATGAAGATTTCAGCAAATACGGCAAGGAATTTGCGGACACCGGATTGAAGAGCTTCGCCTCGCTGTCCAAGGGTGCGCAGGCTATCGCCGCCGAGGCGGGCGAGTACACCAAGAAAAGCTTCGAAGCCGGTAGCGCCGCTGTCGAGAAGCTCTTTTCCGCCAAGTCGCTGGACAAGGCGATCGATATCCAGTCCGACTATGCCAAGCAGTCCTATGAGAGCTTCGTCACCGAGGCCACCAAGCTTGGCGATCTCTATGCCGAACTCGCCAAGGAAGCTTACAAGCCGTTCGAATCGATCGTCGCCAAGGCGAAGTAAATTCGACGAACATTCCGAGCCGGCCCCTGGGCTTGCAAAGACAGACCCGGTCGCGAACGCGCGGCCGGGTTTTTTCATGCCAGCTCGAAATCGGGGGCCTGCGGTCTTCACGATTTGAAAAATCGGTCAAGTTTGGCCACCTAGCCATATTGTCAGCTAAACAGAAGGGCTTAAAATCGTCCATCGAACACCTACATGTCGAGCATGCATGAGGATTCGAAAGAGGCAGGACTACGTGACTACAGGTTTGACTGCCACGAGCTACGTGGTGCGAATGCAGAACGGCAGCAACGGCAATGAGGCCGGTCGCGGCACGGCCGTCATCACGCGCACAAAAACCAAGACCAAGAAGCCCAGTCTGTATCGGGTCCTCATTCTTAACGACGACTACACACCCATGGAATTCGTGGTCCACGTGCTGGAGCGCTTTTTCCAGAAGGACCGCGAAGCCGCCACACGCATAATGCTTCATGTTCACAATCATGGGGTGGGCGAGTGCGGGGTCTATACATTCGAGGTGGCCGAGACCAAAGTGGCTCAGGTCATGGATTTCGCCCGACAGAATCAGCATCCGCTGCAATGCGTGATGGAGAAGAAGTGAGGTAACATGCCGGCTTTCTCCCAAGGCCTGGAAAAGGCGCTTCACCAAGCGCTGACGCTCGCCAATGAGCGGCACCATGAATATGCAACCCTTGAACATTTGCTGCTCGCCCTGATCGACGACACCGAGGCGGCGGCCGTCATGCGTGCCTGCAACGTCGATCTCGACGAGTTGAAGCATACGGTCCTCACCTATATCGACACCGAGCTCGACAACCTCGTCACCGGCTACGATGAAGATTCCAAGCCGACTGCCGGTTTCCAGCGCGTCATCCAGCGCGCGGTGATCCATGTGCAGTCGTCAGGCCGCGAGGAGGTGTCCGGCGCCAACGTGCTCGTTGCCATCTTCGCTGAGCGCGAGAGCCACGCCGCTTACTTCCTGCAGGAACAGCAGATGACCCGCTACGACGCGGTCAACTACATCTCGCATGGCATCGCCAAGCGCCCCGGCGCTTCCGAGACGCGGACGCCGCGCGGCGCCGACGACGAGCAAGGCAGCCAGAGCGGGGCCGAGCCGCAAGAGGAAGGCGGCAAGAAGAAGCAGCAGCAGGACGCGCTGACTGCCTATTGCGTCAACCTGAACAACAAGGCCAAGGCCGGCAAGATCGATCCATTGATCGGTCGCGAGAGCGAGATCAACCGGACCATCCAGGTGCTGTGCCGCCGCTCCAAGAACAACCCGCTCTATGTCGGTGATCCCGGCGTCGGCAAGACGGCGATCGCCGAAGGCCTCGCCAAGCGCATCGTCGAGGGCGACGTTCCCGAAGTGCTGCACAATGCCACCATCTTCGCGCTCGACATGGGCACGCTGCTGGCCGGCACCCGTTATCGCGGCGATTTCGAGGAGCGACTGAAGCAGGTCGTCAAGGAGCTCGAAGACTATCCCGGCGCCGTGCTGTTCATTGATGAGATCCACACCGTGATCGGGGCAGGGGCCACCTCTGGCGGCGCCATGGATGCGTCGAACCTGTTGAAGCCGGCGCTGTCGTCCGGCGCGATCCGCTGCATCGGCTCGACCACCTACAAGGAGTTCCGGCAGTTCTTCGAGAAGGACCGCGCGCTGGTGCGGCGCTTCCAGAAGATTGACGTCAACGAGCCGACCGTCGAGGACGCCATCGAGATCATGAAGGGCCTCAAGCCCTATTTCGAGGAGTTCCACAAGGTTCGCTACACGAGCGAGGCGATCAAGGCTTCGGTCGAGCTCTCGGCGCGTTACATCAATGACCGCAAGCTGCCGGACAAGGCGATCGACGTGATCGACGAGACCGGCGCCTCGCAGATGCTCGTGCCGGAAGCCAAGCGCAAGAAGACCATCGGCATCAAGGAGATCGAAGCGACGATCGCCACGATGGCGCGCATCCCGCCGAAGACAGTTTCCGCCGACGACGAGAAGGTGCTGCAAGGCCTCGACATCGAGTTGAAGCGCGTCGTTTACGGCCAGGACACCGCGATCACCGCGCTGACCTCGGCCATCAAGCTGGCGCGGGCCGGCCTGCGCGAACCGGAAAAGCCGATCGGCTCGTACCTGTTCTCGGGTCCGACCGGTGTCGGCAAGACGGAAGTGGCCAAGCAGCTCGCCGCCTCGCTCGGCGTGGAGCTGATCCGCTTCGACATGTCGGAATATATGGAACGCCACACCGTTTCACGGCTGATCGGCGCGCCTCCCGGCTATGTCGGCTTCGACCAGGGCGGCCTTCTGACCGACGGCGTCGACCAGCATCCGCATTGCGTGCTGTTGCTGGACGAAGTGGAGAAGGCGCATCCCGATCTGTTCAACATCCTGTTGCAGGTCATGGATCACGGCAAGCTGACCGACCACAACGGCAAGCAGATCGACTTCCGCAATGTCATCCTGATCATGACCACCAATGCGGGCGCGTCCGACGCGCAGCGCGCGGCCATCGGTTTCGGTTCGACCAAGCGCGAAGGCGACGATGTCGAGGCGATCAACCGGCTGTTCACGCCGGAGTTCCGCAACCGTCTCGATGCGATCATTCCGTTCGGCTCGCTGCCGGTGCCGGTCATCCATCAGGTGGTGCAGAAGTTCGTCATGCAGCTGGAAGCACAGCTTTCCGAGCGTGGCGTGACCTTCGACCTGTCGCAGGATGCAATCGCATGGCTGGCCGACAAGGGCTATGACGAGCGCATGGGCGCCCGGCCGCTTGGCCGTGTCATCCAGGAGCACATCAAGAAGCCGCTGGCCGACGAGGTGCTGTTCGGCAAGCTCAAGAAGGGCGGCACGGTGCGTGTCACCGTCGAGAAGAAGGAAACCGGCGAGACCGGCCTGAAGCTCGAATCGCTCGCCGATGAGGCGCCGGTGAAGCCGAAGAAGGAAGAGCCGGACGACGTGCCGAAGGCCAAGAAGGCCGTGGCGAAGAAGCCCGCCGCGAAAAAGGCGGTGGCGCAGAAGCCGGAGCCGAAAGGCAAGGACGGTGGCAAGCGCAGCCTTGTGCCGCAACTGCCGCGTAAGAACTGACGAATCCGCAAGTCAAAAAAGCCCCGGCAACGGGGCTTTTTTTATGACATTTTCCGGTTAACCGCCCGGCGTCCGCCAGAGCGGTTGCGCCGGTTCAGCTTGCCAGCGCCATCCGTATCTTGCCGGCGTTTTCGGCCAGGACTTCAGGCTTTTCCATCTGTCCGCTGTGCGGCTTCAAGGGAATGCCGTCGAAGCGCGGAATGACATGGACATGGAGGTGGAAAACGGTCTGCCCCGAAGCTGGTTCGTTGAACTGCATAACCGTGACGCCATCGGCATCGAAGGCCTTCTTTACGGCCCGCGCAACTTTCTGGACGTGAACGAAGAGCGGGCCAAGCACCACCGGATCCGCGTCAAGCAGGTTGCGCGACGGCGCTTTCGGCACCACCAGCGTGTGACCCTGTCCTTGCGGCATCACATCCATGAAGACGATGACCGCGTCATCCTCGTAGACGCGGTGCGAAGGGATTTCTCCGCGCAGGATTTTTGCGAAGATGTTGCTGCTGTCGTAGGTTGCTTCGGCCATGGCGCGCGCTCCGGTTCTTGGCTCGCTGTCTCGTGTAGCGAAGGTATTCCGGGCGGGCAAGACGATCGGCCGACATCGGCCATGCGGCCCGCGTGGCTGAGCGAGTGGGTCTCGCTGCTCTACTCCGCCATGTCCTTGCGGAACGGGGTGTGCTCTTCCAGATATTCGCTCATCCGCTCGACTTCGCGCCGCTCGCGCTGGAGGTAGTCGGCCACTGCATTGCGCAGACCTGGATGGGCGATGTAGTGCGCCGAATGCATCGTCACGGGCCGGTAGCCGCGCGCCAGCTTATGCTCGCCCTGCGCACCGGCTTCAACCACCTTCAGCTTGCGCGAGATGGCGAAATCGATCGCCTGATGGTAGCAGACCTCGAAATGCAGGAACGGGTGGTCCTCGATGCAGCCCCAATTGCGGCCGTAGAGCGCGTCTGAACCGATGAAGTTGATGGCACCTGCAATGTAGCGCCCGTTGCGTTTGGCCATGACCAGCAGGATGTCGTCGGCCATGCGTTCGCCGATCAGCGAGAAGAAATCGCGGTTGAGGTAGGGCCGGCCCCATTTCCTGCTGCCGGTATCCATGTAGAACGCGAAAAAGTCGTCCCAGGCCTTTTCGGTCAGATCCTTGCCGGTCAGCCAGTCGATCGAGATGCCGTCGACGAGGGCCTCGCGCCGCTCCTTCTTCATTGCCTTGCGCTTGCGCGAGGCTAACGTTGCGAGAAAATCGTCGTAGCTCGAAAAGCCTTCGTTGAAGAAGTGAAACTGCTGGTCGGTGCGATGCAGGAAGCCGGCCGCCGCCAATACCTGGACGTCGTCCTCCGGCGCGAAAGTAACATGCGCGGAAGACACGCCGAGCCTATCCGTCACCGCCTTCAGGCCGGCCGCAAGACCAGCCTTGACGGTGGGGCTGTCCTCGCCCCTGCCGACCAGCAGGCGAGGGCCGGTGACGGGCGTGAACGGCACCGCGCATTGCAGCTTCGGATAGTAGCGCCCGCCGGCGCGTTCGAATGCGTCCGACCAGCCATGGTCGAAGACATATTCGCCCTGGCTGTGCGACTTCAGATAGCAGGGGACGGCCCCGAGCAGCTTGCCTCGCGCGGTTTCCAGCCTGAGGTGATGGCCTTGCCAGCCGGTGCGCCGAACAGCGCATCCGGAATCTTCCAGCGCGCTCAAAAAAGCGAATGAAACAAGCGGGTTGTAGCCGTATTCTGCATCGCCGCGTGTAGCGCCGCCGAGGCTGTCCCATTCAGCGCTGGTAAAGGCGCCGATGCCCGCGGCGATGCGGATCGACAGCTCCGCATTCGCCGTTTGTCTTTCGCAGTCGTCCCCTTGATCCATGAGGCTTACTTAAGCTCGCTGCGGACCCATACAAGCCCGCTCAGGCGAGCCGTACCAGATCGGGCTCGAATCCTTCGAACGTCATCTGGTCGGCATATTTGAAGGTCAGGTCGACGGCAGGCTGGTCGTGCACGGTCCAGGTGATCACCGGCATGCCGAGTCTCTCTCGCACGAAGGAGACGAACCGGTTCGGCAGGTCGCCGGCAGCGTAGGAGGTGAAGGCGATGTCATGCGCCAGCATGGCGAAATGCGCCTCGATCAGGTGGTTGTCGTTGCCGTAGGCGATCAACCCGCCGGGTATGCCGGGTGCATATTTCGGGAACTCGCGGATCAGCCAATGGTCGAACGACATGATCGCGGTCTTGCCCTTGTAATGCTTGAGCATCTTGCCGACGCTTTCGACCAGGCCTTCGTCGTGCCCGGCAGCACCTTTCAGCTCGACAACCATCGGCACACGGCCGTCGACCAGATCAAGCGCCTGCTGCAGCGTCGGCAAATGGTCGGCGGTGCCGCCGACCTTCAGCGCCGTGATCTCTGCAGCCGTACGCTGCCAGACGAAGCCGTCCTCGCCGGTCAGCCGCCGCAGATCGCCATCGTGGATGATGACGGGGACGCCGTCGGATGATAGGTGCACATCGCATTCGATCGCGTAGCCGCGCTCGGCCGCCGCAGCGAAGGCGGAAAGGGTGTTCTCCCAGCGCGTCTTGTTCATGTCGTGGAGGCCGCGATGGGCGACGGGCCGGGCGGTCAGCCAGGAAAGATCGGTCATGGTTGCAGTCCCGGTCATTCGACTTCGAAGATCGCTTCGATTTCCACTGCGGCATTAAGCGGCAGGGAGGCGGTGCCGACGGCGGAGCGAGCGTGCTTGCCACGATCGCCGAGCACGGCGGCGAGAAAATCCGAGGCGCCGTTGGCAACCAGATGCTGTTCGACAAAATCCGGTGCCGAGGCGACGAAGACGGTGATCTTCACCAAGCGACGGATTTTCTCGAGATCGCCAAGTGCCGCCTGAGCCTGGGCCAATATGTTGATCGCACAGTATTTTGCGGCTTCCTTGCCGGTCGCGGTGTCGACATCGCGGCCAAGCAGTCCGCTCGCCTGGAGCTTGCCCTCCTTGAGCGGCAACTGCCCGGCGGTGAACAGCAGATTGCCGGTCCGGCAATAGGGCACGTAATTGGCGGCGGGCGCTGCGGCGGCCGGCAGCGTCACGCCGAGATCGCTTAGCCGCTTTTCGATTGTTTCGCTCATGCTATTTCCCTATTGCTTGAAGGTGCCGCGCAGGCCGGGCCGAAATTGCTATTTTTGCCTCGCTTCCGCCACGACTTTTTTTAAGCTGGACCATCTTTCCATGCGGCTTGCCACTAGCCGCGATGATCGGAGCACCCCATGCGCGCAACGCGCCTCGCATTCAACGCCGTTCTCTTGACAGCGGCTTCCTGGGCGGCTCCCGCTTTTGCGGTGCCTGCGCTGCAGGCGCATCGTGCTGTTTACGACATTTCACTCGACAAGGCCTCAGACCGTTCCGGCATCACCGGCATCACCGGCCGCATGGTCTACGAGTTCAACGGCTCGCCTTGCGAGGGCTATACGGTAAAGTTCCGTTTGGTGACCCAGATCGTAACCAGCGACAACACCAGGCTGACCGACCAGCAGATGACCACCTTCGAGGATGCCGAGGGCAAGACCTTCTCCTTCGTGAACAAATCCTTTGTCGACCAGAACCTCGACAAGGAGGTCAAGGGTACCGCAACGAAGGAGGCCAACGGTCTCAAGGTCGATATCGACAAGCCCGAGAAGAACAGCCTGGAACTCGCGCCGACCCAGTTCCCGACCCAGCAAATGGTCGAAATGATCGGCAAGGCGGAAAAGGGCGAGCGTTTCTACGAAACCAACCTGTTCGACGGCTCTGAGGATGCCGACAAGGTGGTGACCACCACCGTCGTCGTCGGCAAGCAAGCCGATGCCGACAACGCCGATCCGGAAGCGCCGGCGCTGGCCAAGCTCGCCACCGACAAATACTGGCCGGTCGACATCGCCTATTTCGATGATGCCGACAAAGGCGGCGAGGAGGTGCCGGAATACCGGATCAGCTTCAAGCTGCACAAGAACGGCATCACGCGCGATCTCGTCATGGACTATGGCGAGTTCTCGATGACCGGCAAATTGGTCAATCTGTCGCTGTTCGATCAGCCAAAGACCTGTCCGTCTAAATAAGCTCGAGTGAACGGCAAGCCGCCGGCCGCTATCCGGGATAGTAGCGCTTAATCTTGCGGGGCAAGTCGCATCGACTTGAGCATGCCGCAATTGCCTTTCAACGCCTTATGACGGTATGCGCCGCGGGGGAGCAGGTTGAGCAGGATCGACGTTTTTGTGGCGCCGCGGCCCAATGCGACGCTGATCAACGCTATGACATTCGTCAACCGGATTGTCATGCTGCACGGCGTTCCGGGGTTTCGCGACCTGTTGCCATTCAACCGTCTGGCCGGTTTGCGCGGCGTCGCCAATGTCCGCCACATCGATTTTCCGGAGAATGACCGGCAAAGGCTGAAGGCTTGTTGCGGCGCGGGCAAGGCGACGTTCATCACGCCCAACCATCCCGAATTTTTTACCGACTGGATGATCGACAAGGAGGTCGTCTCGCGGGTAAGCCCGCTGGCGGCATCCTGGGCCACGCACGGCGTCGTCAACGGGCTTGGCCGGCTGATGCAGAAATTCTGGTTGGCCAACAATCTGATCGCGCAAATCCCGGGCAACAGCGCGGCCGCCAAGGAACATTCGGTGGCCTGGGCGCTGAAGGGGCACGGCGTGCTCCTGCATCCCGAAGGCGGTGTCGGCTGGCATGCCAACATCATTGCCCCGCTGCTGCCGGGCGCGGTCGAAATGGGGTTCGAGGCGCTGAAGCGCGGCCGCCTGACGGATCCGGACTTCAAGGTTTGGATCGCGCCCGTGATCTGGAAGCTTGCTTTCACGGGGAATGTCGAGGCAGCGCTGGCAAAGGAATGCGCCTATGTCGAGCACAGCCTGAAGATCGAACGCCGTGCCGCCGATTCGCTGCCGGAGCGCATCCATCATATCTATGCGACCTTGCTGTCGCGCGATGAGGCTGCATATGGCCTGCGGTCCGATGAGCGGGCTTCGTACGACGCACGTCAAAAGGACCTGCTGACCGAACTCGGCCGTCGCCTTGCCGAACTTGTCTCGGTCGACGCCGGCACGCTCGACACTGCCGAGCTTTTGCGCCGGTCGCGGCGCTGGCTGCGGGAGAACATGGACGGCACCGAAAACCAGAAGCAGGTCCGAACGCTGGCAGATACAATCCAGCGCCTGCAGCGTGTCGGGCCGTGGGCTTCAGCCAATCCGCGCATCACGCAGGAGGAGATCGCCGAACATTTGAAGCGGATCCGCAACGACTATTGCAAGGGTACGCTGCGCGATACGATCAACCGTTTCGTGCCGCAGCCGGCAGGCCCACGCCGCGCCTATGTCCGGGTACCGGAGCCGCTAGGCTTGCACGCCTATCAAGGCTCCGTCGAGGAGGCACTCGCCGAACTGCACGACCGGATGCAGGAGACCGTCACCAGGACGATGACGCAACTCGAGGCCGGCGGCGGCTTCATTTTCTATGCCAATCCCTTCTATCATCGTTAGCGGCGTGTTGGTCGGCGCAAGATGAAGGAGTGCGGCAAATCTCATGGCGGTCTATGTCGATGCGGCGATCTGGAAATGGATCGGCCACCGCTGGTGTCATCTGCTGGCAGACGATACTGACGAGCTGCATCGCTTCGCCGCGCAGCTCGGCATCAAGCGCTCGTCCTATCAAGGGCCGCCCAAGACATCGGCGCCGCATTATGACATAACCGGGTTCGAGCGTGACCGCGCAGTGCGGTTAGGCGCCATCGAATGCAGCCGCGAGGAGATCGTCGCCGTTTTCCGGCGTGTGCGGGTGCCGAAGGGGAAGATGCGGCGATGATACCGGTGCGCTGATAGCCGCACGCTGAGCCGCAAGACGCCACAGCGCTTGCGTTTGTCGCGCTTCCCCTCTATATGCGCGCTCATTCCACACACGGACTTTGGTGTCTGCCCGGGAGAAATCCGGCTGAAACCTCCGGTGGCGTTCGAGGACAAAGTCCAAAAATGCCTGTGTCCGTGGAGGCTAACCGGAAAGGAAATAAGAATGGCTCTGCCTGATTTCAGCATGCGCCAGCTATTGGAAGCTGGCATTCACTTCGGCCACCAGACCCACCGCTGGAACCCAAAAATGGCGCCCTATATCTACGGCGCCCGCAACAACATACACATCATCGACCTCTCGCAGACGGTGCCTTTGCTGCACCAGGCGCTGAAGCAGGTTTCCGACACTGTTGCCAAGGGCGGCCGCGTGCTGTTCGTCGGCACCAAGCGCCAGGCCTCCGACATCGTCGCCGATGCCGCGCAGCGCTCGGCCCAGTACTATGTCAACTCGCGCTGGCTCGGCGGCATGCTGACCAACTGGAAGACGATCTCGAATTCCATCCAGCGCCTGCGCAAGCTCGACGAAATGCTGGCCGGCGAGGCTCAGGGCCTGACCAAGAAGGAGCGCCTCAACCTCGACCGCGAGCGTGAGAAGCTCGACAAGGCGCTGGGCGGCATCAAGGATATGGGTTCGACGCCCGATTTGATGTTCGTGATCGACACCAACAAGGAAGCGATCGCCATTCTCGAGGCCAAGCGTCTCGGCATCCCGGTCGTTGCCATCATCGATTCCAACTGCGACCCGGACAAGATCGACTTCCCGATCCCCGGCAATGACGACGCGGCCCGCGCCATCCAGCTGTATTGCGATTTGATCGCCAAGGCAGCTATCGACGGCATCGCCCGTCAGCAGGGCGCGCTCGGTGTCGATATCGGCGCATCGGTCGAGGCTCCGGTCGAGCCGGCGCTCGATCAGACCCCGGCCGCCGAGAGCCCGGCAGCCCAGACCCCGGAAGCATAGTAGCGAAGGCCGGCTGCGGCCTTCATCTTTCCAATATGTTGGCGCGGTAAGCGCTACCGGCACCAGGCGCATCATCGAAAATCGATGGTGCGTCAGTGCATTTAGACAAAGAGGCGACAATGAGCATTTCGGCTGCACAGGTCAAAGAACTCCGCGACTTGACCGGCGCGGGCATGATGGACTGCAAGGCGGCGTTGAACGAGACCAACGGCAATATGGAAGAAGCCATCGACTGGCTGCGCAAGAAGGGCATTTCCAAGGCCGACAAGAAGGCTGGCCGTACCGCTGCCGAAGGCCTGATCGGCGTAGATTCCGGGGTCCGCGAAGCAACGATCGTCGAGGTCAATTCCGAGACGGACTTCGTTGCCCGCAATGCTGCGTTCCAGGAGATCGTCGCCAATGTCGCGAAGGTCGCGCTTGCCTATGGCGGCAAGACCGAGGCCGTTGCCGCCGCTCCCTATCCGGGCTCGGGCAAGTCGGTCGCCGAGACCATCAAGGACGCTGTCGGCACCATCGGCGAGAATCTGGGCTTCCGCCGCTCGGCCAAGCTCACCGTCGAGCACGGCGCTGTCGCAACCTACGTTCACAATGCGGTCGCCGACGGCCTTGGCAAGCTCGGCGTGCTGGTGGCCATCGAGACGACAGGCAACGCGCATGCCGCCAACGCCTTCGCCCGTCAAGTTGCCATGCATGTCGCTGCCACCAATCCGATGGCCCTGACCACCGAAGAGCTCGATCCGGCCGCAGTGGAACGCGAGAAGGCGATCTTCGCCGACCAGGCGCGCCAGTCCGGCAAGCCGGAAGCGATCATCGAGAAGATGGTCGAAGGCCGTTTGCGCAAGTTCTATGAAGAGGTCGTGCTGCTCAAGCAGGCTTTCGTGCTCAATCCCGACATTACCGTCGAGAAGGCGCTGAAGGATGCCGAAAGCGAAATCGGCGCGCCAGCCAAAATCGCTGCCTATCTGCGCTTCGCGCTCGGCGAGGGCATCGAGAAGGAAGAGACCGATTTCGCGGCGGAAGTCGCGGCAGCGGTCAAGAAGTAACTATTCGTTTGAAAGGCTTTTTCGGCCGGGTATCCGCGAGGATGCCCGGCCGATTTCTTGCGCGGTGTCGATGAAGGCGCGGAGCTTCGGGGCCATTGCGGCGCGGCGCGGGAAATAGAGGAACAGTCCCGGTTCCTCGATCGATGCCTCGCCAAGGACTTCGACCAGCCGGCCTGCCTCGATGTCGGGCTTGACAAGCGGCTCGAACAGATAGGCGAGGCCGATGCCGGCAAGCGCCATTTCCCTTGCCGACAGCGGATCGCTGACGACCACGCTGCCGCGTGTCTCGACGCTGATATCCTTGCCCTGATCGGACAGATCCCAGCGATAGAGCGCACGTGATCGCAACAGCCGATAGCCGATGCAGTTGTGCGCGGCGAGATCGGCCAACGCCCATGGCCGCCCGCGCCGGCCGACATAGGCCGGCGAAGCAACGATGATGCTGCGGAAAGGCCCTGTCAGTCGCACCGTCACCATATCCTCGGCGATCATCTCGCCCAGCCGGATGCCGGCGTCGAAACCCTCGCCGACGATATCGCTCAGACGTTCGTCGGTGACGATCTCCACCGTCACGTCAGGGTAACGTTCCGCCATCGCCGTCAGGATGGGCATCAGCGCCAGAGGCAGCGCCAAACGCGGCGCGTTGATCCTGAGCAGTCCGCTTGCCCGGCCTTTGACAGAGCGGATACGTTCGATCTGGTCGGCAATGTCTTCCAGCGCCGGCTCCGCCGCAGCGACAAGCGCGGTGCCAGCCTCGGTCAGCGAGACGCTGCGCGTGGTGCGGGCAAACAACGGCTGGCCGATTCGCTCCTCTACCAGCCGAACCGCATGGCTGACCGCTGACGGGCTCATGCCGAGCTCGGCGGCTGCCGGCGCGAAGCCGCCACGCCGCGCGACGGCAACGATTACAGGTAGGTGGCTAAGCAGATCGCGGTCCATTCATGCATGATATCGCATAGTCCATTCGGATAATGCAATCTTATCGGCGGGGAAAGGAGGGCGCATCTTTGGCTGCATCACACGGCAATCGCCGAGCAGCCAAGGAGACGTCTAATGACCGACCTCGATTCCGAACGAACCCGTAATCTCGAGACCGTGCGTAAATTCTTTGATCTGATGCACAGCAAGGACATTGAGGCATGGGGCGACCTTTGGGCTGAAGATGGCCGGATACTTGTCTTCTACCCGCCGGCAGGATTTGGAAACAGCATCGATGGTAAGGCCGCGATCCTGGCGGCCTTCCGAGGCCTCTTCGGTAATTTCGAATCCTTCGATTCGCAGCTGACAGCCATCTATCCGGCAGCGGATTCGGACGCGATCGTCGTTGAGTACAAGAACCGCGCGGTGCTGATCGGCGGCACTGAATACACCAACAGCAATATCGCGATTTTCCACTTCAAGAGCGGTCTGATCAGCGCCTACCACGATTATTTCGATCCGCGCCGCTTCCAGGTGGTGGTCGATGCGCTGGCCAAGGCCTGACTGCGTATCCCAGGCAAGACCTCAATCCCGCTTTTCAAACTTCAGGAGAAAATCCATGACCATGTCCTACTACACGCTCGGCAACAGCGGGCTGCGTGTCACCCGCCTGGCGCTCGGCACCATGACGTTCGGCACGGAATGGGGCTGGGGCGCGGAGAAGGAGACCGCGCGCGCCTTGGTTGATGCCTATGTCGAAGCCGATGGCAATTTCTTCGATACCGCCGATCTCTATACCGGTGGCACGGCCGAAACCTGGCTCGGCGAATTCATCGCCGAGCGTGGGCTGCGCGACAAGGCGGTGATCAGTACCAAATTCACCTACAACGCCGAACCGGGCAACCCGAACGCCGGGGGCAACGGCCGCAAGAACATCCTGCGGGCGATAGACGGTTCGCTGAAGCGGCTCGGCACCGACTACATCGACCTCTACATCCTCCATACCTGGGACAGGCTGACGCCGCCGGAGGAGGTGATGCGGACGCTGGACGATCTGGTGCGCGCCGGAAAGATCCGGCATGTCGGTCTGTCCGACGTGCCGGCCTGGTACGCAAGCCGGGCGCAGGCCGTCGCCGAGCATCGCGGCTATGAACCGGTTTCGGCGCTTCAGCTCGAATATTCGCTGGCCGAGCGCAACATCGAGCACGAGTTCGTGCCGTTCGGCACGCGCTATGGCGCCGGAATCATGGTCTGGAGTCCATTGGCCAGCGGCCTGCTCAGCGGAAAATACCGTTTCGATACAATCGTCGAGGATGGTGGCCGGCTGGAGACAATGCGTGGTTCGACCAATCCCGGTTTCCAGAAATTCACCGATCGCAACTGGCAAATCGTCGCCGAACTGGAGAGGGTTGCCGGCCAGCTCGGCCGCAGCATGGCGCAGGTCGCCCTGAACTGGACGGCAAACAGGCCAGGCATTGCGTCCGTCATCGTCGGCGCCACTAGGCTTGACCAGCTCAAGGACAATCTCGGCGCGCTTGATTTCGACATTCCCGAAGATCTTCGGGCACGGCTCGATGCGGTGAGCCGGCCGGTCACGCCCTTTCCGTATTCGTTCTTCGGCCCTGAAATACAAGGCGGCCTGACCGGTGGGCAGGCGGTTGGCGGTAAGCCGGCAAGCTATCTGCCGGATCTGCTCATGCGAGGCACTTTTGCCGGCGTGAGCTGACGGCTATCCCGGTCCACGATCTCAACTTTCCGGCTCGGGCGCCGGGGGACAGCGCGGCGCCCTTCGTGTATCGGAACGCCCAGTGTTTCGGGGCGCACCGAAACGCGTCACACGCACGATGACGAGGACCAGATGACGGTGAAGCCCCTCTACCGACGTGTCTTGCTGAAAGCGTCGGGCGAAGCGTTGATGGGCGAGCAGCATTTCGGCATCGACGTATCGGTGGTCGACCGCATCGCCGCCGACATCGCCGAGGCCCGCGCATTGGGCATCGAAGTCGGTGTCGTCATAGGCGGCGGCAACATCTTCCGTGGCGTCGCGGTTGCGTCAAAAGGCGGAGACCGCGTCACCGGCGACCATATGGGCATGCTTGCCACGGTTATCAATTCGCTGGCGCTGCGCACCTCGCTCAACAAGATCGGCGTCGACGCCGTGGTGCTGTCGGCGATCGCCATGCCCGAGCTTTGCGAAAGTTTTTCGCAGCGTCAGGCGACCGCCTACATGAACCAGGGCAAGGTCGTCATCTTCGCCGGCGGCACCGGCAATCCGTTCTTCACCACCGATTCGGCTGCAGCCCTTCGCGCCGCCGAGATCGGCGCCGATGCTCTGTTCAAGGGCACCCAGGTCGATGGTGTCTATTCGGCTGATCCCAAGAAGGACCCGCATGCGACACGTTTCGAGCGGATCAGCCATGACGAAGTCATCAAACGCGGGCTTTCGATCATGGATACGGCGGCGATTGCACTTGCGCGCGAAAACAACATTCCGATAATCGTCTATTCGATCCACGAGAAGGGTGGCTTCGGCGATATCCTGAGGGGCGGCGGCCGTTGCACGGTTGTCGCAGACGATTGACCGGACCATGAACCCGAAAGGGACCGGTTGCGGATGAGGCTCGAACAGGGCCTAAGCAGTGAACCCGGGTTAACGGGTCGAGGAGACGATGATGAGTGGCGAGTACGACGATCTCAAACGGCGCATGGACGGGGCGATCGCCGCGTTCAAGCATGATCTGGCTTCGCTGCGCACCGGCCGCGCGTCGAGCAACCTGCTCGATGCCGTCCAGGTGCAGGCCTATGGCACCACCATGCCGATCAACCAGGTGGCAACAGTGTCGGTGCCGGAACCGCGCATGATTTCGGTTTCGGTTTGGGACAAGTCGATGGTCAGCGCAGTCGACCGCGCCATCCGTGAAGCCAATCTCGGCTTCAATCCTATCGTCGACGGTACCAATCTCAGGATTCCGCTGCCCGAGCTCAACGAACAGCGCCGCAAGGAACTGGTCAAGATCTCGCACGGTTATGCCGAGAATGCCCGCGTCGCCGCACGCCACGTTCGCCGGGACGGCATGGACTTTCTGAAAAAGGCGGAAAAGGACGGCGACATCAGTGAGGACGACCACCGCAAACGGGCCGACCAGGTTCAGAAACTGACCGACGAGACAATCAGCACCATCGACCACCTGCTTTCCGACAAGGAAGCGGAAATCATGCAGGTCTAGGGTCTGGCCACGCCTGGCCCGGAAGCGAGAATATGGCAACGCCCGCGCATGTCGCGATCATCATGGACGGAAACGGACGCTGGGCCAAGGCGCGCGGCTTACCGCGGCTGGCCGGTCACCGCGCCGGCGTCGAGGCGCTGCGCAAGACAGTGCGCGCCGCCCCCGGCCTCGGCATCTCCTTCCTGACCGTCTACGCTTTTTCGTCGGAAAACTGGTCACGGCCGAAATCCGAAGTCAGCGACCTCATGGGCCTGCTTAAGCTTTTCATCCGACGTGACCTCGCCGAGCTGCACCAGAGTGGGGTGCGGATCAGGGTCATCGGTGACAGGGCAGGGCTGCAGCCCGACATAAGGGGGCTGCTCGAGGAAGCCGAAACGCTCACTCTCGGCAACGAGGCGCTGACACTGGTCATTGCCTTCAATTACGGCGGGCGCGACGAGATCGTGCGCACCGCGCGCAAGCTCGCAGCGGCGGTGGCGCGCGGTGAGATCGAGAGCGAGGCGATCACGGCCGATTCCTTTGCCAGCTCGCTCGATACAGAGGGCATTCCGGACCCGGAACTGGTCATCCGCACCAGCGGCGAGCTTCGGCTATCCAACTTCCTGTTATGGCAGGCCGCCTATAGCGAACTCGTTTTCCTGCCTTGCTACTGGCCCGACTTCAGTCGCGAGCACCTGTCCGATGCACTGCGCGATTTCGCCGGCCGCGAGCGCCGCTTCGGCGGACTTGCCGCCCAAGATGTCGCCTCAGGCTGAGGAATGAGCAACCTCCAACTCCGGGTCATTTCGGCCGTCGTGCTTGCCATCGTCACGCTTGCCCTGACCTGGCTCGGCGGACTGTCCTTCCGGTTGCTTTGCGCCGCCATGGCGGCGGTGATCTTCTACGAGTGGACGCGGATGAGCCGCCCCGTTGCCCCGGCAGGTGCTGGTGCTACGGCAGGTCTCGGCTTTCTGCCCGAGGCGCTGATCGTGGTCTTTATTGGTGCCCTCGTCGCCGGCCTGCCTGCGTCTTTGCTGCTGCCGCTCGTCGCGGCTCTGGTTGCTGTCACTGCCGTCGCTTCTTCCATGCGCAGGGCAGGACCGTGGGAAGCATCCGGCCTTGCCTATGCGGCCGTGTCCGGCTTGTCGCTGGCCTTCTTGCGTGACGGCGACCATTCAGGGCTGCTGGCCATTCTGTTCCTATTCGCCGTGGTTTGGGCGACCGATATCTTTGCCTATTTCGTCGGCCGCTCCATCGGTGGTCCAAGGCTGGCGCCGTCGATCTCGCCGGGCAAGACGCGGAGCGGGGCGCTCGGTGGGTTGGTCGGCGGCGTAGTGGCCGGGCTGCTTCTGGCCGCCGTAGCCGGAACGGGCAACCTCGTCGTGCTTGGCGTGGTCGCACTGGTGCTTTCGATTGTCGCGCAGGCCGGCGACCTGTTCGAATCATGGGTCAAGCGACGCCACGGCCGTAAAGATTCCAGCACGCTGATACCCGGCCATGGCGGCATCATGGATCGGGTAGATGGGCTTGTCGCGGCGGCTTTCGCCCTATACGTCATCGGCTGGATTTCCGCGACCGCCGACCATCCGGCACAGGGGCTGTTTCCGGTTTGAACAGCATCGTCGGTGGGCCGGCGCGGGCTGCGTCATGGATTCGCCTGGATTGATGTCACAGTCGCGGCGTGATCTGTGCCGTGGATGAATTTGAGGGCATGAATTGAACGAGATTTTTCACGCGGTTTTCAGCACAGAGGGCTTTGTCCTCGGCACGCTGGTGCCTTTCCTGTTCGTGCTGACTGTCGTCGTTTTTGTCCACGAAATGGGCCATTACCTCGTCGGGCGTTGGTGCGGTATCGGCGCAAAAGCCTTTTCGATCGGTTTCGGCCCAGAGATCATCGGCTTCAACGATAGCCGCGGCACGCGCTGGAAGCTTTGCGCCATACCGCTCGGCGGCTACGTCAAGTTCGTCGGCGATATGAACGCGACGTCGAGCCAGCCCAGCTCGGGGGAGATCGAGGCGCTGAGCGACGAAGAACGCAAGGTTGCCTTCCACACGCAGCCGATCTGGAAGCGGGCGGCGACCGTCGTGGCGGGGCCGCTGTTCAACTTCCTGCTGACGATCGCCGTCTTTGCCGTGCTGTTTTCCGTCCATGGCCGGCCCGTGCTGGAGCCGATGGTGGCTGAGGTCACCGTCGGCAGTCCGGCCGCCGCGGCCGGCATCATGCCCGGCGACCGATTCGTCAGCGTCGACGGCAGCAAGGTCGAGACCTTTGCCGACGTCCAGCGTCTGGTCTCTGGCCGCGCCGGCGACAGCATCACCTTCGTCATGCTACGCGCCGGCAAGGAAATCACCGTCACGGCGACGCCGCGCTTGATGGAACAACAAGACGCACTGGGCAACAAGGTCCAGGTGGCCGTGATCGGCGTCGTCAACAACAAGGAACTCGGCCAGCCACGGCTGATCACCTATAGTCCGGCCGGGGCGGTCGGGGCAGCGGTCCAGGAAACCGGACACGTCATCCAGCGTACCGGCCAGTTCCTGCAACGTTTCGTTGTCGGTCGCGAGGACAAGTGCCAGCTGGGCGGCCCCATCAAGATCGCCAAGATGTCGGGTCAGGCGGCAAAGCTCGGCTTTGAATGGCTCGTGCAGCTTGTTGCATTCCTGTCAGTCGGGATAGGGATTCTCAACCTTTTGCCGATTCCCCCCCTCGACGGAGGGCATCTTCTGTTCTACGGCGTGGAGGCTGTCATCCGGCGGCCGGTGTCCGAACGCATGATGGAAATGGCTTACCGAAGCGGCCTCATATTGGTGCTCGGGTTCATGGGCTTTGTTTTCTGGAACGATCTGTTTGGGTGCTGAAATCATGAAGGAATTTGGCTTCGGCACGAGCAATGTTGAGACGCCGTTTACCATGCGTGGGGATATGCGTGACGCGAAAGCCACGCCGCAGGGTTAAGTAAATACAAATTAACCAGAAGCCTTGCGTGTAGGGAAAATCCGGTTAATACGGTAGGGGAAATTACCGCACGTCCGGTTTTCTCGCCGTGGGGACTTCGAGAAAAGGTACAAAAGCCCGATGAAGGCAGCATCCAAGTTTCTGAGCGCCGCGTCCGCGGTGGCTATGTCCGCCGCTCTGGTTGTACCAGGCGCGCTCGCAGTGCAGTTCGTTGCCACATCGGCCGCCGAGGCGGCTGTCGTCTCCAGAGTCGAAGTCACCGGCAATCAGCGTGTCGACGCGGACACCATCCGCAATTACGTGACGATCAAGCCCGGCAAGGCGTTTTCCAGTTCGGATATCGACGATGCGGTCAAGGCGCTGTTTGGCACCGGGCTGTTTTCGGATGTGCAGATCAACCAGGTCGGATCGACGCTGGTCATCAAGGTGTCCGAATACCAGGTCGTCAACCAGGTGCTGTTCCAGGGCAACAAGAAGCTCAAGGACAACGCGCTTGAGGCCGCGGTGCAATTGAAGCCGCGCGGCACCTTCTCGCAACAGCAGCTCGATGCCGATGTCGAGGCGGTCAAGGCCGCATACCGGCGTATCGGCCGCGACGATGCCGCCGTGACCACCCAGATCATGGATCTCGGCGACAACCGGGTAAACGTGGTCTTCAACATCAACGAAGGCGGCCGCACCCAGATCGCAGCGATCAATTTCGTCGGCAACAGCGCCTATTCGAGCCGCCGGCTGTCGGACATCATTTCCACCAAGCGTTCGTCCTTCCTGTCGTTCGTGCTGCGCGACGACGTTTATGACGAGGACAAGCTGCGCGCCGACCAGGAGCTGCTGCGCCGCTTCTATTATAATCACGGCTATGCCGACTTCCAGGTCGTCTCGGCTGTCGGCGAACTCGACGACACCACCAACAAATACACCGTCACCATCACGGTACAGGAGGGCGAGCGTTATACGTTCGGGGATGTCAGCGTCGAAAGCACGATCCCCGAGGTCGACGCCAAGTCGCTTGAATCGGTGGTCGAGACCCACAAGGGCGATGTCTACAACGCCAAGAACGTCGAGGACACGATCATCGCCTTGACCGAAAAGGTCGCTGGATCCGGCTATGCCTTCGCCCAGGTGACGCCGCGCGGTGACCGCAACTTCGAGAACCACACGATCTCGGTCGTCTATACGGTCGATCAGGGGACCAAGGCCTATATCGAGCGCATCGAGATTCGCGGCAACGATCGGACGCGCGACTACGTCATTCGCCGCGAGTTCGATGTCAGCGAAGGCGACGCTTTCAATCAGGTCCTCATCCAGCGCGCGAAGAGGCGGCTGGAAGCGCTCGATTATTTTGAAAAAGTCGAAATTTCCACTGTTCCGGGTTCTGAGCCGGACCAGGTTGTGCTGGTGGTGGATGTGGTCGAGAAATCGACCGGTGAGTTCACGGTCGGCGCCGGTTATTCGAGCGGCGGTGAAACGTCAGGTCCGTCCGTCGAAGGTTCCGTCAGTGAGCGCAACTTCCTCGGTCGCGGCCAATTCATCAAGGTGGCGGCCGGCGGTGGCAAGAACTCGCGCGACTACAGCTTCTCTTTCACCGAACCCTATTTCCTCGGGCGCCGTATCGCGGCCGGCTTCGACATCTACAAGCAGAGCCGAAACTACGACCATTACGACAGCGACACGACGGGCGCAACCGTTCGCTTCGGCCTGCCGATCACCGACAATATCTCGACGCAACTCGCTTATAATATTGCGCAAGAGAAGTACGAGTTCGACGAGGGCTGTGACCCAAGCGCCGGTTGCAACGTCTCGCAAGCGATTGTAAACGGCGTTGAAGAGAGCCCGTGGCTCAAATCGTCGGTCAGCCTCGGCCTGGTCTACAACACCATCGACGACATGAAGAACCCGCATGACGGCCTCTATGCCAATGTCGGCACGGAAGTAGCCGGTCTCGGCGGCGACGCCAAATTCATCAAGGTCACAGCGCGAGGCAGCGTCTATCAGACGCTGTCCGAACAATTGGATCTGGTGGGCCTCATTTCTGGAGGCGCCGGCCATGTCCAGGGATATGGCAGCGGTGACCTGCGCGTCTTTGACCATTTCCAGAGCAGCGACCGCATGATCCGCGGTTTCGAATATGGCGGCATCGGCCCGGTGGCTTCTGGCCCCAGCGGTGATCACCTCGGCGGCACCACCTACTTCAATGCCTCGGCGGAAGCCCAGTTCCCGCTGCCGGTCATCCCGGAAAGCTTCGGCTTGCGCGGCGCGGTCTTCGCCGATGCGGCGACGCTCTATGGCAGCAAGCTCGCTAGTGGCCTTGTCAATTCTTCGACAACCGGCATGGAATGGCGCGCTTCCGTCGGTGTCGGTTTGATGTGGGCATCGCCTTTCGGTCCGATCCGCATCGACTATGCGATCCCGGTCAAGAAGGAAAAGACCGACGACGTGCAGGAATTCAACTTCGGCATATCGACCCGCTTCTGATGTGCGGGCAATGATGCTTCCGGCTCGTTTGGATCCGGATGGCAGTGATCCGACACTACAGCGCAGCGCGTCCTATCGGACGCGCAAAGGACGTTGTAACACTTTGATTTGCGCATGATCCTTTCCGAGGGTCGATTTCCGATTTTCGGGGTCATGCGCTAGCTGGATATTGCTTCTGGAATGACCGATCCGGTGTTCTTCGCGCCCTCACGCCGGTATACGGCCGGCGAAGTCGCGAATCTGACCGGCTCGACGCTTGTTGATTCCGGTCTCTCCGATGTATCGATCGAGGCTCTGGCGCCCGCCAACGAAGGCGGCGAGAACGCCCTTGTCTTCGTCGATGGCAGGCGCAATTTCGCCCTGATGCAGTCACTGCGGGCGGCGGCGGTTCTCTGCCCTGCCGAATTTGCCGGCAAGGCGCCGGCGGGCATCGCGGTGCTGGTGCATCCGCGCCCGCAGCAGGCCTTCGCAATGGTCGGGCGTCTGCTTTTTCCGGCGGCTGCAACGCCTGGACCGATGACCGGCGAAACCGGTATCTCGCCGCACGCCCATATCGATGCGACCGCCCATGTCGAGGCCGGTGCGATCATCGAAGCGGGTGCGATCATCGGACCTCGCGCTGCCATCGGCAGCGGGACCGTCATTGCCCCGCATGCGGTCATCGGTCCGTCCTCGCAGATTGGCCGCGACGGCTATGTCGGTCCAGGTGCCAGCGTGCAATATGCGTTGATTGGCAATCGCGTCATCATCCATGGCGGTGCCAGGATCGGCCAGGATGGCTTCGGTTTCGTGGCCGGCGCCAAGGGTCCGGAGCGGGTTCCGCAGATCGGCCGCGTCATCATCCAGGACGACGTCGAGATCGGGTCGAATACGACCGTCGATCGCGGCGCCATGTCCGACACGATCATCGGCCAGGGCACCAAGATCGACAATCTGGTGCAGATCGCGCACAACGTTCGCATCGGCCGCAATTGCATAATAGCCGGGCTTTCGGGTATTTCCGGTTCCGTGACGGTAGGCGACAACGTCACCATGGGTGGCGGTGTCGGCCTTGCGGATCATTTGACCATCGGGTCCGGGGCCAAGCTTGCGGCAAGAAGCGGGTTTATGAGCAATGTGCCTGCCGGTGAGATTTGGGGAGGATATCCGGCGCAGCCGATGGCGGAAGCCATGCGCGAGATAGCGGCCTTGCGCAGACTTGCACGGACGCGCAAACAGGGTGAGGGGGGAAATGGCTGACATCGCAGCGGCGACGCTCGAAGCGGTTGACATAATGCGGCTGATGAAGCTCCTGCCGCACCGCTATCCGTTCTTGATGATCGACCGTATTGTCGACATAGATGGCGACGAATCCGCCATCGGCATCAAGAACGTCACCATAAACGAGCCGCATTTCCAAGGTCATTTCCCCGACCAGCCGGTCATGCCCGGCGTGCTGATCATCGAGGCGATGGCGCAGACGGCCGGCGCCATCTGCATCCGCAGCCTTGGTACGGAAAAGCCGTCGCTGGTCTATTTCCTGACCATCGACAATGCCAAGTTCCGCAAGCCGGTCGTTCCAGGCGACCAGCTGAAAATTCATGTGAAGAAAATCAAGAAACGCGGCAATCTTCTCAAATTCGCTTGCGAGGCCCTCGTCGATGGCGCCAAGGCGGCGGAAGCCGAGATCTCGGCGATGATGGTCGCAAGCGGCTGACAAACGAATGCTAATGAAAATCCAGACAGTCATCCATCCATCCTCGGTCATCGAGGCAGGCGCCCAAATCGGCGAAGGCGCCCGCATCGGGCCCTTCTGTCACGTCGGCCCCGACGCCGTAATCGGCGACCGCGTCGAACTGGTCAGCCATGTCTCGGTGATTGGCGCGACCACCATCGGTGCATCGACTAAGGTCTATCCGATGGCGATACTTGGCGGGCCGCCGCAGAACACCAAGCACAAGGGCGGCCGTACTACGCTGGTGATCGGCGAGAACTGCACGATCCGCGAAGGTGTCACCATGCATGTCGGCACCGATTCCAGCCGCGGCGAGACGACGATCGGCGACAACGGCAATTTCCTTGCCTATGCCCATATTGCCCATGACTGCGTGGTCGGCAAGAACGCCACCTTCGCCAATCAAGCGACGTTAGGCGGGCATTGCGAAGTCGGTGACAATGTCTACATCGGCGGCCTTACCGCGGTTCATCAGTTTGTCCGCATCGGCGATAACGCCTTTCTCGGCGGTTGCTCGGCGATCGTCGGCGACGTCATTCCTTACGCCATCGCCGTTGGCAACCGCGCCAGCCTTCGCGGCCTCAACATCATTGGCCTGAAGCGCGCCGGCCTGCCGCGTTCGGAGATCCACTTGCTGCGCAAAGCCTACAAGACGATCTTCGATCGCTCCCGGACCGTCGGCGAAAACATCGAATTCGCCAAGGCGGAATTCGCCTCGTCGCCGACTGCCATGAAGATCGTCGACTTCATCGCCGGTCGCGGCAAGCGGCACTACGCCGTGCCGTCGCTCAAGGGTAGCGACGGGGACGATACCGATGATGAAGACTGAGGGCAGATGACGAAGATTGAGGCTGCCGGAAAGGGCCTTGATCTCGCGCCAGATGCCAAGGTCGGCATCATCGCCGGCGGCGGCAGTCTCCCGGTCGAAATTGCTCGAGCGCTCGCCCGGGAAGGCAAATTGCCCTTCGTCGTGATGGCGGCCGGCGAGGTCGATCGCATAGCCGATTTCGAGCCCTATGAGCAGGCAACCTTGAGGCTGGAAGACGTCGGCTCGCTGCTGCCGATCCTTAAGCGGCATCACGTTACGCATCTCGTAACCGCGGGTCATATCACGCGCCGCCCCAGGCTGAGCGCCATGCGCCTCAATTTGGGCCTGCTCGCGTGGCTACCCAGCCTCTTCGTCGGTGTAACCCGGGGGGACGATACGGTGCTGAAACTGTTCGTGCGCAGGATCGAGCGCAGCGGCATCAAGGTCGTCGGCGCTCACGAGATCGTGCCGGAGTTGGTCGCCGCCGAAGGCCTGCTGACCAAGGCGGCGCCACGCAAATCCGACTGGCGCGACATCGAGGCGGCGCACGCGGCGGCAAAAGCCATCGGCGCGCTGGATATCGGCCAAGCGGCTGTTGCGGTCGGCGGCCGCGCCATTGCGTTGGAAGGCGTCGAAGGCACCGACGGGCTGCTCGAGCGGACAAGGGAGTTGCGCGGGCACGGCAGGCTGGCCGGCGGGAGCCGCGGTGTTCTGGTCAAATGCGCCAAGCCCGGTCAGGAACTGCGTGCCGATCTGCCCTCCATCGGCCCGCTGACCGTCGAGGCGGCGCATGCCGCCGGACTGGCCGGCATTGCCGTCGAAGCCGGTCGCTCGCTAGTGCTCGAAGGTCCCGCCACCATCGGACGTGCCAATGCGCTCGGCCTGTTCGTAATCGGCCTGCCTGCTGCGGAGCCGGCGCATGGCGAATGAGCGGCCGTTGAAGATAGCCGTCGTCGCCGGCGAGGAGTCCGGCGACCTGCTTGGCGCCGACCTTGTGCAGGCGCTCAAGCGCATGACCGGGCGCGAAGTTCGGCTTGTCGGCATCGGCGGCCGCCATTTGCAGGCGCTCGGCCTGGCGCCATTGTTCGACGGCAGCGAGATCGCACTGATGGGGCTTAGCGCCATCCTGCGCGACCTGCCGCGGCTGATGCGGCGGATCGGCCAGACGGCAAACGCGATTGCAGGTGAAACGCCCGATTGCCTTATCACCATCGACAGCCCGGATTTCTCGCTGCGCGTCGCCAAGAAGGTGCGTGCCGCCGATCCGACTATCCCGATCGTCCACTATGTCTGCCCGAGCGTGTGGGCTTGGCGGCCGGGCAGGGCGGCGGCGATGAAGCCATATGTCGATCACATTCTTTGCATCCTGCCGTTCGAGGTGAAGGAACTCGCTCGCCTGGGCGGGCCGCCCGGCACCTATGTCGGGCATCGCCTTGCACACGATCCGGGCATAATCAGTGCCGCCAGGGCGCAGGCGCAGCCGCGTGACCTGTCCGCAGATCACGTCAAAACGTTGCTTGTACTGCCTGGTTCGCGTCGTGGTGAGGTGCGACGCATGGTCGGGCCGTTCGGCGAGACGGTGTCGATCCTGCGGGCGCGCGGGCACCGTTTGCGCCTGCTGTTGCCGACGGTGCCGCACGTCGCCGACCTGGTCAGGACCTCGGTCGCGAGCTGGGACGAGAAGCCGGAGATCATACTTGATGCCGAACGCAAATGGCAGGCCTTCGGCAAGGCGGATGCGGCGCTGATCGCGTCGGGGACGGTATCGCTGGAACTGGCACTGGCGGGTGTGCCGATGATCTCCTGCTACCGGCTCGATCCGGTCATGCGCATGGCGCAGCCGCTGATCAAAGTATGGAGCGCAGCCTTGCCCAATCTCATTGCCGACCGGCCGGTCGTGCCGGAACACTACAATCAATATGTGCGGCCGCATTATCTGGCGCGGCAGTTGGAAGCGCTGTTCTCCGATACCGCCTACCGCACCTGGCAGAAGCACGGTTTTGCCGACATTGCCGGGCGTATGGCAACCGCCAAGCCGTCAGGCGAGATTGCCGCGGGTGTGGTGATGGGGATGGTGAGGAAGTGAGTGAATTGTGAATAGTGAATTGTGAATAGTGGTTTCTATGGACAGGGAGCGACGCTTCGCTACTCCCATTCACCATTCACCACCTTCACCGCTTCGCGATTGGCACGTAGTCCCGTTCCGGCGCGCCGGTATAGAGCTGGCGCGGGCGACCGATCTTCTGGTGCGGGTCCTCGATCATCTCCTTCCACTGCGCGATCCAGCCGACAGTGCGGGCGACCGCGAACAGCACGGTGAACATGGTGGTGGGAAAGCCCAGCGCCTTCAGCGTGATGCCGGAATAGAAATCGACGTTCGGATAGAGCTTCTTCTCGATGAAATAGGAATCGGTCAGTGCGATCCTTTCCAGCTCCATGGCGATGTCGAGCAGTGGATCGTCCTTGATGCCGAGCTCGCCCAGGACCTCGTGCGCGGTCTTCTGCATGATCTTGGCGCGCGGATCGTAATTCTTGTAAACGCGGTGGCCAAATCCCATCAATCGGAACGGATCGTTCTTATCCTTGGCGCGCGCAATGAATTCCGGGATGTGATCGACATGACCGATCTCGCCCAGCATGTTCAGGGCTGCCTCGTTGGCGCCGCCATGTGCGGGACCCCACAGGCAGGCGATGCCGGCAGCGATACAGGCAAAAGGATTGGCGCCCGACGAGCCGGCCAGGCGGACGGTCGAAGTCGAGGCGTTCTGTTCGTGATCGGCGTGCAGGATGAAGATGCGCTCCATCGCGCGGGCCAGCACCGGATTGATCTTGTATTCCTCGCAAGGCACGGCGAAGCACATATGCAGGAAGTTGGCTGCGAAATTCAGCTCGTTCTTCGGGTAAATGAATGGCTGGCCGATGTGGTATTTATAGGCCATCGCCGCGATCGTCGGCATCTTGGCGATCAGCCGCATTGACGCGACCATGCGTTGATAGGGGTCCGAGATATCGGTGGAATCGTGATAGAAGGCCGACAGCGCGCCGACCACGCCGCACATCACCGCCATCGGATGCGCATCACGGCGGAAGCCGGTGAAAAAGCGCGACATCTGCTCATGCACCATGGTGTGGCGCGTCACCCGATAGTCGAAATCGTCCTTCTGCGCCTTGGTCGGGAGTTCACCATAGAGCAAGAGATAGCAGACTTCGAGGAAGTCGCCGTGCTCGGCCAATTGGTCGATCGGGTAGCCGCGGTGCAAAAGAATGCCGGCATCGCCATCGATGAAGGTGATTTCCGATTCGCAGCTCGCCGTCGACGTAAAACCGGGATCGTAGGTAAAGACGCCGGCGGTGTTGTAGAGCGAACCGATGTCGATGACGTCAGGTCCTACCGAACCACTTCGTATCTTGAATTCATGGGTTTTGCCGCCGAGTTCCAGCTTGGCCGTCGATGCCTGGGTTTTGCCGCCAAATTCCATTTTTGTCGCAGGTTCGGTCATAGCAAACTCCTTTTTGTTTCCTCAGGCCGGCAAAGGCAAAATATCTGAACCCAACACGTCAAAAGCATCGGAATACGCACATTTGCGCCCGCAATTGAATCTGCGCGGCAGATTAGGCCAAGACCCAATGTTGCACTGCGAAACACACCTTTCAATGCCAATCTTCTTGGGCCAGTTTGCTAATCGATTTGATCAGCGATCCGCGCCAGGCTTTCCTCGCGGCCAAGCACGGCCAGCACGTCGAAGACACCTGGCGAGGTACTTTTGCCGGTGAGCGCGGCGCGCAAAGGTTGGGCCACGGCGCCGAGTTTATGGCCGGCGGCCTGCGCATAGTCGCGGATCGCGGCTTCGGCTGAGGCGGCAGACCACTCCGAAACCGTGGCTAGTGCCGCATGAGCGCCCCGCAGGATCGCGCGCGCCTCACCGCTGAGCAGCGCCGCCGCCTTCTCGTCGACCGGCAGCGGCCGCTCGACGAAAAGGAATGCAGCCCCTTCAACAAGTTCGACCAGCGTCTTGGCGCGCTCCTTCAGGCCCGGCAATGCGGCAAGCAGTTGCGCCCTGCGTCTGTCGTCGAGGCGCGCCGCGATTGCCGGGCCGCCTTCAAGATAGGGCAGAGTGGCGATGAAGATGTCGAGCAGCGCCGCGTCGTTCATCCGGCGCATATGCACGCCGTTAAGCGCCTCGAGCTTGGCGAAATCGAAACGGGCGGCGCCCTTGTTGACGTCGCCAATGTCGAACCATGCAATCATGTCGGCGATCGACATGATCTCATCGTCGCCGTGGCTCCAGCCAAGCCTCGCCAGATAGTTGAGCAGCGCCACCGGCAGGTAGCCCATGGCGCGATAGGCTTCGACGCCAAGCGCGCCGTGCCGCTTCGACAGCTTGGCGCCGTCGGCACCGTGGATCAGCGGGATATGCGACATCGACGGCACCTCCCAGCCCATGGCCTGATAGATTACGGTCTGGCGTGCGGCGTTGGTCAAATGATCGTCGCCGCGGATGATGTGGGTGATGCCCATGTCGTGATCGTCGACGACGACGGCATGCATGTAGGTGGGATTGCCGTCCGAGCGCAGAATAATGAAATCGTCGAGATCCTTGTTGGGAAAGCGCACGTCGCCCTGGACGCGGTCATGCACCACCGTCTCGCCGTCTGTCGGCGCCTTGATGCGGATCGCCCCCTTGGCGCCGGGCGGCGCCTCCGACGGGTCGCGGTCGCGCCAGCGTCCATCATAGCGGGGAGGCAGCCCCTTGGCCCGTGCGCTCTCGCGCATTGCCTCTAGCTCGGCAGGCGTCGCATGACAATAATAGGCCTTGCCCATACGAACGAGCTCCTCGGCCACCTCGCGATGGCGCGGCGCGCGCTCGAACTGCGAGACAGGCGCGCCGTCCCAGGTGAGTCCGAGCCAGGAAAGTCCGTCGAGAATGGCTGCCGTCGCCGCATCCGTCGACCGCTCACGGTCGGTATCCTCTATACGCAGCAGCATCGTGCCGCCCGTATGCTTGGCGTACAGCCAGTTGAACAGCGCCGTGCGCGCGCCGCCAATGTGCAGATAGCCGGTGGGCGAGGGGGCAAAACGGGTGACGACCTTATCGGGCATGGAACTCTCAGGCGGGCGAAGGAAGTGGGTTTGCGGACTTTCGCGCGTTGCGCGTTCATGTAGCATAGGAGGTCGAGGGCGCAAGGGGCAGACCCGATGGCTGTGCGAGGCCGAGGTGCGGGCGAGGGCGAGGACGCGGTCAACGGCGTCAGCGAACGCTTGCTGTTTGCTGCTCCCCCGCCTGTCCTGCCGGCACCGGCATTGCTACCCGCTCCGCGCTTCGATGCTCCGTCGCTGCCGGCCAGCGACCCAGCAACGGTTCTCGTGCCCGCGGGCGAGCCCATCGTACGCCTGCCCAGGCGTTTCCGCCTCCCGTCACCGTCCCGTATCCGCAACAGCGTAACCTCGGCAGCCGGCCTGGAACTCGACCGCGGCATCGCCTTCCTGCTGGTGCCGGTGTTCCTCGCATGCGGGGTGGTCGTATATTTCGGGCTGTCGGTGGAGCCGGCCTTTCCACAGCCGATCGCAATCGCGCTCCTCGCGGCCCTTTGTGCCGTCGTCTCGCGGTCATGGCCCAGGACGCGCCTGTGCTTCATGGTGGCGCTGCTCTGCGCGCTTGGCGTACTTGCCGCCAAGTTCGAGACATGGCGTGTCGGAACGCATATGCTCGGTTCCGAAATCTCGACGCGGCTGACGGGTCGCGTCGTATCGTACGAGCCCATGGCGAGCGGCCGCATCAGGCTGACAATCGATGTGATCTCAACCGCCAGGCCGACACTGCGCTACATGCCGGAACGGGTCCGCGTTTCGGCGATGAAGATACCGGCTGCGCTGACCGCCGGTTCCGAGATCACCGGCTATGTGCGGCTGCTGCCGCCGACCGGCCCGGTGCGGCCCGACAGCTATGATTTCTCCTTCGACAGCTATTTCGCCGGTATCGGCGGCAGCGGCTTTTTTCTCGGCAATCCGAAAGTCGTGTCGTCGGGCAGCATGCCGCTTGCCGCGCAGCTTTCTTCCGCGATCGAAGACGCGCGCGAATCCATCGCCGACCATATCCGCAGCCGCATCGGCGGCGCCGAGGGCGAGATTGCTGCTGCGCTGATCGTTGGCGTGCGCGCCGGCATTCCCGAGGAGATCAACGAAGCGATGCGGCGCACCGGCATCTACCACATCATCTCCATCTCGGGGCTGCATATGGCGTTGGTCGCCGGCACCATCATGGCGCTGCTGCGGGGTGCCTTTGCGCTGTTTCCCGATTTCTCATCGCGACGGCCGGTCAAGAAATATGCCGCGGCCGCCGCGCTTTTTTCGATTGCGGCCTACCTCGTCTTTTCCGGCATTGTCGTGGCGGCCGAACGCAGCTTCATCATGCTGGCGGTGATGCTTATCGCCGTGCTGTTCGACCGGGCCGCGCTCACCATGCGCAACCTGGCGATCTCGGCCATCGCGGTCATCCTGGTGTCGCCGCACGAGGTGGTCGGTCCGAGTTTCCAGATGTCCTTCGCCGCGACGGCGGCCCTTGTCGGCGCCTATGCAGGCTGGTCCGATTACCGCGCCGGCAGGGCCACCACGCCGCCGCCGCGGCGGTCGCCGCTACGCTTTGCCACTCGAAAGGTCCTGCTGGGCATGTGCGGTCTGGCGATGACCTCGATCATTGCAGGGAGCGCCACGGCGCTTTTCGCCATATGGCATTTCCAGCGCGTGGCGCCGCTCAGCCTGTTCGCCAATCTGGCCATCATGCCCATCGTCTCACTGGTCGTCATGCCTTTCGCCGTGCTCAGTGCGCTGGCGATGCCGTTCGGCGCGGATGGCCCTTTCCTCTATGTCATGGGCAAGGGGCTGACGGCGATGATCGCCCTGTCCGGGTGGATCTCGGAGCGCTCGCCGATCGATGCGGTCGGGCTGATTTCGCTGAGATCCGTCCTTCTGGTGACGATCGCCCTCGTCATTGCCAGCATGGCGACGACCTGGTTGCGGCTGGCGGCACTTCCTTTTGCGCTCGCCGGCTTGCTGACGACAACGCAGACACGCATACCCGACGTATTGGTCTCGGAGGACGCACGGCTGGTCGCGCTGCCGATCGGCAGCGGTGAACTCGCGGTCAACCGGGCACGCCCGAATGAGTTCACCATCGACAACTGGAAACGCGCGCTCACATCAGAGGCTATCGTCGCGCCGGAAACACCTGGAAAGAACGACCCGCAATTCGACATTGCCGATCCGGCCGACCTACCGCCGGGCATGCCGTTCATTTGCACGGACGGCCTCTGCCTTGCCAGGCATCCATCCGGCGCGATCATCGCGCAAGCCAAGGACCGCGATACTGCGCGGCCAGCCTGCGCCTTTGCCAGCTTGATCGTCATCGACGACGCCACCGCCCATAACCCCTGCTACTACGACCGGCTGGTCCTCGTCGTCACCAAACGGCAACTGGCGCGCGCGGGAAGTGCCGCCGTCTACTTCGATCCACAAGCGGCAACGCGCGCCGAAATCCGTTTCGCGGTCGAAAAATCATACCGGCCCTGGCACGTGCAGCGGAAATTTTCACGCGCGACGCGCGGCCTGCCCCCATACCGCAGGGCCGACAATCCAAAAGCCGGCGCCAAGGGCGCAACTCAGTAGCGGCGGATCAGCCCAACGAGCTTGCCCTGCACCTTGACCCTGTCTGGTCCGAAGATGCGCGTCTCGTAGGCTGGATTGGCGGCTTCCAGGGCGATCGAGGCGCCCTTGCGGCGGAACCGCTTCAGCGTCGCTTCCTCCTCGTCGACCAGTGCCACCACGATCTCACCGGGGCTCGCCGTATCGGCATTGCGGATGATCACCGTGTCGCCGTCGAAAATGCCGGCCTCGATCATCGAGTCGCCTTTGACCTCGAGCGCATAATGCTCGCCGCCCATGATCATATCCGGCGGCACCGAAATCGAATGCGTCTGGTGCTGGATGGCGTCGATCGGCACACCGGCGGCGATGCGGCCCATCACCGGGATCGAAACGGCGGCGACGACATCGTCGTCATTTCCGGCTGCGGGCACGCGCGACGATGTCGGCTTGCCTTGCCGAGGACCGCCTTGCCCAAGACTGCCCTGGATGACACTCGGCGAGAACTTGCGTGCCGCATTGAGGCCGGGGGCGATCGAGTCAGGCAGGCGCAGCACCTCCAGCGCACGGGCCCGGTTGGGCAAACGGCGAATGAAGCCGCGCTCCTCCAGCGCCGTAATCAGCCGGTGGATTCCGGATTTGGAAGCCAGGTCGAGCGCTTCCTTCATCTCGTCGAAGGAAGGCGGGATACCGCTTTCCTTCAACCTTTCGTGGATGAACATAAGCAGTTCGTGTTGTTTGCGTGTCAGCATAGCGACCCCCAACAGAATCAGAAAAACAAACCCAGAACAAACACTATCTGTTCCAGTTGTGTTCCGCAACTGTTTAAAGTTTAATGAATGCGTTAAGGCTCGGGAAACAAACGACGTCCCCTACCGGCGTACCGCATTTTCATCGCCGCGAGCCTCATCGCCTTGATTCTGCTTTCGTTTTGCGCCCTTCTGGCCTCCTAGAAGGCGGCACTGGCATCGGCCGTCGGTCGGCAAATGGCACGGAAGTGAACCCGTATCGACTGTGCGGTTTGGTCAATGCACCGTGAACGAAACGAACTCAAAACGCCAACCTCGGGTTAAGTCCCGGTTTCCATCGCCTGGTCAGGCTGCTTCTCGCCGGTGGAGCCTTGCTGCGCGCAACCAGGTAATGGAAGAACAGTCGATGCGTGTCCGGCGTTGCGTTGGATCTTGGCGGAGCAGACAAATCATGACAGGAATTCCCGATCTCGTGGCCATAAAGGCGATGGATGCCGCGGATCCGCTGCGCGCGATGCGCGACCGCTTTGTGTTGCCGCAAGGAGTGATCTATCTCGACGGCAATTCGCTAGGAGCTGCTTCACGTGCCGCTTTCGATGAACTGCACAAGGCCGCGACCGAAGAATGGTCGCATGATCTCATCCGCGCATGGAACACGGCCGGCTGGTTCAACATGCCGCTTGAACTTGGCGACCAGCTCGGGCGCCTGATCGGTGCCGCGGCCGGCCAGACGGTGGTCTGCGACACGACATCGGTCAACATCTACAAGCTGCTGCACGCCGCCATGGCCATGCGACCGGAGCGGCAGGTCATCGTCGCCGAGGGCGATAGTTTTCCGACGGACCTCTACATGGCTGAGGGTGTGGTTTCGACGCGAAAAGATACGCTGCTGCGCCTCTCGGGGGTCGACGCGCCGACCATCGAAGAGCTGATCGACGAACGCACCGCCGTGGTGCTGGTCAACCACGTCAACTATAAGTCGGGCGAACTGCGCGACATGCCGGCGCTGACGCGCAGGGCTCAGGAAGCCGGGGCGATGATCGTCTGGGATCTCTGCCACACCGCCGGCGCGATGCCAGTCGAGCTCGACAAGGCAAACGCCGATTTTGCCGTTGGCTGCACCTACAAATATCTGAATGGCGGCCCGGGCGCGCCTGCCTTCATCTATGCGGCTGAGCGGCATCTTTCCGACATCCAGCAGCCGCTCACCGGCTGGTGGGGCCATGCACGGCCCTTCGCCTTCGAGCCAGGCTATGCGGCCGGCACCGGCATCCGCCGGTTTCTGTGCGGCACGCAGCCGGTCTTGTCGATGCGCACGCTGAAGGGCGCGCTCGACATCTGGAACGATGTCGACATGACGGCGGTGCGCAAGAAGAGCATCGCGCTGGCGGATCTGTTCATCGAGCTTGTCGAGGCAAAGTGCGGCACTTACGGGCTCACGCTCGAAAGCACGCGCGATGGGGAAAAACGCGGCAGCCAGATTTCATTCATGCATGAGCATGGCTACCAGGTCATGCGCGCGCTGATCGAACGTGGCGTGATCGGCGATTTTCGCGCGCCATCGACCATGCGCTTCGGCTTCACCCCGCTCTATGTCGGCTATGCCGATGTCTGGCAGGCCGTCAAAGTGCTTGAGGATATCCTGCGCACCGGTGCGTGGAAGGATGCGCGCTTCGCCATCAAAGCAGCTGTCACTTGAGATTGATGCGAGAGCTGGAATCGTGAGGCTGGCGACGACGCGCCGCGCGATGCTCACGGCTACGTTGCAAGGCCATATTGCCAGGGAGGGCGCAGGGTGTTCGAACGTCACATTGCCGATTGGGACAACGCCTATGCCAACGGCGCCAACGTAGCCGGCAGCGATCGCTGGCCGGCGGCCTGGATCGAGCCCGCGCGGGTTTTCCGCGACGTGCTTTCGACCGAGGGCAGGGCGCGGCTCGACATGGCCTATGGCGACAACCCACGCAACCGGCTCGATCTTTTCCTGCCGGCCATCAAGCCCAAGGGACTCGTGGTGTTCGTTCATGGCGGCTACTGGATGGCATTCGACAAGAATTTCTGGTCGCATCTTGCCGCTGGCCCTGTTGATCGCGGCTATGCGGTGGCGATGCCGTCCTACACGCTCTGTCCGCAGATACGCATTGGCGGCATCGTCAAGGAAGTCGGCGCGGCGATCGGCAAGGCGGCGGCGATGGTCCCAGGGCCGCTGATGCTGACCGGGCACTCGGCCGGCGGCCATCTTGTTAGCCGGATGGTTACGGCGACGACGCCGCTGGCGCCCGAAGTCGTCCGGCGCGTTCGTCACGTGGTGTCGATCTCGGGGGTGCATGATTTGCGCCCGATCATGCGCACCGGCATGAACAAGACGATCGCGATCGATGAGGCCGAGGCGCAGGCCGAAAGCCCGGTGCTGCTGCGCCCGATGGACAAGGCCCGCCTGACCTGCTGGGCCGGCGGCGGCGAGCGCGCCGAATTCCTGCGTCAGAGCGCGTTGCTGGCCAACATCTGGATCGGCCTGGGTACCGCGACCAGCTCGGTCGTCGAGCCTGACCGGCATCATTTCAACATCATCGACGGTTTGGCCGATCCAGACCATCCGCTGACCCGGACCTTGATCTCGGAGTGAGGCAGGTTCAGCGTAGCATCAGCACGTCGCAGGGGGAGCCCGCCGCCGCGGCAGGCGCGAACGGCGCGCGAACGATCAGCCCGTTGGCATCGGCCAGCATTTTCAGCATCGAGGAGTCCTGGATGCCGAACGGCGTCGCCACGAGCGTACCGGCGTCATCTATGACAACAGCCCGCACATAATCTTGCCTGAGATCGTTGGCCGGCATGGCGGCACCGAGCCGTGCCCGACGTATATCCTGCTGAAAGGCGCGGCCGCCGAGCCGCGCCAGCAGCGGCTTCAGGAAGAGCTGAGTGCAGACCAGGCTTGCCACCGGATTGCCGGGCAGGCCGATGCAGCGAATGTCTCCCAGCCGCCCGAACATCAGTGGCTTGCCCGGCCGCATGGCGATCTTCCAGAAATCGAGCGTCATGCCTTGCCCGGTCAGTACGTCATGAACGAAGTCGTGGTCACCGACCGAGGCACCGCCCAGCGTGACGATGACGTTCGCGCCAGCCTTCACGGCCTTTTCAACCAGCGCAGCGATCGCCTCCCTGCGGTCCGGCGCGATGCCAAGGTCGAGCGCGCGCGCACCGACCGACTGTGCGGCAGCGGCGACACCATAGGCGTTGGAGGAGATGATCTGGTCGGGGCCAAGATCGCTGCCCGGCGGCAGCAATTCGTCGCCGGTGGCGATGATGGCGACCAGCGGCCGTTTGACCACGCGCACCTCGGGGTGATTGGCCGATGCCGCCAGCGACAAGGCCGCCGGGTCGAGCAGGCGGCCTTTGGGCAGCAGGACATCGCCCTTGGCGAAATCGAGCCCGAGGCGGCGGATGTTGCGCCCCTGCACCGTCGGTTCCGTCACTTCGACGCTGCCGCCACCGAGATCGCGGACGTTCTCCTGGATGACGATAGTGTCGGCGCCTTCGGGAAGCGGCGCGCCGGTAAAGATGCGCACGGCCTGCCGCTGCTGCACCGTTCCGGCAAAGCCGCGTCCGGCCGGCGCCATGCCGACCACCGAGAGCCTTGCCGGTACGGACGCGATATCGGCCGCCCGCACGGCATAGCCGTCCATGGCGGAGGCGTTGAACGGCGGCTGGGTGCGGAGCGCCACAACCGGCTCCGCCAGCACGCGGTCGGCGGCATCCAGCAGTGCAACGCGTTCCCCCGGCAGCGCTGCTGCGCCGTCCAGCAGGCGCTCGAGCGCCTCGGCAACTGGGACCAGCGCCATTATCGGCCTGCCTCGGTGGCCTCATCTCCGGTGATCTTGTAGTCGCCGGATTTGCCGCCGGTCTTTTCAACCAGCCTGATGCCGGAGATGACCATGGCGCGGTCGACCGCCTTGGCCATGTCGTAGATGGTCAGGCAAGCGACCGAGACGGCACTCAGAGCCTCCATCTCAACGCCGGTCTTGCCGGTGACGCGGGTCAATGCTGTCACCTTCAGGCCGGGCAGCGCGGCGTCCGCCTCGATATCGACAGATATCCTGGTCAGCAGCAGCGGATGGCAAAGCGGGATCAGTTCATGCGTCTTCTTGGCCGCCATGATGCCGGCAATGCGCGCGGTGCCCAGCACGTCGCCCTTCTTGGCGTCGCCGGCGAGGATCATGTCCAGCGTCTCGGGCCGCATCGCGACAAAACCTTCTGCGACTGCAGTGCGCACCGTCTCAGCCTTGTCGCCGACATCGACCATGTTGGCTTCGCCCTGCGCGCCAAGATGGGTGAGGGCGGCCGCCATCCTCAAACGGCCTCTGCCGGCGCCTTGCCCGTCAACAGCAAGCGCGTTGCCGCGGCCACGTCCTGCTGGCGCATCAGGCTCTCGCCGACCAGGAAAGTCGCAATGCCGCTCTGCTCCAGCCGGCGGCAATCGTCGTGCGAAAAGATACCGCTCTCGCTGACCAGATGGCGGTCGGCCGGCACCATCGCTACCAGCCGCTCCGAGGTCTGCAGGCTGGTTTCGAAGGTCCGGAGATTGCGGTTGTTGATTCCGATCAGCCGCGACGACAGCTGCAGCGCGCGTTCCATTTCAGCCTCGTCATGCACTTCGACCAGCGCGTCCATGCCGAGACCGAACGCTGTCGCTTCGAGTTCTCTTGCCAACGCGTCGTCGACGCTGGCCATGATGATCAGGATGGCATCGGCGCCCCATGCCCTGGCCTCGTAGACCTGATAGGGGTCGAACAGGAAATCCTTGCGCAATGCAGGCAGCTCGACGGCAGCGCGCGCAGCGGTGAGGAATTCGGGCGCGCCTTGGAAGGAGGGTGCGTCGGTCAGCACCGAAAGGCAGGCGGCACCGCCCTTCGCATAGGCCCTGGCCAGCGTCGGCGGATCGAAATCGGCGCGGATCAGGCCTTTGGATGGGCTAGCCTTCTTGATTTCGGCAATCAGCGCGAACCTGCCGGATTTGCGCTTTGCTTCAAGGGCAGAAAGAAAGCCGCGCGGCGCGTCGGCATCCGTCGCCCGTGCCTTGATCTCGGCGAGCGGCACGCGCGCCTTGGCCGCCGCGATCTCGTCGCGCTTGTAAGCCTCGATCTTGCGCAGGATGTCGGACATGGTTTTAACCGTTCGAAATCTCGATCAGCCTGTCGAGCACTTTCAGCGCGCGGCCGCTGTCGATGGCCTGCGCCGCCGTTACCATGCCGTCGGCGAGGGTCGTCGCTTTGCCGGCCACCACCAGCCCGGCGCCGGCATTCATCAGCACCGTATCGCGAAAGGCGCCGGCTGCGCCGCCCAGCATGTCGCGCAGTGCCTGGGCGTTGTGGGCGGCGTCGCCGCCGCGCAACTCGTCCTTGGTGTGCCGCTTCAGTCCGACGGCTTCCGGGGTCAGCGTAAAGCTGCGGATCTCGCCGCCGGCCAGTTCGGCGACAAGTGTCTCGCCGGTGGTGGTGATCTCGTCATAGCCGTCGCCATGGACGATCCAGGCATGGTCGGCACCAAGTTCCTTCAACGTTTCTGCCACCGGCATGATCCATTCGGGCAGGAACACGCCGACCATCTGCCGTCTGACACTCGCCGGATTGGAAAGCGGGCCCAGCAGGTTGAAGATGGTGCGGGTGCCGAGCTCGACCCGGGTCGGGCCGACATGCTTCATCGCCGGGTGATGCGCCGGCGCGAACATGAAGCCAACGCCGGCCTCGTGAATGCAGCGGCCGATCGTCTCCGGAGGGATGTCGATCTTGACGCCCAATGCGATCAGCACATCGGCGGCGCCGGTCAGCGAGGACAGTCCGCGATTGCCGTGCTTGGCGACGGGCACGCCGCTGCCGGCGATGACGAAAGCGGATGCGGTCGAAATGTTGACGCTGTGCGAATTGTCGCCGCCGGTGCCGACAATGTCGATGGCGCCCTCGGGGGCTTCGACACGCAGCATCTTGGCGCGCATGGTGGCGACGGCGCCGGCGATCTCGCTGACGGTCTCACCGCGCACGCGCAATGCCATCAAGAAGCCGCCGATCTGGCCAGGGGTAGCATCGCCGGACATGATGATGTCGAAGGCCTCGCGCGCCTCCTCGAAGGAAAGAGCGCTGCCGGCGGCGACCTTGGCGATGTGGATCTTCAGCGCGCTCATCTGGCCAGGGCTTGTGTTACGGCCGCCTGATCGATGCGCACGTCATATTGCGTCTGCAACTGCGCCACCAACTGGTCGAGCAGGTCGTCGGACATGCCGGAGGTGAAGGACTTCTGTGCGGCCTCGGGTACTGAGCTGGCATCGGCCCCGGCAGGCTCGAACACCTCGGCAACCTTGAACAGGATCTGTCCGTCGCCCGTAGGTGAGGGGATCAGCCCGGTGCCGCCTTCGCCGACGCCGAACATCGCGGCGGCGCCTTCCTTGCCGAAATCGACGTCGTCCGCATCGCGCTTGACGCCGCGCTTGGTCTGCTTTTCGAGCTTGAGCTCACCGGCGATCACCTCGAGCGTGGCGCCAGCCTTGAGACGCTTCTCGAGCTCCTGTGCTTTTGCGGTGAGCCGTTTGGTGGTCTCCGCCGCGGTCCAGTCGGCCACGACCTTCTGGCGGACTTCGTCCAATGTGCGGTCGCGGGCAGGCGTGATCGCGCTCACGTCGTAGAAGACGAAGCCGTTATCGGCGGTGGTGAGGCCTTCATTGTCGGTTCCGGGTTCGGATTCGAACACCGCCTTGATGAGTGCCGGCGATTCCGGCAGGTCTTTGACGATGCTTCCATCCGGCCGTTGGCCGGTGCGATCGATGGCATCGATGGTGACGACCTTCAGCTTCAATTTGGCGGCTGCCTCGGCGAGCGAACTGCCCGAGGCGCGCGTATCCTCGTAATTGTCGTGCACGTCCAGCAAGATGCGGCTTGCCTCGCCCAGTGCCAGGTCCTTGCGGATCTGCTCGGATACTTCGGCCAGCGGCTTCACCACTTCCGGCTTGATTTCGGTGACGCGCAGCAGAACGGGACCAAATGCGCCTTGTACGACCGGGCTGACCTCATTGACGTTGAGCTTGAAGGCAGCGTCGGCGACCGCCTTGTCGGCGATCTTGTCCTTGGCCAGCGTGCCGAGCAGCGTGTCGGCCGGCGTCTTGCCTTCGGCAGCGACGATCTTGTCGAAGGTCGCGCCGGTCCTGAGCGAATCGAGCGCCGCCTTTGCGGCATCAGGTGTCTTGAACACAAGCTGCTCGATGGTGCGCATCTCCGGCGTGGTGTAGCGCGCCTTGTTCTTATTGTAGTCGTCGCTGACCTGTTGGTCGGTCACCGCGCTCAAATCCATGATGTCTTCCGGTTCGAGCCTGACATAGGAGAACTTACGGTATTCGGGCGCGGCGTAGGTTTTCTTGTTTTCCTCGAAATAGGCCGAAAGCGCGCTGTCGGACGGCGCTTCTATCGGCTCGACAAGCGATTTCGGCAAGGTCAGGTAGTCGATGGTGCGATCTTCGCCGCGATAGAGCGCGACCGCCTTGAAGAATGTATCCGGGGCCTTGAGGCCGTCCGAAACCGCCTCGACGATCTGCTGGCGGACCGCGACCTGGGCGCGGTTCTTCAAATAGTCTTCCGGCCGCATGCCGATCTGCCGAAGCAGGTACTCGAAGGTTCTCCTGTCGAAGCTTCCGGCAGGCCCTTTGAACGCCGGGTCTTCACGCGTCAGTTCGGCGAGCCGGTCCTTTGACAGGCCGAGTCCGAGCTTGCGGGCCTGCTCGTCGAGGACAGCGCCCGACACGAGTTGCGCCAGCACCTGGTTGTCGATGCCGAGCGCCGTCGCTTGCTCACGGCTGATGCGCTGGCCGAATTGCTGCGACATGACGCTGAGCTGGCGATCGTAGGCGAGGCGGTATTCGTTGATCGAGACCTTGGTGCCTCCGGCCGTGATCACGGCATCATGGCCGGCAAGACCGCCCATCAGGCGGCCCGAGATGCCCCAGACGGCGAAGCTCAACACCAACAATGACAGCAGCAGTTTAGCGACCCAGGTCCCCGCCGCGCTTCTCAACATACCAAGCATGAGTACTTCCGATTTTTGCGCATTTCGCATGCGCCGAGTCTGAAACAAGCGCAATAGCGCCCTTCCTGCCCACTGTCGATTGCTTTGTGGCCTGATTTTGATAGTGAGGGCCAGCTGGAAATTGCCCGGAGAAACAAATCCCATGACGCCTGGAATCCGCCCGCTCGTCGCCGGCAACTGGAAAATGAACGGCACTAGCGCCTCGCTCAACGAGCTCAGGATGATCGGCAACGGCTTCATGAGTGGGCTCGACGCCGAGACCGAAGCGGTGGTCTGCGTGCCGGCGACCTTGCTTGCGCACGCCGCCGAGATTCTGTCGCGCACGCCGGTGCGGGCCGGCGGAGAGGATTGCCACACCGAGGAAAGCGGCGCCTATACCGGCTGCATTTCGGCCGAGATGCTGAAGGACGCAGGTGCCAGCCATGTCATCGTCGGCCATTCCGAATGCCGCGCCGATCGCAAGGAGGACGATGCCTTGGTCCAGGCCAAGGCCTCCGCCGCATGGCGCGCCGGGCTGGTGGCCATCATCTGCATTGGTGAGACAAGAGCCGAACGAGAAGCAGGAGCCACGCTCGACGTGCTGTCGCGCCAGGTCGCTGGCTCGGTCCCGCCAAACGCCACGGCTTCCAACACCGTCATTGCCTATGAGCCAATATGGGCGATTGGGACGGGCTTGACCCCGACCGCCGCCGACGTCGCCGAGGCACATGCGCATATCCGCGAAGAACTGGCACGGAAGCTCGGCAATACGGCGGCCAAGATGCGCATTCTCTACGGCGGCTCGGTCAAGCCGTCCAACGCCGTCGAGTTGCTCGGCGTCAGGAATGTCGATGGCGCGCTGGTCGGCGGCGCCAGCCTAAAAGCGGCGGACTTCCTCGGCATCGCGGAAGCCTATCGAAACATCGCTTGATACAAGGGCTGCTTGCTGCATTTGAGCGGACGGCCGGCGCCGAAATCGTTGCAAAGGACGCATTGCTCCCCATATTCCGGCCACGGGCTTGGAAATGCCGTCAAAGCATTGTATTGAGCCGCCTCCAAATCAGCGGCCGCACAAGGCCTTGCCAGGGTAAATTATGGAAACCGTACTGATCGTCGTCCACCTCATGGTCGTGCTCGCGCTTGTCGGCGTGGTGCTGCTGCAGCGCTCCGAAGGCGGCGGCCTCGGCATCGGCGGCGGATCGGGCTTCATGACCGCGCGTGGCGCCGCCAATGCGCTGACGCGGGCGACGGCGATCCTGGCTGCCGCTTTCTTCGTCACTTCGCTGACACTGTCGATCGTTGCGCGCTATGGAGAGAAGCCGATCGACATTCTCGATCGCGTGCCGGCGACCTCAGACGGAGCAGGCAAGGGCGTACTCAACCAATTGCCTGGAACCACGACGCCGACGCCGCCTTCGGGCACCACGGCGCCGACCCCGCCGTCCGGCAATGGCGCGGCAACGACGCCGCCGGCAACCGCTCCGGCGACGCCGCCAGCGACAAACGGCGCCACCGCGCCGGCCACGCCGCAGGTCCCCAACCAGTAATAGGGCAACTTATGCCGCGATCTGTTGTCGTTTGAACACAGTCGCGGCAAATGCCGCACGATCACGAAGATTCGACTGCGCCTCACGCTTGAGGCGCTTCCGGCTAATCGATTATACGTTGCACGCGGCATTCTCGGCGTCCTTGGGGGGCGCCGGGCGACGCCGTGGGCAACAAGCATTGAACGATCGGATCTTCCCCATGCAGCTTCGCAGCTTCATTTTTGCCGGCCTTTGTGCCGTGCTCAGCCTAGGTGCGCCCGCTTACGCGGCCATGCCGACGGCAAACTCGGCCCACAAAGCCGCAACAACAACCGACGTCGTCAAGGTCGCTGCCAAAAGCGATGCAGCGCAATTGAAGCTTCTCAAGAAGAAGAAAGATCCGACGCCGGACGACCTTGCGCAGATCCGCAAGATCGAAGCCAAGATCGCAGCCGACAAGGAAGCCGCTCGCGCCAAGGCACTCGAAGCCAGGAAGCTGGCGATGCGCGAGGAGGCGAAAGCCAAAGCCGATGCGGAACGGCAGGCGTTCCTTGCCAAGAAGAGCCAGCCGCTCGCAACGGCCAAGGTGGCTGACGCCACGCCGGCCAAGAAGAAGACCGTCAACATCATCGAACCGATTACGCCCATTGCGCCGATCCAGTCGGCCGAGCCGATCCCGGCCGAGGCCATGAACGTTGCGCTGACCGGCAACAATGGCGAGTTGCGCAGCGAACCGGTCGGGCAGAAGCCGCAGAGCGTCGGGCTGTTCGCGGGACTGTTCGGCGGCACATCCTCTTCGTCGATGTCGCTGCTTCCGGAAACACGCGCGCTCGACGCCGCGCTCGAAAGGAAGCAGGCCAAGCGGCAGTTCAAGGTCAAGGCGGAATTCGTGCCGCAGGAGGTCGAATTCACCGGCTACAACCCCGGCACCATCGTCATCGATACCAGCGCCCGTCGTCTCTACCTCGTCGAATCATCGTCAACCGCCCGCCGTTATGCCATCGCGGTCGGCCGGGAAGGCCTGCAGTTCAAGGGTACGGTTGCCGTCGGGGACAAGCAGGAATGGCCGCGCTGGATTCCGACGCTGGATATGCAAAAGCGCGAACCCAAGCACTATGGCCAGTACAAGGACGGCATGCCCGGCGGCGGCGACAATCCGCTCGGTGCGCGCGCCATCTATCTTTACGACGGCAAGAAAGATACCCACCTGCGCATTCACGGCACCATCGCGCCGCAGTCGATCGGAACCAGCGCCTCCAATGGCTGCTTCCGCATGATCAACGAGCACGTCATGGACCTTTACCGCCGGGTGAAAGTAGGCACCAAAGTCGTCATCATCTGACGCTTTTACAGATCGTGCCAAAAGGGCCGGCCTCGCCGGCCCTTTTGTTTTGATACGCCAACGACCAGAGCGCCTTCTTGGGAAAAAGCCTTCGCGGCGGTTTTTTCTCTGGCGGAATCAATTCGGCCGCGTTAAGCGATGACTCCCATGGCGCGATATGTATTCATCACAGGCGGCGTGGTTTCCTCACTTGGAAAAGGCATTGCTGCAGCGGCCCTTGGGGCTCTCTTGCAGGCGCGGGGCTATCGCGCACGCATCAAAAAGCTCGATCCCTATCTCAATGTCGATCCCGGCACGATGTCGCCCTATCAGCACGGCGAAGTCTTCGTGACCGATGACGGGGCCGAGACCGATCTCGATCTTGGCCATTATGAGCGCTTCACCGGCCGCTCGGCCAACCAGCAAGACAACATCACCACCGGCCGGATCTATAAGAACATCATCGAGCGCGAGCGGCGCGGCGACTATCTCGGCGCTACCGTGCAGGTCATTCCGCACGTCACCGACGAGATCAAGAATTTCGTCCTCAACGGCAATGACGACTACGATTTCGTGCTGTGCGAGATCGGCGGCACCGTCGGCGACATCGAAGCGATGCCGTTCCTGGAGGCGATCCGCCAGCTCGGCAACGACCTGCCGCGCAACAACGCCGTCTACGTCCACCTGACCTTGATGCCTTACATTCCGACGGCAGGCGAACTGAAGACCAAGCCGACGCAGCATTCGGTCAAGGAGTTGCGCGGCATCGGCATTGCACCCGACATACTGCTGGTCCGCGCCGACCGGCCGATCCCCAAGGAAGAGCGCAGAAAGCTGTCGCTGTTCTGCAATGTCCGCGAAAGCGCCGTCATCCAGGCGCTCGACGTCCCGCATATCTACGACGTGCCGATGGCCTATCACAATGAAGGGCTGGATTCGGAAGTGCTGGCCGCCTTCGGCATCGATCCGGCGCCGAAGCCCCGCATGGAACGGTGGCAAGCGGTGTCCAACCGCATCCACAATCCGGAAGGCGAAGTGACCATTGCCGTCGTCGGCAAATATACCGGCCTCAAGGACGCCTACAAATCGCTGATCGAGGCGCTGTCGCATGGCGGCCTCGCCAACCGGGTCAAGGTCAAGCTCGACTGGATCGAAAGCGAGATATTCGAGAAGGAAGACCCGGCGCCGTGGCTGGAGAAGGTCCATGGCATTCTCGTCCCCGGCGGTTTTGGCGAGCGCGGCTCGGAGGGCAAGATCCTGGCGGCGAAGTTCGCGCGCGAGCGCAAGGTGCCGTATTTCGGCATCTGCTTCGGCATGCAGATGGCCTGCATCGAGGCGGCGCGTTCGCTGGCCGGCGTCGAGCGCGCATCATCGACCGAGTTCGGTCCAACCGAGGAGCCGGTCGTCGGCTTGATGACCGAATGGCTGAAGGGCAACATGCTGGAAAAGCGCAGGGAAACCGGCGACCTTGGTGGTACCATGCGGCTCGGTGCCTACCAGGCCGACCTCGCCAAGGGATCGAAGATCGCCGAGATCTATGGCGATACCCAGATTTCCGAACGCCATCGCCACCGCTACGAGGTCAATGTCGACTACAAGGGACGGCTCGAGGATTGCGGCCTGGTGTTTGCCGGCATGTCGCCGGACGGCGTGCTACCGGAAACGGTCGAATATCCCGACCACCCCTGGTTCATCGGCGTGCAGTACCATCCCGAGTTGAAAAGCCGGCCGCTCGATCCGCACCCGCTGTTTGCCAGCTTCATCGAGGCGGCGGTAGAGCAGTCGCGGCTGGTCTAGACTAGCCGCCCATGCAAACTTACGTCGCGCTGCTCTACAGCATTGTCCTGGGCGAGGGGCGGCGGGTCGTCATGTCCGATCTGAAGGCGATGGCCGAAGGCCTGGGTCTGAATAACCCGCGAACACTGGTGGCGACCGGCAATCTGGTCTTTGAGGCGCAAGAAACAGAACTTGCGGCGTTGGAGCAGCGGCTGGAGGCGGCGTTCGCAAAGACTTTCGGCCGCCACGTCGACATCATCGTGCGCCGCGCCGACGGCTGGCTAAGGCTGGCGGCCGGCAATCCGTTCCCAGCTGAATCGGCTGAGACCGCGGACCAGGTGGCGGTGCGCGTGATGCGAGCGCCCGTTCCCGCCGAGACCGCCGCGGCGCTTGAGGCATATGCCGGCAAGGACGAGAAGCTGCGGATTGTCGGCGGCGACATCTGGATCGTCTTTTCGCGCGAGACGCCGAGTTCGCGGCTGCTTGCGGCGGTGAGCCACAAACGCCTCGGCATCGGCACGTCGCGCAACTGGAACACCGTGCGCCGCCTGGCCGAAATGGTCGCAGAATGAACGGGGCGGCTTGCGCCGCCCCGAATCCGTTTAGGCCTTGGCCATCCTGGCTTCGGCACCGAGTGCCATCGTGCGCAGCACGTAATAGATGACGCCGGCAATTGCCACGCCGAAGAACCAGCCATAGACGCCCCACCATGACGGCAGCAGGCTGGTGAAGTTGGGCAGGATCGAGGAGAAGACCGCGCCGATACCGGCGGCGATGAAGGCATTAACATGCCAGCCGCCCTGAAAGCGGAATTCGCCATTCTCCCTGTAGAGCGCCTCGACGTCGACCTCGCCCTTCCGGATCAGGTAATAGTCGACCATCATCACGCCGAAGATAGGCCCCATCGTCGCGCCAATGATGTTGACGAAGGAGGCGGCACTGCCTTCCCAGGGCGCGAATGGATAGAGCACCAGCGCGATCAGCGCCGCGATGTAGCCGCCCTTCTTGAAGTCGATCTGGCGTGGAAAGACATTGGAGAAGTCGAAGGCCGGCGACACGAAGTTCGCCACCACATTGATGCCGAGCGTCGCCACCGCAAAGGTCAGGGCCGCGAGCGCCGCCAGGAACCAGCTGTCGAATTTCGCCGAAATCTGGTCGGGATGCAGCAGCACCTCGCCATAGACGTCGAAGGCGGCGATCGTGGTAACGCCGGCGACCAGCGAGAACAGGATAAGATTGACCGGCAGGCCCCAGATGTTGCCCTTGCGCAGCGATGCCTTGTCCGGGGCGTAGCGCGCGAAATCGCAGAAGTTGAGATAGAGCGCGGAGAAATAGGTCACCCAGATCGCCGCCACCGCAAACAGCGAGGTCCAGGAGCCCGGCGTGCCCGGCACGCCCGCGTCCTTTGTCTTTTCCAGCAGCACATCCATCGGGATATCGCTGGTGAAAGCGAAGGTGCCTGCCTTGATGCAAAGATAGATCGCCAGGATCAGCATCATCACCCACACCGCCGGTCCGGCCCAATCCTGGAAGCGGCGCACCGTTTCCATGCCCCTCTGGATGATCAGGAGCTGCAGCGCCCAGATGACGGCGAAGCAGATCACCTCGAGCCCGGAGTGGCCGAGGAAATGGGTGCTCTGGTTGAAGTCGGCGACCCATTGCGAGCGGATCAGCAGGGCTACGATCGCCCCGGAGGCCGCCGCCGTCTGCGCGCCGTACCAGAAGCAGGCGACGATGGCGCGCACCAGCGCCGGTATGTTGGCGCCCCAGATGCCGAAGGAGGCACGCGCCAGGACAGGGTAGGGCACCCCGGTCTTCACGCCGGCATAGCCGACCATGTTCATTAACGCATAGATGATCAGCGAGCCGATACCGATGGCGATGATGAAGTTGACGAAGCCGCCGCAGAACAGGAACAGGCTGGCAGCGAGATAGTAGCCCCACAGGCTGTGGACGTCCGACGTCCAGACGTTGAAGATCGAGAACGGTCCCCAGTTTCGAACCTTCGCCGGAGCGAGATCCTCATTGTACAGGTCCGGTGATGCGCCTTGTATTGTCATTGCTATGTCCTCCCCTTGCAATCGCACGCACCTCCACGCATGGCACGCAGGTTAAGCCTGACGCAGGGGAACCGGCAAGCAGACGATTTGCCGGCTTTGGCCTTAAAGTCATTCAATGAGAAACGCGCTTATCGGCGTGGCGTCGTTGAGCTTCTAGCGCCGGCGATTCGTGGGGTGACACCGATCGCTCGACCTAAGCTCCCGAGTCCACCTTGTGCGTGATCAGGGCGGCAAGCTTTTTGGGCGCTTGTGCGCGATAACTCTCATCGAGCCATGACTTCAGTTGTCCCATCGGTGGCAGTTCGTCCGGTGCTGGTTCGAACGTCACCCATCCGCTCTTGCCAAGGCCATACTCCGTCGGCGACGCATAGTGGAGCTTTCTCGCCTCGTCGCCGCTGTAGGGGAGTTTGAGGGAGATGCTGAACGGTTCGCCCTCCAGGCTCAAATAAGCAAAGGTCTTGCCTTTCACCGCGAGATCGTCGTGACCAGGCCACGGACTCTTTGTCTCTGCGCCCGGATAGGTGAGGCCGAAGGCGCGCAGTTCCTTGAGAACGGCATCGGTCGAAGCACGCGATTTCCTACTCATCAACTCTCCTCCATCGCTGTCAGCGGCTTACGGTCCGGCTTCGAGAAAAGCCCGGGCAAAACCGGGCTGCACGGCTTCTATCGTTCCATCGGGCAACTTCAAAAGCCGGTCGATTGCGATGCCGCAGAGCCGCAATCGGCCCTCGAGCAGCCGCGCTGCTTCGTCGATATTACCCTGTTCGGCCTGTAGCAGGGCGCGGTGCATCACGTCCCGAAAGGTCAGCCGGAGTTGCAGGAACATCTCGGCAAAAGCTTGCGGGTCGGGCACGTCGAGAATGCCTTCCTCGCTTCCTTTCCTGAGCAGATTTGTGATTATCGGCTCGGCCAGTTCCCTGGCCGCCTGGTCGACCCGATGGAAGAGGGCAAGGTTCTCGGGCCGGAATACGACGAAGAACGTTTTTCGCAATTGCGGGGCAAGCTCGACGTTCAGCCGTCGCGAGCCGGCAAAGAGTGCATTGAGCCGGCCAATCCCATCGAGTGAAGGGTCGTCGAGGAGGGGTTGCAGCTCGGCAAGGCTGTCACGTGCGAGACGTCTAGCGAGCGCCTCCAGCAGGGCCTCCTTCGACGCGAAATAGTGATAGAACGCACCCTTCGACAAGCCGGCCTCGCGGATGATGTCGTTCACCGTCGTGTTGTCGTAGCCATGCTCGAAGAAAAGCCGCTGGGCACAGTCGAGGAGCTCGGCGGATCGTATCTCCGGCGGCTTTATCACTCGGGGCAAAATCAACCTCGCAAAGTACAGGGGCAAGAGGAGCACGAACCGTTTCTTTATGCAACTTTTATAGACCGACGGTCGGTCTAATGCTATGTCTGCCACCGCTCCGACGTTCGCATTCGATGGTGGAAGGAGAGCTTCTTGCGACGGATACGTTGGACTGTCGGCATCGTTCTTGTCGCGGCGACTGCTGCTTTCGGTGCTTGGTATGTGTTGCAGCCGGCCAAGGTTTCGGTCGTGACGCCACAACGCGGCGACGCGGCGGAGATCGTTTACGCGAGTGGCTCGGTCGAGCCGCGAACCTGGGCCAAGGTGACTCCCGTGGTCCGCGAGAGGATCGTCGAGCAGTGCAATTGCGAGGGGTCGAGGGTTGCACAAGGCGATGTGCTCGCCAAGCTCGACGACAGCGAGGCCCGGGCCGTGCTTGGCGAGATCGAAGCGCGTCAAGCACTTGCTCAGGAAGAGCTCCGGAGGCTGACCGTGCTTGCCGAAAGGCGTGCGGCAAGCCAGCAGGCGCTCGATCGCGCGCAAAGCGAGCTTGGCCAGATCGAAGCGCTGGTTGCCGGACAGAAAGCGCGGCTCGACACCTACGTCTTACGAGCGCCGAGCGCCGGTATCGTGCTCAGGCAGGACGGCGAGGTGGGTGAGATCGCCGAACTCGGCGCCGTGTTGTTCTGGGTCGGCGAGCCGAAGCCGCTCCTGGTGGTCGCCGAGGTGAACGAGGAGGACATTCCACGGGTCGAGATCGGCCAGCGCGCGCTGCTTAAATCCGATGCGTTCCCTCGGCAGAATCTGGAAGCGGTGGTCGACAGCATCACGCCCAAGGGAGATCCGGTGACGAAGACCTATCGCGTCCGCTTCCGCCTGCCGGACAATACGCCGCTTCGTATAGGCATGTCGACCGACGTGAACATCGTCATCCGCGTTTCGAAAAATGCGCTGTTGATCCCGTCGGTTGCGGTGGATGGGAACAAGGTGTTCGTAGTCGAAGGCGACAAGGCCTGGCGGCGTGAAATCCGCACGGGCATTCGTGGCACCAATGGCGTCGAGGTACGGTCAGGCATCGACGAGAAGGCCAGCATCGTCTCGCCCTATCCCGCTGACCTCGGCGACGGTGCGCGCGTGAGCATCGCCGCCGCGCAGGAGAGATAGGCAACGATGGCGCTGATCGTCGACATTGCCGTAACGCATATCGCCGGCCGCGGCCGCCAGACGCTGGTCGCCATAGTCGGCGTCGCGGTGGGTGTCGGCTTCTCAATTGCGATGGCGGCGCTGATGCAGGGCGGGCAGGACGATTTCGTCAGGCAGCTCGTCGACACGATGCCGCATGTCGACATCACCGACGAGCAGCGCACCGCCCGCCGGCAGCCGGCCGAGGACTACTTCGAGACCGCCGCCATCTCGGGGCTCCGGCCACGCGACGATCGGCGCGGCATCATCAACCCGACGGCCGCGACCTCCTGGCTCGAGAGCTGGGTTCCCGGCCGCTTCGCGGCAAGCCTAAAGACGCAGGGCGTGATCCGCTATTCCAGCCGCGAAGTGGGCGCAGCTATCATCGGGGTCGATCCGCAGCGCGAGACCGGCGTTTCACCGATCGTCGGAGAGTTCGTCGAAGGCAGCTTTTCGGCACTTGCCGCGGGCGGCAACAACGTGCTGATCGGCAACACGATGGCGAGCCGGCTCGGTGCCGGGTTCGGCGATACGATAACGGCGGTCTCCTCGGAAGGGCTGACGCGCAATTTCAAGATCGCCGGCCTTTTCCACACCGGCACCACCGCGCGCGACGAAGGCGAAGCTTATGTGCTTTTGAAGAACGCGCAGATTCTCTCAGCGCGGCCAAACGCCATCAACGAGATACGCATCAAGCTCGACGATCCAAATCGCGCCCCAGCGGTGGCGCGCCGTGCCGAGGCTGAACTGGGCTACAAGGCCGTGGCGTGGCAAGAAGCCAACGAATCGATTCTCGAAGCGCTCGTTGTGCGCAACGTCATCATGTACACGGTGGTCGGCGCGATCATGCTGGTTGCTGGCTTCGGCATCTACAACATCATCTCCACCATCACGCATGAGAAGGCGCGCGACATCGCCATCATGAAATCGCTCGGCTTCCCAGAGTCCGACATGCGCCGGCTCTTTCTGCTCGAAGGCCTGGTGATCGGCGCTGCCGGTTCCGCTCTCGGCGGGCTGCTTGGCTTCTCCATGACCTATGCACTGTCGCTGGTGCGTTTCGAGATCGCCGCGACCGGCCAGGAGATGACCCGGCTGCCGATAGCCTGGAGCCTGACCCACTATATCATCGCCTCGGCCTTCGCACTGGGCTCGGCGGCGGTGGCTGGCTACCTGCCGGCGCGCCGTGCAGCGCGCCTGAATCCGGTCGACATAATAAGAGGCGCGACATGAGCGCACTCATCGAGACCGAGAGACTGACCCGCATCTTGCCAGAGACGGTCCCCGTTACGCTGGTCAAGGACATCACGCTCACGATCAACGACAACGAATTCGTCGCCGTGACCGGTCCCTCCGGCTCCGGTAAGTCCTCGCTGCTCTATCTGCTTGGGTTGCTCGACCGGCCGACAGGCGGGACCTTGAGGATAGGCGGACGCGATAGCGAGCCTATGAATGAAAGGGAGCGGGCGCAGACACGGCTTTCGACGCTGGGCTTCGTCTTCCAGTTTCATTTCCTTCTGCCGGAGTTCACGGCGCGCGAAAATGTAGAAATTCCAATGCGCAAGCTTGGTCGGCTGGCCCGACCCGTGATGCGCGAACGGGCTGGCGAGTTGCTGTCATCGCTGGGGCTCGGCGAACATCTCGACAAGCGGCCGGACCAGCTTTCGGGAGGCCAGCGTCAGCGCGTCGCGGTGGCACGCTCGCTCGCCAACGACCCGCCGCTTATCCTGGCAGACGAGCCGACGGGGAGCCTCGACAGCAAGAGCTCGGAGCAGGTGTTCACAATCCTGCAGAATCTGGTGCGCGAACGCGGCAAGACGGTCGTGGCAGTCACGCATGACCTCGACATGGCCGCACGCATGGATCGCCGCATTCACATGGTGGACGGGAAGATCAGCTGAACCGGGCCACGGCGCGATCAGGCCACCGCCGACGTCTCGAAACTGGCCTCGAGCCAGGCTATTGCGCCGGTCACGTCGTCGAGGGCATAGTTTGCGGCCGTCGGTCCGTTCGGCTTCACGCGGATGGAGATGCCGCCAATTTCATTGATCGCCTCGAAACCGTGTTCGTCCGACGTATCGTCTCCGAGGAATATCGACCGCCGGCCGACAAACGGCGGAATGTCCATGAAACGCCGGATGGCAGCACCTTTGACGGCTTCCAAAGGCATGAGCTCGACGCCGGCGTTTCCCGGAAGCACCCGATAACCCTTCGGAAGCCGGGCCAATGCCTGTTCGACGAGCTGGATTGCGGGTGCAAGCAGTTGCGGTGCTGCTCTTGTATGAACGGCAAGGACCGGCCCCTTGCGCTCGACATAGACCTTGCCGCTGCCCAGTTCGGCCTCGATCTCGTCCGCAAGGGCGGCGATGTCGGCCGGCGCGTCGGCGGCATCGATCGGACCGCTCGGCGTCAGCCGGTGCTCCAGCCCATACAGTCCGGCAATCCGCAGCTTCAGCGGATGGAACAGCTTGTCCACGGCGGGAATCGATCGGCCGGTGATGAAGGCGACCGCACCATCCAGCCGCCGCTCGATGCGTTCGAGCAGATTGCGCAATTCCTCGCCGACGAACACCGCGTCGGGATGGGCAGCGTGTTCCAGCAGGGTTCCGTCGATGTCGAGGAAGAGCGCCCATTGCCCTTCCGACAGGTTCAACGCCGGTGGTTGTTCAAAGCTTTTCACGACGCTGCCTTCCGAGCCCGCTCGAACATCGAGATGACGTTGTTGGTGTTCGATGGCGGGCGCTCGCCGGTTCCGGTCACCCTGTCGAGATCGCCGCGTTTGCGCAGGCGCGCGGCGTCCAGCAGCATACTGCCGGCCCAGCGGTAGACATTGTTGTCGCGGACCATCTCGCGCATCGGCCGCAAACGTTCGCGCTGCTCTTCCGGCGTCATCGTCAGCGCCTGCAACAGCGCCTCGCTCATCATGGCCGCATCGTAGGGGTTGACGATCAGCGCTTCCAGCAGTTCGCGCGATGCACCGGCGAAGGTGCTGAGCAAAAGCACGCCCTGTTCGTCGTCGCGCGCTGCGACGAATTCCTTGGCGACAAGGTTCATGCCGTCATGCAGACTGGTGACCATACAGATATCGGCGGCGCGATAGACCTCGTAGACCTGCTCCTGCCGATGATGTTCGGCGACCATCAGGATAGGGCTGTATGTCTCGCTGCCATAGCGCCGGTTGAGCTCCTCGGCACAGCGGCGGCATTCGTCGTGGAGTTGCTGGTAGGCGGGCAATGTCCCCCGGCTCGGCGCGGCGATCTGCAGGAAAACCACCTTGCCTATCCATTCGGGATATCTCGTGAACAATTCGTCCAAGGCATGGAAGCGATCGAGAATGCCTTTCGTGTAGTCGAGGCGCTCGACGCCAACGCATAGTTTGGTATCCGCAGACAGGCCGAATCTGTCGCGCACGCTGGCGCGGCACTCCTCCACAGACGGCAGTTTTGCCAGCAATTGGGCCGGCCATTCTATGGAAATGGGATAGGCGTGGACCAATGTGGTCTGCCCACCATAGGAGATTGCCGCGTCTGCCCGTTCGATCCGGCTCTCCAGAAAGCGGTCGACACTTTCGGTGAAGTTGTTGGCATGGAATTGGGTATGAAAGCCGATGATCGAACTGCCGAGCAGTCCTTCCAGGATCCGCTCACGCCACGGACAGATGCTGAACACTTCCGAATTGGGCCAAGGGATGTGCCAGAAGGTGATGACTATCGCGTCCGGCAGGCGCTGGCGAATCATGCGTGGCAGCAGCGCAAAATGGTAGTCCTGCACCAGCACGATCGGCCGTTCGTTGCGGGCTTCGGCAACCACCGTATCGGCGAATTTGCGGTTGACGGCCTCGTAGGCGTCCCAGTCCGAGGCGCGAAACACGGGGCGGGTGAAGGCGATATGGCAAAGCGGCCATAGGCCCTCATTAGCGAAGCCCAGATAATAGCCCTGATATTCCTCCTCCGTCAGCCAGACCCTGCGCAGCGTGTAGGACGGATTGCCTGGCGGCACCTGCACCCGGTCGTCCTTGTCGACGGTGAGGCGGTCTGCCGTGCCGCCGCCATAGGCGATCCAGGTGCCGGCACAGGCGCGGGTGATGGGCTCGAGTGCCGAAACCAGCCCGCTGGCCGGCACCAAAAGTTGGACCCCGTCATCCTTGATGTTGTGGATGTAGGGTTCGCGGTTGGACACCACGATGACCTGTGCGTCCGGCAGGTCGTCGGCCAGGATCTTGCGCAAAGTGTCGGGCGACCATGTGACCAGTGCCGCATCGGCCGACTGGCCGTTCTTTTCGAACTCGCGCAGCACCTTGCGTGCCGCTTCCGACGCGACATCCTCGCTCGGCGTGTATGCGGCCGCCGTTGCGCGGCCGCGACGCTGGCGGGATATCGACAGGAGAATGGCAAAAGCGGAAAAGCCAAAACTTGCAATCAGCAAAACCCAGAGCAGGTTTACAGTATAATCTGACATGGAATGTGATCTCGCCTCCGGCCGGCCGATAGCCGTTTTTTTGTTTGTTTTCTGGTTCGCCGCCGTATCACAACGACAGCGTCCCCCCGCCGCCCATTTTTGCAACGCACAAAGAGGCTATCGGTTCCGGACGATTGCAATGCCGCGCGTCATTTTCGATGCGCCGCAGCGCGGCGGCATCAAGTGCGCACGATGAGCGGAACCATCCCCTCATACCGATCGGCGAGAAAGGCGACGACCCGGTCGCCGACACGCTGGAATGTGAGGTCGACCACTGTCGAGCCGACACCTAGATGCCGCAATGTCAGCGTGTCGATGCCGATCGGCAGCCTTGGGCGGGTGACCCGGATTTCGCTGTTCCAGCCGTCGATTTCGAGCCCAAGGCAGGCCTGCATCAGCATGAAGGCCGATCCCGCCGACCAGGCCTGCGGCAGGCACGCGACGGGATAGGCGATGGGCGCTTCGCCCGGCGACCGGGTAAAGCCGCAGAACAGTTCCGGCAGCCGCATGTTGAAATGGACAGCCGATTCGAACGTGCCGCTCATCAGCCTGACTACGCTCTCGCGCACGCCATAACGTGCCAGGCCGGCACCGCACATGGCGGTGTCGTGCGGCCAGATCGAACCATTGTGGTAGGACATCGGATTGAAGAATATCGCATCGTCGGCCAGCGTCCTCACTCCCCAACCAGAGTGGAACGACGCAGAGAGCAGCTGATCGGCGACCATCTGCGCCCGTTCCGGCTCGGGCAGCCCGACAAAGAGAAGGTGGCCGGCATTCGACGTCCGTACCTTGCAGAGCTCGCCTGCACCATCGATCGCCAGTGCATAGAAATTGAGATCGTCCATCCAGAAATGGCGTTCCACCGCGGCGCGCATGGTTTCGGCGCGTTCCTCCCAATGATCGGCCTTGTCGTCCTCGCCGCGGCGGCGGGCGAGCGCCGCCAGCCCACGGAACGCGGCAAAGACGTAGCCTTGCACCTCGACCAGGGCGATCGGCCCCTTGGGCATGCGGCCATCGGCATGGAAGACGGAATCGAAACTGTCCTTCCAGCCCTGGTTGGCAAGGCCGGTCTCGGCGCCGCGCTGGTAGGTAACGAAGCCGGTCGCGCGGCTTGTCTCCTCCGTCCATTCGGCCGCTGCACAGAGCGATGGCCACAGGCTGTCGACGAACGCCATGTCGCCGGTACGATCCGCATACGCGCAAGCGAGATGAATGTAGAGCGGCGTGGTATCGACGCCGCCGTAATAGCGGCCGAACGGGAGCTCCCGCAGTGCCGCCATCTCGCCCTTGCGGGTCTCGTGCATGATCTTGCCCGGCTGCGAATCGCTGAACGGCGACGTTTCGGTCGCCTGATGCTGGGCGAGAAAGGCGAGTACGCCGCGCGCCAGCCCAGGATTCAACCACAGCATCTGCAGTGCGGAAATCACCCCGTCACGGCCAAATGCCGTCGAGAACCAGGGTATGCCGGCATAGGGGTAAGGTCCGGTTGAAAGCTCAGTGGTCAGCAGCGCCACGTCCGCGCGCGCGCGTTCGATCCAGTCGTTGAAGACGCGGCCGGAGCTGTGCACCGTCGCGCCGTGGCGGCGTTTGGCGCGCATGCCGAAGCGAGCGCGGGCGGCGGCAGCCCGAAAACGGTCGCGGTCGGGTGTCTCCGCCACTTCCGGGCCAACCTCGATATAGAGGACCTCGCTGCTGCGCTTCGTCACCGCAACCAGGAAATCCGCGCGGCTGGCGGTCAAATTGTCCGGCGCCTGCGAGAACGAGATCGTCGACAGGCGCACGAGCTGGTCCAGCCCGTCATATCGAAGCACCACGGATGTCGGACTGGTCTCGGCGGCGTGGGCTATTCCGCGCTTGAGCCGGGTCGAACCGCGCACCTCGAACATGTCGCGGAAATCTGCTGCGAAATGCAAGGAAACCCGAATGGCCGACGATTCCTGGCTGTAGTTGGAAAGGGTGATGCGCTCGAACAGCCGGTCCTGCCAAAGCAGCCTGACGCGTTCTATGTGGATCGCGCCCTGCGGAATGTCGCGACCACCGACACTCTGGATCGGCAGATTGGTCAGGTTCGAGGTGAAAAGCACATTGTCCTGGCTGAGCGAGGCGCCGAGCAACGACATTTGCCGGCCACCGACCGTCAGCCGGAATTCCGAAAGCACACGCGTGTCGTCTCGGAAAAAGCCATCGCCGGCGCCGCGGATGTCGCCATAGGCGTCGGCCACCGCGAAGCAGTCGCCTTGCTTGAGGGCGAACAGCCGGTGCGGCTCCCGGGGCGCAACCTCGTCGAGGGAGGCAAGGGCTACGGCGGGATCAAGCTTACGCTCGTCGAGTTGATTCATACGTCACAAGCTCTGTCGTTTCGTTCCAACGTCCACAATGACGCCGATCAGGACGCTCTCGCTTCACCGGGAGTACCGATCAGGCGCGCATAGGCAGCCACATAGTCGTGGGCCATTCTCGTGGCAGAAAAACGGTTTTCGAACACGGCTCTCACCTGTCGCCTGTCGAGGCGCAGCAATTCCGGTATCGAGGTGACTGCGGCATCGACCGTATCGACAAGGAAACCGGTCACACCGTGGTCGATGATCTCCGGCAGGGCACCGCATTTCCAGGCGATTACCGGCGTGCCACAGGCCATAGCCTCTATCGCGGCAAGACCGAACGGCTCCGGCCAATCGATCGGAAACAGCAGGCCGGCCGCCTTGCCGAGGAATTCCGCTTTTCTGTCCTCTTCGATCTCGCCGATATAGTCGACACGGTCGCCGTCGATCAGCGGCTCGACCGTGTCGTGGAAAAAAGGGCGGTCGTCGTCGCCGATCTTTGCTGCAAGCTTCAGTTTCAGCCCGGAGCGCAAGGCGATCTCAATGGCACGCTCCGGGCGCTTGTCGCGCGACAGCCGGCCCAGAAAGGCCAGATACGGCTCGTCCACCTCCGTCTCGAAAGTCGGCTTGTACATGTTGATCGGTAGCCCGTGATGGATGGTCGCCAGCCAATTGGCCCTGGGTAGCCCGGTTCTCTGGCTGCGCGAAATCGAGATCATCGGAAAGCGCGGAAAATGTTCGTAGGCCGGGGCCAGGTCGACATAGTCGAGCCTGCCATGCGGTGTCGTCACCGTCCGGTCGGGCATGTGTTCGAAGAAAGGAAAATGCAGGAAGTGGCTGAGATGGAAATGGATGATGTCGAACTGTTGCGCACGGCTCCTCACCTCGGCGAGCATCGAGAGATGCGCCGCGGTTTCGGATTTGTGCGGGCGCGGATCGAGACGGAGCGCGCGCTCGCGACACGCCACCAATTTCGCCGACGTCTTGGTATCGCCACTGGCGAACAGGGTCACGTCATGGCCAAGCTCGACCAATCCTTCGGTCAGATAGGAGACGATGCGCTCCGTCCCTCCATAGAACCGGGGTGGCACGGATTCATGGAGCGGCGCCACATGGGCTATTCTCATGTTTTGGCATTTCCCTCAAAAAGACTGCTCGTGGCATCGAAATGCATCAGCCGCGCTAACGTTCCCGTACAATGGCAAGATGTCACCCAATTGGGGCAAGATGTCACCCAATTGGAGCTGCCGGGCGCGTCCACCGCTGCTCGTCTCGTGCAGCCAACATTTTTCAGGCCAAGCCCTCTTTTGCCGGGAACCAAAGTCGGGTTCGCGAGTTTAGTGGGGTTCGATCGCACGCATCCGGTCGACGGGGAGGAAATGATGGACCGCTTGCAATTCTTTTCGCCCGTGCGGGTTTTGCGCGGACAGGGACAGCCTGTGGAGGAGATCGACAGCGTTGCCGAAGCAATGGCATTCTTGCGAAAATGGCCGGCGGGGCGGCGCGGGCCGGTTTACCAGTGCGCCGTGAATTGCTGCGCTGCGGCCATGGCCGGCCGGATGTCGGCCGAGGAAGCGAGAAAGGCTTTTGCCGGCTTCGCCCGGATCACCCGCCTGCTCGAGGGCGATCGGCCGTTGCCGATGAGCGGCGAGGATCGGCATCGCGATCACGCCTTGAGGCGATAGCGCCGACTGCCGCAGATGGTCCGAGCAAGGGTGGCATTCAGCCGGAGCGCCCGATCGGCGACCGACGAGCAGCGCCGGCAAGGTGTCGTAGAGCGCTGCCCAGTAGGGGGCGTAAAACTCACGCCGGTATTCCGGCACTATCCAGTAGACTGCGGCAATGGTCGTGAGCGTAACGATGAAGCCGATGAGCTTGCGCACGACACGCTCGACTTCAAGCGCTCGCATCGGCTTCGCCTGCAATCCCGTTGAACGCCTTCGAAACGTCTGGAAATAAGCCGTGTCGACCGCGATCATTGCTGCAGTAGTAGCTGCAATGACAGTCATGGCCTGCAAATGCACAGGCCAGCTTCTGTCGGCGAGCATCGCGACGGTGAGCGCAAGACCAAGCAATCCTGCAAGGCCGGTGAGGGGCGCGGTCGCCGATTTCGGTCGGAGCGTCATACTACTACTCCCGTTGTCGTGAGGATCGATCGTCGTTGCCGGCCGCGTGGTCGCCGCCACGGTTCAACTCGAGTGGCGCCGCCACCGGAGCCGCTTGAGCAGCCGCTACACTCCGCCGCTGCCGTTAGACCCGCCGCTGCTTGTTCCGTCGTTGCCGCCACTGGATCCGCTGCTGCCGCTCGAACCGCTGCTGCCGCTCGAACTGGTGGTGCCGCTTGAGCTGCTGGCGCCGCTCGATCCGCTGCTGCTGCTTGAGCCGCCGATGGGCCCCTTGTTGACATTGTGCGGGGAGGGATGGTTGTTAGCGCCCTCGCTTACATTTTCGCAGGTGCATTTGCGCTGATATTTGGCGCCGAAGGCACTGCCTTCATTGCTCGCCTTCTGGCAGACCAACCCATGGCAAATCAAAGTCGCTTCGGTTGTCTCGGGGGTAAGCCCGGTGATGACTATTGCGGTTGTCGTGGCCGCCATGGCCATGATCGAGAACCGGAGTAAATTCCGAAAATTTTGCATAGATACCTCGCTTTCTGACGCCTCGCTTCTCGGGCCCGCGCCCAAGCTTCCTGATTGTCGAGTGGGTGTTTGCAACAAGGCCGCACACGGATCGCTTACGCCTCAGTGATCGGGGCTCAGGGGCGGCATAAAAAGTTGGACGAAGCGCAGACAATGGTGCCGCATTGCGGTATTTCGACCGGAAAAGGCCAAAGATGCACTTTTGGGGGAATGGATAATGTCGAAACGGCTTAGACTGGTGCTGGGAACGGCCGGCGCGATTGCCGTCGCCATTGTCTGGGGGATCATCGCCACGTTAATGGGTGTGCCATCGATTCTGATCACTGTAGGAGCGGTCGCGATCGGCGCGGGCATCTACACCTATGTCGATCGAAGCCGAAGCTGATCCGGTTATCAGGCTACGGGCATAGCGCAAAAATCCCACGGTCGCAGACTGTCTGTGGCAATGCTCAGTGTACGAAAATTACCAACGACAGCGTTCTGTGGAACGAGTGGCCTGCCGAAGCTATTGTGGTGGCGGTCCGAGACACCCCCGCCTCGGGTCATTGGCTCACCCAGCCGAGTGGTCCGCTGCTACCCAATGGCAGCGGACCTTCATCCGGAGGACAGACCCGGAAGACGGACATTGTGCCGAATCGAGGGCTAACGATGGTCGTTGACGAGATTGCCGCGCGGCGCCTGAAAATTCTGCTCGAGCAATACATGGAGACCAGGAAGAGGCGCCACGATGCGGTTTCCACCGCAGCGGCTGAGATCGCGATCAGGGCTGTCATGCCGAATTGCCCGGTCTCCGGAAAAGCCCTGGACGACATGATTGCGGCATGTGCGTTCGAACACGGGCTGGGGGTGCTGTTCGATCGACCTGACGCATGAGGGCCTAAACGCCATGAATCCCAACGCCAAAATCGCACGGTGCTGTCGTGCACAAATCCGACGCTGTTCCTGAGGCGCTCGCCACTAATGCGCATCGCGTCGATCGGCCTCATGCGACGCGCTTTAAGTGCTTGTTTTTGTGCATGTCGTTGTCGCAAAACCGCTGCACAGTTTTGCGCGACATGCATTAGAGAAACCGACCGACCGGAGCAGCCATGCCGAGATATTTTTTCCATTTCCGAAACGATGAGGGCCGCTTGACGGAAGATTTCGAGGGTCAGGAGTTGGACGGTTTGTCCGCGGCTCAGGATAACGCAATGGCTTCGGCCAAGGAAATCCTGGCCGAGGGCCTGCTCAGCGGCAGCCCGGTCCTGACAGGTCTTTCCTTCGAAGTCTGCGACGAGAACCGGAAGCTGCTTTTCCGATTTCCATTCTCGGAAGCTGCCGAAAAGGCCGGCGCTCGACCGTGATTGGCCAAAAGCCCCGCGATGCGGGCGAGCTTTGATCGAGCCTGGCTGAAAAACCGCATGTCGCGGCAAGACGGTCGTTGGTGCAATCAGCACCATAGGCAAATTAATAGCATAGCTGCCGGCACAAAGCAAGAACAAATATGGCTTGCCTTGCCGACGGGGCATTACTTATGTCCCTGCGTGTGCCGGCCCGGGCTATCGTGCGTTTCAGGAACTCGAGGGCAGGCACGGGTAGGGGGCGCCAAGCGACGTTGCCATTTCCAACCAATATGTCGATTTGTCGGGCCGGGTGTTCGTCACCTTACCGAAACGTCTTCGCAGGATGCTGTGATCAGGAGTTCCTTTCTCCCGCGGTTGCGTTTACAGGACGCTCAGGACGGTGTCGTTTGCGCGCCAGCAACAGGACCGAGTTAGGCCGGGCGCACAGTCCCCCTCCGTCAAGGAAACCAGTCCGGCGCCGTTTTTGGAGAACAATGATTTGTGGTGGTCAAATAAGCAAAAGAGATTCAAGGGAACGTGGGACGACCGACTGGACGGCCTATTCTCAGCAGAGGTCGACTACGCCGGGAAATCCATTCTCGATGTTGGCTGCAACATGGGTGTTGTCGCCTATGAGATATCCAAGCTAGGACCGAGTTCGATCCATGGGATCGACATTCTCAAGCCGCATATCGAGACGGCCAGGATGATCTTCCTGGGTTGTCCGGTCCAAAGCCGGTTCGATTGTCTCGATCTTGGCAGCCGGAAGCTGCAAAATGTTCTCCAACCGCAGTACGACATCGTCATGCTGCTGGCGGTCTACCATCACATGCAGTGGAGCCTCGGCGCGGACAAGGCGCGACGCGTGCTGTGCGATATCGCCGGGCGTGCTCAAACGATCGTTGCCCGCGTCCCTCCTGGCAAGGATAAGGAGATGATCGCGGTGCTTTCGGATGTGGGCTTTTCAATCAAAAGCAATCACACATCGCCTCTTGGAAGCCATCTCATGGTCCTCGCGAAACACTGACCAGGCATAGCGCGGCCGACGACGAATGGCGCAAGAGCCGCGTGGCTGGGGTCCGCAATGCTCGCATGCGAGGAACCGACGGTCATAAGCCGATGACGTGCAAGGATCCGGTTCGGCATTGACTGCGGTCGGGAACGAAGCCACAGACAGGTGATCGAAACCGTCTCGCGCTTCAAGATAACGCGAAGACCGGACGGGATCGCAACGGGCGGCGACGAGATGATTACAAAGAAACGAGTGTCAACGGCCCCAGCATATCCGCTGATCAAGCGTCTGATTGGCGAAAATCTGCCGCCGCACAAGATGCTGTATGTGACAGGTTTGCTGTGCTCGATCGCCGCTGCTGCGGCGACCGGCGCGGCGGCCTGGATCATGAAAGTCATGATCAACACCATCTATGTCGAGCGAGACGCTGCCGCTGTATCGGGTATCAGCGCCGTCATCATCGGCATTTTCCTGGTCAAGGGCATAGCTGCCTACTGCCAGACCGTCACGACGGGAAAGATTCGCCGGGCTATCGTTTCGGACCTGCAAAACCGGCAATTTTCCCGAATGGTGTATTTCGACATCAGCCGTTTCGCGAACCAGCATCCGGCAAAATTCATCTCCAAAATCATGTTCAACGCGCGCGCCGGGGCGACCGTTATTCTCACCCTCACGAGCAGCGCCGTCTCTGATCTGCTGACCCTGATTGCCTTGGCCAGCGTCATGGTCAAGCAGGACCCGGTGATGTCGCTGATATCCGTGGCGGTTCTGCCGATGCTGTTCCTGTCAGTCGGCGCGATAACCAGGAAGCTCAAGGCGCTGGCGAGGGGCGAGACGGAATTGGCCGCACAAGTCCAGTCGATCGGCACGGAAGCCGTCGAAGGCATCCGCACCATCAAGTCCTTCCAGCTCGAGGACAAGGCCGTCGCCAGCTTTGCAAAGGCCGTCCGCAAGATGGAAAGACGTGGCATCCAGATCAACCGGACGTCAGCATTGATGAGCCCATTGATGGAGACCGGCGGCGGTGTGATCATCGGGCTTTTCGTTATGTACGCCAGCTGGCAGACCCTCGGCAACGGCAAGACGCCCGGCGAATTCATGGCCTTCATTACCGCGTTCCTGCTTGCCTATGAGCCTGCCAAGCGGTTGGCCCGGGTCAATGTCGACATCCAGAAGCAAATGGTCGCCGTCGAGCAGATGTATGATTTGATCGACACGCCCGAGCAGCGGCGACTCGCGATCGCGGGCGAGCGTCTGACCGACGTCGATGGTGGTATCCGCTTTGAAGATGTGGCCTTTTCCTATGACGGCAACAGCCCCGCGCTCGAGGGTGTTTCCTTCGACGTGCGACCTCGTGAGAAGCTGGCGATCGTCGGCCGCTCCGGCGCCGGCAAGACCACCATCGTCAATCTGATCCTGCGCCTGATGGAGCCGGACAAGGGCAGGATCCTGATCGACGGAAAGGACATTTCGAAGATCAGCCTGGCCGACGTTCGCGATAACATCGCACTGGTATCCCAGGACGTCTTCCTGTTCGAAGGCTCGATCCGCGACAACATTCGCGACGGCCGCCCGAATGCCACGGATCAGGAAATCGAGTCCGCTGCGAACCTCGCCCGGGTCACCAGCTTTGCTTCGGCGCTCGAAAACGGGCTCGACACGCTTGTCGGGCCAAGCGGCACCAACCTGTCCGGCGGCCAGAAACAACGCGTTGCCATCGCGCGCGCCCTGCTCAAGAATGCTGCGGTAATCGTCTATGACGAAGCGACATCCGCGCTTGACGGTGAAAACGAACGGGCGGTTATGGAGGCAGCCTTCGACAACACATTTCAGCGCACGGTGATCTGCATTGCGCACAGGCTGTCTACAATCAAGGCGGCCGATCGTATTCTCGTGTTTGACGCCGGACAGCTTGTCGATGCTGGAACGCATGACCAGCTTGCCAAGCACAGCGAGATATATCGTTCGATATTCCACCTGGAGACGCCCGATCCGATGGTCGAAAGCGGCAAAAAGCTGCGGCAGAGCGTATTGCGCTGAAGGCCGATGACCAGCTTTTATCACGGTTCCTATGTCCGGTATGTGATTGGTGGACTGGGCCTTCAGGTGCGCCGGTACAAAAAGGCGGTGCGCAGGTTGTTTTTCAGTCCCAAGCAGCCTCGTTCCATTCTTGAGCTGCAGGCCAAGGTTGAGGCCCTGATCGTGCGCAGGGACTGGAAAGGCCTTGAAGCCGGTACCAATGAGATGGCTGTCACGGCCGATCATAATCGCGACCCGGAGCTGATGCAGAAGGCGGGCCAGGCGTTCGAACGCCTTGGCAACTTTGCGCGGGCAGCTGAGCTTCGGCTTTCCGCTCGCCGGCTGCGGAAAGGGAAAAGCGCCAACGAGTGGACCGGCGAGAATCTCGGATCGGATACACTGCTGATCGATCTTGTGGAGGATGACCCGCGCAGCCTTGGCCGGGTTATCCGCCACGCGCGACTGGCCGGCGCTGCCGCTGCCTATGCCCAAAGCGCAACAATTCGGGTCGAGCCGCGCCTGGTATCAATTCTGCAGCGAACGTTCCCGAAGGCGACCGTGGTCCCGGCGCAGCAGGATGTGGTCGGCAACAAACGTGCGACGTTCGAAGATCTCGCCTGGGTGTTCGGACGCGATGCCGAAAAACTTGCTGCCGACTTCGTGCCGCTGCGGGCAGATCCTGAACTCGTCGAGACATTCCGCAAGCGCTATCGCTCGATGACGGATCTGCCGCTGGCAGGTCTTTCCTGGGGCAGCAAATCCCACACCAAGGACGTGCCTGATTTTTCTGAATGGGCACGGTTCATCGCCCAGACACAAGCGACATTCGTTTCGCTCCAGTACGGACAGATCAAGCCGGCGTTGCGGCGCCTTCGCAACGGCAACGACGCGCGTCTGATCTTTGACGACAGCGTCGACCAGATGGTCGACATGGACCGTTTCGCCGCACAGCTCGCTGCACTCGATGCTGTCGTGACGATCAGCAATACGGCGGCCCATCTTGCCGGAGCCCTTGGCGTGCCGACTGTTTTCCTCATCGACGATAATTTTCAGACGGCATGGCCAGTGACCGGCGACCGGACACCCTGGTATCCGAAGGGCATTGTCATTCGCAAGGAGGGGCGCCCTTGGTCGCTGGTGCTCGACGAGGCCGGCCGGCGGCTCTCGCCGATCCTGACGACGCTTTCCGACGCTCCCCGGGGACGATAGAACATCGCCGTGCAGAACAGACGAACCATCCTTCAGAAGGCAAAAACCGCCGATCTGCGCCCGCAGGGCGCCGTCGGCAAGCGGCTGCAGAAGGTCCTCGAGCGGGCAAAGGAACTTCTTAGACGTCCCTCGCGCCACGCCGACGAAAGCGCCGAACGGCATATGAGGCTGATGGAGGAAAGCGTGCAGCGTGGTGATTGGCAAACTGCTCGCGACCATGCACTGGCGCTTGGCGTGCTTGGTGAGCAGCTTGGCGATCTCGGCCTGATCAAGAAAGCGGGGCGTGGACTGAGGCGTCTCGACGGAGGAAATCGCATCTGGCAGTTGATGGCGGCGAGCAAGCAGCTGCGCGGCAGGCCCGATTGGGATGGCAGTGATCTTGCGGGTCGCACGCTTCTCGTCGATCGTCGCGAAGGCGACCTGGCGATCTTTTTCCAGTTCGCGTCTTTGCTTGGTCCAGCAGCTGCGGCTGCCGGTCGATGCATCGTCTTCGTCGAGCCGCGACTGGCACCGCTTTATCGCAGAACATATCCTGCGCTCGATGTCAGGATTGAAGGGGAAGAGGACATGGCGGCGGTGGACGCCGATGTCGTTGCCGGTTTCGAGACACTCGCAAAGCATTTCTGGCCGGACGACCCGGCGGCACGCGCGCCCTTCGTTCCGCTGGAGCCGGACCGCCGACTGGTTGCCGAGCTGCGCGGCACCTATCTCGATGGCGGCCCAGGTCCCCTGATCGGATTTGCCTGGGGAAGCCTCAACAAGAGCAAGGATCTGCCGGCCCTGGACGATTGGCGGACGCTGTTCAGCAGCCTGCCGGGGCGCCTCGTCAGCTTGCAATATGGCGATGTCGGGCCGGCCCTCTCCGAGTTCGAGCGCCACGCGCCGGGGCGCATCATCCATGACGCTTCCGTCGACCAGTTGACGGACATGGACCGCTTTGCCGCCCAAATTGCGGCGCTCGACGCGGTGGTGACGATCAGCAATACCGGCGCCAACCTGGCCGGAGCGCTCGGCGTGCCGACGATTGTCATGCTCGACGATGGATTTCGGCTGTCCTGGCCTGCTTTCGGTGAGACCGTCGCCGCATATCCGAGCGTTCGACTGGTCCGAAAAGGCGGCCGAGCCTGGGCGTCGGCAGTGCAGGAAGCAGGCGGACGGGTCATGCAAATCATCAGCGGAGCTGGCGATGGAAGGTAGCCTACTTCTCGGCCGGTTGCGCCGCGCTGTCGCGCTTGCAGGCTACAAATACAAGGTCTGGTTCCGACGTCACCGCCGGCAGCTCTTCCTTCGCTGGCGCGACGGCGACATTGCCGATCAGATGGCGGATTATCGGCGAAGCGTCGAGTCCCGCGATTGGCCGGCGGCACTGCCGAAAGCCCTGGCTCTTGGATCCATTGCGAAGTCGAGGGGCGAGGTCCACCTGATCGACGAGCTCAGCAAGGCGCTGATGCGGATGGGCGCTTATGGCGCAGCCGCCGAACTCAGGATCGCCCGACGCCACATCGTCAACGGCCGCGTCGATGGCGAGTGGCTGGGCCAGGATATTTCTGGCCAGACACTGCTGATCGATCTGATGGAAACCGAAAAGCAGGGTCTGGCCACCGCGATCCATCATGCGAGTTCCGTCGGCTGTGCCCTGGCGCGCGCCGCCCGCTCGATCGTGCTGGTCGAGCGCCGCCTGGTACCGCTCTTTCAGCGCACTTTTCCGACCGCCGATGTGCGGCCGGTCGGCGCTGGCGGCAAGGCCGCCTATGCCGAGGCGCAGGCCTTCGCCGGCGTCCAGCATCTGACTGCCGTTTTCGAAACCGACGAGGCGACGATCCGCGAGCATTTCGTGCCCCTTAAGCCGGATCCGGCCCGGGTCGCTGAACTTCGCGCCCGCTACCGGAAGGAAGGACGGCCGTTGGTCGGTATCGCATGGGGCAGCTCCAATCCCGGCAAAGACCTGCCGCCGCTTGCCGCCTGGCGAAACCTGATCGGCCGACCGGACCTCCGGTTCGTCTCGCTGCAGTACGGCCAGATCGAGACCGATCTGAAGATCCTGACCGACGGTGAGCCGGAGCGCATTCTTCATGACAGATCGGTCGATCAGCTCGTCGACATGGATCTTTTCGCCGCGCAGGTTGCCGCGATGGACGCCGTGGTGACCATCAGCAATACCGGAGCGCATCTGGCCGGCGCGCTCGGCATCCCCTCGGTTTTCATTCTGGGCGACGGCTTCAAACGCTCCTGGCCGGTCGAGGGCGACCGCACGCCCTACTATCCATCGGCCGTGCTGGTCTCGAAACGGGAACGCCCCTGGTCCGTGGTGATGGGCGAGGCCGAGTCCATTCTGGCGCCATGGCTCACAAAAGTGAGTGGCTAATGCATGTCGTCCAAAAGCGCGTCACTGAATACGCTTCGACGCGATGCGCATTAAGGAGTTCGGCCGACGGACCGCGGAATGGAGCGCCCGTGTCGAACAGTCGTCGCAACAGGCCAAAAAACATAAGGCATTCCGAACCGGGATATAGTAAAGGCCAATTCGCCCCGCAGAGGATCGCAATTCTTGCTGGCATTTCTGCCTTGTGTTCGAATCAGCCGTAGGCTTAGGCGCCCAGTAATGGGGTTGGTCTGGCCGGCAGCGGTTCGGGCGCCAGCTCTGATAATCTAAAGGAGGTCTCTCCATGTCCTTTCTAAACATGTCCTTTCTAAAATTTTTCCAGGCCAAAGCGCCGCCTCTTCCTCTTATCGTATCCTTTCCAAAATCCGGGCGCACGTGGCTACGTGTCATGCTGGACGATCTCGGAGTTGAAGTTCAATACATTCACGACGGAACCGACCACAAGTTACTTCGACCGATATCGGGCCTAAAGGAGAATAAATCTCGATACAAGAAGAGAAGAACAATAATGCTTGTTCGCGATCCAAGAGATACGGTGGTCTCAGGGTACTTTCAGGTTCAGAAGCGCCACATGCTTCCAGCGGGATCGTTCAGCGATTTTATCAGAAGCGACAATCATGGGATTGAAAAGATCATCAGATTTAATCTGCATTGGTTCGCGGCCATGCCCCGGATGCGCGAAATCCGGTATCTTCAATATGAAGATATGCATCGGGATACGGCTGGTGTCCTTCGCGCGATCCTTGGATTCCTGAACCAGCAGGCTGACGATCGGACGCTTGTCGAGGTGGCGAACAACCGAACGTTCGACAAGATGAAAGTGAGTGAATCGACCGGTGATCTGTCCGATCGATACGGCAAGATATTACAGCCGCGCGATGCGAATGATCCCGAAAGCTTCAAGGTGCGCAAGGGCAAGATAGGCGGTTACGGCGAATATCTTTCCGAGGACGACGTGGCCTATTGTGACGAGCAGTTGGCTAAGTTCGAATATTGGGAGAAGCTGGACAAGGTTTTTAGCACGAACGGCTTGTGCTACGCTCGCGTCGATAACCGCGCCCGGGTCGCCTTGGGTTAGGGAGCATTGCCGACATGGTGATGCGGACCGGATTCATTTGCGGCTGCGGCCATAGCGGGACGACGTTGATTGCGACGATCCTTGCGTCGCATCCCGACGTCTACCTGCCGCTCCAGGAAACCAACATTTTCTTCAAGTGGACGCCACTGGCGATGTTCCGCTTCTGGAAACTGAAGCGGGCGGCGCTCGATGCTGGAAAGAACGTGCTGCTTGAAAAGACACCGCGGCATATCCGCCGTGTCGCCCGCATTCGCCGGCTCGTGCCCGGCGCGCGTTTCGTCATGCCGGTGCGAGATGGGCGCGACGTCGTAGCGTCCCTGATCAAACGACTTGGCGACCCAACGGAGGCTCTCGACCGCTGGATCAACGACAACGCGCTGGTTCTTGCGGAACGGGGAAAGCCGGATGTGCTGATCTATCGCTATGAGGACCTGGTCGAGAATCCGGCCAAAGTCGTCGAGCAGATATGCGGCTTTCTCGATGTAACCTTCAGCCCGGATCTCCTCGACTATCACAAGAACCCGCAGCAGTGGTTCAAGCCGACCGACGCCAGCGGCGAGACGCCACATGCGGTGCTCCGGAACCAACAGGTCAATCAGCCGATCTATGACGGGAGCGGAAGATGGCGCTCCGAACTTGGAAACGCCGAGCTACAGGACCTGGTACAAGGACGAGGTGCCCAGCTTATGAAAGCATTCGGTTATGCATGATGTCGGTTCGGCATCTGCTTGAAATGCCGTCTACCAATCAATTTTGTCGATCAAACCCGTTTTGAACAGGCTGTGAGCGCCTTCGTACCGCATTGACTGTTCGCTCATCGCGCTGAGAGCGGCTTTACCGCTCGATACCTCATGATACTGGCGATATTTGGAAGCGCCGTTCCAATACTGACCTTCCGCCACCGCGACCTGCGCCTTGTCGTTGAAATCGGCGAAGAACTTGAAATGAAGCAGGCCAGCCAATCCCTTTATATAGTTTCGCCAGTAGGGCAGCGGTGAGTGAATCGACGTAAAAATCGTCTGGCGATCAACATATATCAGAGGAAACTTGGTCAACTTGTGCTGCCTGGCGAAAAGCCGGGTTCTCGGGCCGCCTGTGATCTTGAGATGCCGGGGGCTCCTCGTCACCTCATAGCCGCTGCCGTCGAAATGGTCCGCAACTTGCCATGGCGGCACGATGGGATCGAAGGGTACGTCCCAGATGTTTCCGCTCGGATACATGTCGATCATCGGCGCCAGCAGGCGTGTCATTCCGCGCCGCTTGAGCCAGTCGGCCATCGCACCGAGCGGATGCTGATCCATACCGTCATAGACAAGATATTCGTCGGCATCCACGGTCAGATACCAGCGAGGCTGACCATAGATCTGCACAATCCCCTGACGCCAAAGGTTTCCCAGGTCCGACTGCGAATAGGTGATCGGCGAGCTGAATAGATCGACATCTGGCTGCTCGGCCAGAAGCTCAGCTGTTCCGTCTGTCGAGCGATCATCGAGGACGGCGAATCTGGTGACGCCGAGTTCGCGATAGTGCTTCAGGAACGGGCGTAGCCTGTCCGCCTCGTTGCGGATCACGAGGATCAAAGGCAGGTCATTCGCTTTAAGGGGCGTTATCGGCCGCAGCGATGACACTTCTGCCCGTCTTCCGAAAGTGTGTCTCAGCCGATATATGGCGGTGTCGGTAATCGTCCGGCGGACAATGGCGGGCCAGGTTGCTTTGCTCAAGCCATCGATTCCCCTCATGGCGGTCACCGCCCGGCTGGAGCTGGCGCTGATCCGCTGTTTGCAGTTAATTTCTACATGCAGCACCGTTAGGCAAATCGCAAGCAGTTGCGGACAATGGACACAGGCCTGTTCTGAGTTCCGGCGGGTGAGCTTTCCAACTGTTGCCGATGCGCGCTGGCCTCTATAGACATCGTCAGATGGCAACAAGGCCGGAGCCCAGACCCCATGCACGCCGGCATTCGTGGCACCGAAAATCAATTCGACAGGCCGATCCTGTTCGTGCGCCAGCGTTATGCGCCTTTTGGCGGAGGCGAGATCATGCTGGAAAACATCATGGCCGCATTCGCCGCGCGTCAGCGGCCGGTGGCCGTGCTCTCCGGCGACTGGCCGCGCTATGAAGGCATAGAATTCATCCATTGTGCCGGCCGCCGCTTTCCGCGTTCGCTGCGGGCGGCGTCCTTTGCTCAAGCCGCCTGCCGCAAGATCGCCGAGATGCCACCGGCGCTGGTGCAGAGCAACGATCGCCTCCCGTGCTGCGATGTTTTCCGGGCCGGGGAGGGCGTTCATGCCGCCTATCTTGCCGAGCGGCGGCGTTTCGAGACGCGGCTTGGCAGGGCGGCAATGGCGCTGAGCCCCTTTCACCGCCAGACGCTGCGCCTTGAACGTGCAACCTACGCCAGCCCGAGGCTCAAAGCTGTCATTGCCATTTCGAAGATGGTGGCAGAGGACATTGTCCGTCACTACGATTATCCGGCGGAAAATGTGCACCATATTCCCAACGGGGTGGATCTCGACCGCTTCAACCCGCAGCTGCGCCAGCAGCATCGGGCGACAATCCGCGCGCGGCTCGACGTTGACGAAAACAGGCCGGTCGTCCTGTTTGTCGGCTCGGGCTTTGCGCGAAAAGGACTTCTTGCACTGATGAAGGCGGTCGCCAGGCTCGATGGCGAGCCTGAATTGTGGGTCATCGGCCATGATTCGCGCGCCAACGCCTTCAGGCAGGTCGGTGACAGGCTCGGTCTCGGCGCACGGCTCAAGATGCTGGGGCCGCAGAAAGACATGCTGCCGTGGTACGGCGCGGCCGATATTGCCGTGCTGCCTTCCATCTATGATCCTTTCGGCACAGTGGTCATCGAAGCGATGGCCAGCGGCTTGCCCGCCCTGGTAAGCACCGGCTGTGGAGCGCGCGAGCTTGTCGAGCGGTTCGAGCCGACGCTCGTTTGCGATGCGGCCAGCGAAAGCGACCTCGCTGCAGCGCTCGCGCACGCGCTGCAGTTGTCGTCACGACCTGAGACCGCAGCCCGGGTGAGAGCGGCAGCCGAACACTATGATTTCAATGTCATGATCAAGCGAATGATGGCGCTGTATGAAAGCCTTGATCTGAAATGATTTTCGACTTTGTTAGATCAAGTTAGTACCCTCAGTGTGCCAACGGAGCGGGAGCCGATGCTGCAGATGCATTCGAATGACAGTGGCAGCTTTGATGCCGGAACATTCTGACCGTGCCGGCGCTCTCGGTTATTATCATCACCCGCAACGAGGAGGCATCCATCGCGCAATGCCTTCGGTCGGTCCATTTTGCCGATGAGATCGTCGTTCTCGACAACAACAGCAGCGACAGGACCAGGGAGATTGCCGGTGCTCTGGGGGCCAAGGTCCTGATGACCGTTGATTGGCCCGGTTTTGGCGCGCAAAAAAACCGTGCGCTGGCCGCGGCAACGGGGGATTGGATCCTCTCGCTGGATGCCGATGAGTGGGTGGAGGCGCCGCTCGGCGCGGAAATAAGGGCCGCAATCGCCGACCCAAAAGCCAATGACGGCTTCGAAATACCGAGAAGATCGCGCTTTTGCGGGCACATTGTCCGCCATAGCGGCTGGTCGCCCGATCTGGTGCTCAGGCTCTTCCGTCGCCGCTCCGGGCGGTTCAGCGACGACACCGTGCACGAGAAGGTATTGGTGAACGGGAAGGTCAGCCGATTGTCCCAGCCGATCGAGCACGATTCCATTACCGACTTGGCAGATGCCCACGACAAGATCGGCCGGTACGCAGAAGCGTCCGCCGCGCAACTGCTTGCCGAGGGCAAAAAAAGCTCGATAGGCAAGGCGGTTTTGCGCTCGGTCTGGGCCTATGTGCGCAGCTATATTTTCCGGCTGGGATTTCTGGACGGTTCCATTGGTGCGATGGTGGCCGCGTATTCGGCCAGCTACACCTATCAGAAATGGGCCCGTGTCGCATTGGGAATGCGAGGCCCGGTCCACCCAAAAAAGCAACACTGAGGCCAGGACAAATCTGTGAGAAACCGGCTTGGTTGACCGCAATTGTTGCCGAGCCATCGCCAACTAGTTAGTGTACGACCGTAAAAATCGAAAGCCAGGGTAGTGAATATGACTGATGCGTTTAGGGTATTTATCGGATGGGACAGCCGTGAGCCGATCGCGTACGACGTCGCGCGACACTCGCTGCTCAAACATGCGTCGGCGCCTGTCTCCGTCATTCCGATCAAACAGGACGAGATGCGTGCCCGCGGGCTGTATTGGCGGGAAAAAGATCCGCTCGCCTCAACGGAGTTCACCTACACGCGCTTCCTCACGCCCTTTCTCGCCGACTACACGGGTTGGGCCCTGTTTTGCGATTGCGATTTCCTGTGGCTTGGTGACGTCGCAGGCCTGCTGAAATATACGGACTCGGACAAGGCGGTCTATTGCGTCCAGCATGACTATACGCCGAAGGCCACAACCAAGATGGATGGTGTGGTCCAGACGTCCTATCCTCGGAAAAACTGGTCGTCGCTGATGCTGTTCAATTGCGCGCATCCTTCGGTCAGATCGCTCACGCCAGAGGTCGTGAATCAGGAAAGTGGCGCCTATCTTCACCGAATGCAGTGGGTTGCCGACAAAGATTTGGGCTCATTGCCGGTAGAGTGGAATTGGCTCGAAGGTTGGAATGAAAAGCCTGCGGTCGGCACACCTAAGGCGGTCCACTATACCAGCGGCGGCCCATGGTTTGCCGAATGGCAGAATGTCGACTACGCCGATTTGTGGATAGCAGAACGCGACGAGTTCCTGGCTTCCGATCAAGCGGAATCTTCTCAGAGCGCCGTTCGATAAGAACATCGTGTTTGGCAGGTGACCTGGGCGCTTCCGAAAGTGGCATTGATTTTCGTGTCGCCAAGGGCGCAGCAACCAGCCGTCAGGCGCTGGGCGTCGACAACAATGCGTGTTGCCGCCTGGGGGCGGGACCGGGGCAGATTGCGCCTACGAATCTGGCGGCTCCGGCCGGGTAAACATGCCGCGCTGAGATAAGGATCAGCTCGCGGCAATATGATCGGTTTGGGGTCCGTCAGCTCTTTCATCGGCCTAGCCGGCACGCGAAAGTCGACCATGCCGTCACTGCGAAGACGCCTCGATCGTTTCCTGGAGAACCGCGGGCCTAAAATACCGCGGCTGCAGCTGAACCATGTCGAGCGCCTGGCGCTGGTCCGTCGCCATGGTGATTTTTCCCTTGCCTATTCGACCGCCGTGCAGAAGGGGCTTCACTACTTCGGCGATGCCCAGGGCTACATCGCTTACGGCAGCAAAACGCGACATCATTTCGCGCTCGGTGATCCAGTGGCTGCCCCGGCCGATTGGCGCGACTATATCAGACGTTTCATCGAGGTTGCCGGCAGCCCGTGGTTCGTGCAGATCGGCGACCAGACGGCGCGCGTGCTTGCCGGGCTTGGCTATCAGGTCAACCGCCTCGGCGTCGACACCAGGCTTGTCCTGCCCAGACACGACTTTTCCGGAAAGCGCAATGAGACAGTGCGCTATTCCGAACGCTGGCTCTTGAAGAAGGGTTTTTCCTTCGCAGAGGACAACGGGGCTGTCTTCCTCGACGAGATTGCCAGGCTCTCCCAGAATTGGCGGGCCGACCGCATCGTCAAGCGCTGGGAGATGAGATTTCTCAACAGGCCCTTTGCCGATCACCTTGGCGTCGATATGCGCCGTTTCGTCCTGCACGGTCCGGATGGGGAGCTCGTGGCCTTGCTGGATTTCGATCCGCTGTTCAGCGACGGCAAGGTCATCGGCTACACCACCTCGTTCAAGCGCAAGCACATTGATGCCTCGGCGCATGCCGAGATCGGCCTGACCAAATTCGCGGTCGACCGCTTTCGCGATGAAGGTGTTTCCGTCGTCACCCTAGGCCTGTCGCCGCTTGTCGAAATCGGACCTAGCGGGTTTGCCGAAAGCGATTTCTGGCGGCACGCCTTCCAGCGTGCCTATGACTCCCCCTGGGTCAATCGCACCCGCTTCAATCTGCAGGGGCAGGCGGCCTTCAAGCGCCGGTTCCATGGTGTCGAAGAGCCGACCTATCTCGCCTTTCGCAAGGGAACCTTTTTCGAAGCGCTTTCTCTGCTCCGGCTGATCAGGGCCGTCTAGCGCCTAGTGGCTGGGCGCTCGTCGTCTCCTAGTATGGTCGACCTCACACCGGTCAGGCTTGGTTGTTTAGGTGGGAAAGGAATGCCGCGGCGGGAAGCAAAAGACCGGCTGCGAACCGCCGGCCCATTCTGCGGCGTCCCCCAGTCCCGCCGGGGCACTTTTGGCAGCCTGAGAACGGCTCCGCGTCAGCGCCAAGGGGTCGGATTCACGGTTGCTGCAGCGTACCGCCAGGAATAACGAGGGTACCCTGGCCTGGCCTTGAGTATCTGAAGCCTATGAAGAACAAAGCAACGATGATCAAACAAATGACGATGACCGCGACGACGCTGCCAGGATGGTGTCCGGTATCTGGCGGTTGGACCATTGCCTTCCCGTATGGCTATCGCCGCTGACCTTCTTCATCTTCCAACCGAGCATGACGACTGTCAATGGATACGGGAGTTGCGCCCGCCATCCAATCAGCCGACTGCAGCGTCGATCACGTTGCGCGCTTGCTGACCGAAGCTGATGATGGACCTAACCACAGCTTGTTCCCAAGCACGCTTCCATCGCTGCGAAGCGTTGAAGAGCGGCGATCCACCGCGGCTTAGTCAGGCCGGAAACAGGAATGCAGCAGCGGGATCGAAAAAGACCTGCCGGCTGCAGGGCCACACATCCTGCGATTGCATGGCGGCAGAGGTCGGCCTGATGTCAACCTCCTGTCCAGCGGCGATGCGCGCGACGATCCGCCGGCGCTCGCCGTAAAATGCGATGTCGACGATCTCGACATTCAGTTCCGCGCTCGCCGGGCTCCGCTCCATGCTAAAGGCTTCGGGCCGGATCATCAGCCTGGTCTTCTGGCCTTTGCCGAACGTGCCGTTGGCCCTGACTCCGGATATGACCGAACCGTCTGTCATGCGGATCGTTGTCGTGCCGTTGGTGGTGCCGAGATGTTCGGCGGCGAGGAAATTCGAATTGCCGATGAAGCTGGCGACGAAATCGGTCGCCGGCCTGAGATAGAGATCCTCGCCGGTGCCGGTCTGCTCGATGCGGCCATCCTTGAACAGGGCGATGCGGTCCGACAGATGCAGCGCCTCTTCCTGATCGTGGGTGACGTAGAGAATGGTGACGCCGGTCTGGCGATGGATGCGGCGGATTTCGCCCTGGATTTCCTCGCGCAGCTTCTTGTCGAGCGCCGACAATGGCTCGTCCATCAAAAGGATCGGAGGATCGTAGGCCAGCGCCCGGGCCAGCGCGACGCGCTGCTGCTGGCCGCCCGACAGCGCACCGGGTAAGCGTCCGGCAAAGCTTTCGAGCCGCACCAGGGCCAGCATGTCGGCGACCTTTTTCTTCACCTCGGCGTCCGGCCGGCGGCGAACCCGCAGCGGAAAAGCGACGTTTTCGGCCACCGTCAGATGCGGAAACAGCGTGTAGCGCTGGAAGACCATGCCGATGTTGCGCTTATGCGGGGGCACTGCAAGCAGCGACTTTCCTTCCAGCAAGACATCGCCGGAAGTCGGGTCCTGAAAGCCGGCGATCGCGTAGAGCGTCGTCGATTTTCCCGAACCGGAGGGCCCGAGGAAGGTCAGGAACTCGCCCCTGGGAATGTCCAGCGTGACGTCGTGCACGGCGACGATCGCCCCGAACGCCTTGCGCAGATTGCGGATGGAGAGGAAAGGGTGGGTCATGTCCGGAACTTTCGCTGCAGCAGCGCCGTCATCACCATCAGGGCAAGCGTCAGCCCGACCAGCAGGCTGGAGGCAGCGGCGATCACCGGACTGAGGTCCGACCGCAGACTGCCCCAGATCTTGACGGGCAAGGTTTGCAAGCTGGGGCTGGCCATGAAGATCGCCACCACGACTTCGTCCCACGAGGCGAGGAAGGAAAAGATCGCGGCGGAGAAGATGCCGATCCGGATCGACGGCAAGGTGATCCTGAGCCTGGCCTCGAGCGGGCTTGCCCCGCAGACGATTGCCGCGTCCTCGATCGACTTGTCGAACCCTTCGAGCGCGGTGGCGATCGGAATGATGGCGAAGGGCAGCGCCAGCACGGTGTGGGCGGTTACGAAGCCGATGGTGGTGCCGCCGAGGCCAAGGCGAAGGAAGAAGGCGTAGATGGCGATGGCGAAGACAACGACGGGCAGCACCATCGGCGTCAGCAGCAGGCCGCGCAGGATCTCACGTCCGGCAAACCTTCCGCGAACCAGGGCAAAGGAGGCGAGCAGGCCGATCGCTACTGCCAGGATCGCCGTCATGGTGGCGATCCGAGCGCTGGTCAGCGCGGCGTCGAGCCAGGCCGGATCGGCAAAAAGCTCCTGGTACCATTTGAGCGTCCAGCCGGGCGGCGGAAAAGCCAGCCAGCGCGACGAGCCGAAGGAGAGCAGGACAATGAAGACCACCGGCAACAGAAGAAAGCCAGCGACCAGCGCGGTGAAGCCGAGCAGGGCAACCCGTAGTCCACCCATGCGGTCATAGTCGAGCAGCATCTCAGATGCCTCCGCTCGTGCGCCTGGCACCGACAAGGCGCAGCTGCAGTGCGTAGAGAGCCATGGTGACGACAAGCAGGATGAAGGCTGCGGCGCTGCCGAGCCCCCAGTTGAGCAGCGACTGGACCATCTGCGCGATCATTTCGGCAAGCATCATGTTCGACGTGCCGCCGAGCAGTGCCGGTGTTACGAAGTAGCCGAGCGACATCACGAAGACCATCAGGCCACCGGCGGCGACGCCGGGCAGCGACAGCGGCACGAGGATGCGGCGGAACGCCTGGAAAGGGCTTGCGCCGCACAGCGACGCCGCACGCAGCGTCATCGGATCGATCGCCCGTAACGTGCCGACCAGCGGCAGGATCATGAAGGGCAGCATGATATAGACCATGCCGATGGTGACGCCGGTGAGATTGTTGATGAGCGGCAGCGGCTGGTCGATGACGCCGATGGTCATCAGCATCCGGTTGATGACCCCGGTACGCTGCAGGAGCACCATCCAGGCATAGGTGCGGGTGAGCAGGTTCGTCCACATCGACAGAATGATGATGCCAAAGATGATCGAGGCCAGTCCCGAAGGCATGATCGCCAGCATCCAGGCGACCGGAAAGGCGACAAGGACCGTGACGATGGTGACCAACGTCGCGACCAGGAATGTGTTGAAGAACACCCGCGCATAGGTGCCGTCACCAAGCAGGGCAGCATAGTTCTGCAAGCCTGGCTCGGGCTCCGTGACGCTGCGCAAAAGCAGCGCCAGCACGGGGACGACGAAGAACAGCATAATCAGAATCAGGGCCGGCAGCAGGCCATTGAGGCCTGCCGGCACCCGCACCGTTCCAAAGTTCCGGCGTGTTTCGACCGACATGACAGCGACCCGGCTACGGGGACGAGACGGCGCGAACCGTCTCGTCCATTGCGGTTCAAGGGCGGGCTTATTTCGCCTGCCAGGCATACCAGCGCGCGGCGATGGTGTCCCGATTGGCGGCCCAGTAGTTCATGTCGAGATTGATCTGTCCGTCGACATGAGCGTCCGGCAGCGATTTCAGGGCATCGGCCGGCATCTCTGCCTTGGCCTTGGTGTTGATCGGCGCATAGCCGCTGGCTTCGGCAAATTTGGCCTGGCCGGCGGGGCTGCTCGCCGCGGCGAGGAATTTCATCGCCGTATCCTTGTTCTTGGCACCCTTCGGTACCACCAGAACGTCGGCTGCGGTCAGGTTCTGGTTCCAGGAGACGCCGACATCGGCGCCATCCTTGTCCAGTGCGAAGACGCGGCCGTTCCACAGCTGGCCGAACGTTGCTTCGCCGGATGCGATCAATTGCTGCGACTCCGCCCCGCCGCCCCACCAGACGATGTCCGACTTGATCGTGTCGAGTTTCTTGAAGGCGCGATCGAGATCCAGCGGATAGAGCTTGTCCGCCGGAACACCATCGGCCAGCAGCGCGATCTCGATGACACCGGGCGCCGACCATTTGTAGAAGGTCCGCTTGCCCGGGAACTTCGTCAGGTCGAACATGTCGGCCCAGCCGGCCGGTTCACCCGAAACGGCGCCCTTGTTCCAGGCGAGCACGAAGGAATAGTAGAAACTGCCGACGGCGTGATCGGTGGTGAAGCGCGGATCGAGGTCGGCCTTCGGCACGGTCTTGAAGTCGATCGGCTCGAGCAGACCGTCCTTGGCCGCCTTGATGGCGAAATCCATCTCGACGTCGACGACGTCCCAGTTGACACTGCCGCTGTCGATCATCGCCTTCAGCTTGCCGTAGTCGGTCGGGCCGTCCTGCATGACCTTGATGCCGGATGCAGCGGTGAACGGCTCGGCCCAGGATTTGGTCTGCGCTTCCTGGGTCGTCCCGCCCCAACTGGTGAACACCATGTCCTCGGCCTTTGCCGCCGTCGTTGCCAGAACTGTCGTTGCAATAAATCCGGCAAGGAAGCCGGTGATGATCAGTTTCATGTCGTTCTCCTCTGTTGTTCGTTGTTGTCCGTTCGCGATCGGTCGTTTTCGCCTTGATCGCGCATCTCCGGCCAGCGGCGGCTACCGCATGACAAAAGGATCGGGAATCGGGTCGTCGGAGGTGCGTATCCACACCGATTTCGAACGCGTGTAGTCGCGGATCGCATCGAGGCCCCCCTCGCGGCCGAGCCCGGATTGGCCGTAGCCGCCAAACGGAACCAGCGGCGAGACCGCCCGATAGGTGTTGATCCAGACCACGCCGGCATGGATGCCGCGCGCCATGCGGTGGGCTTTTGCCAGATTGGTGGTGAACACGCCGGACGCCAGGCCGAACTTCGTGTCGTTGGCGAGCGAAAGCGCTTCAGCTTCGCCGTCGAAGGCTAGCACACAGAGCACCGGGCCGAAGAGCTCTTCGCGCACGCAGGCAAGGGTCTGATCAGGCGCGTCGATAATCGTCGGCGCGTAATAGAAGCCGTCCGCCATGCCCGCGGGGCGAATGCCGCCGGTGACCAGTTGCCCGCCCGCGGCCAGGCTTTCAGCAATGATCTTCTCTATCCATTCGCGCTGGCGCGAGGTGGCGAGCGGTCCCATTTCGATCGCGGGATCCTGCGGATCGCCAATCCTGATCGCCTCGGCCTTGCGCTTGAGCCGGGCGAGGAATTCGTCCTTCGCGGAGCGCTGGACCAGCAGCCGCGAGCCGGCGACGCAGCTCTGGCCGGTGGCAGCGAAGATGCCGGCAACGACCGCGTTGGCGGCGCTGTCCAGATCGGCATCGGCAAACACCACGACCGGGCTTTTGCCGCCGAGCTCGAGCGTCGTGAAGGCGAGGTTTTCCGCCGTATTCCTGACGATCTGCCGAGCGGTCGAGGGACCGCCGGTGAAGGCGACGCGGGCGACGAGCGGATGACTGGTCAGCCGGTGACCGCAATCGTGGCCGAAGCCGGTCAGGATGTTCACGGTCCCGGCGGGAAATCCCGCCTCATGGACGAGTTCGGCGAAGGCCAGCAACGGGGCAGGGCCGTCTTCCGATGCTTTCAGAACGATGGTGCAGCCGGCCGCCAGCGCCGGCCCGAGCTTGACGGCGGACAGGAAGAGCTGCGAGTTCCACGGCACAATGGCGGCTACGACGCCAATTGGCTCCGGCCGGATGGTCACTTCCATGTCGGCCTTGTCGATGGGAACAAACGAGCCCTCGTGCTTGTCCGCCAGCCCGCCATAATAGCGGTAATAGTCGCCGACATAGGCGATCTGGGCGCGGGTCTCGCGTATGATCTTGCCGGTATCGCGCGTCTCGAGTTCCGCCAGCCGGTCGGCATTGGCGACCACCAGATCGCCGAGCCGCACCAGAAGCTTGCCGCGTGCCGTTGCCGTCATTGCCGGCCACGTGCCGGAGCCAAGCGCCCGGTGAGCAGCTTCGACGGCGCGGTCGACGTCATCAGACGACGCAGCGGGCATCTTCGCCCATGGCGCGCCCGTCGAGGGATCGATGCTGTCGAAGGTCGCCACCACTTCGACGAAGCTGCCGTCAATATAATTCCTGAATTGAGTGGTGCTCATCGCAATCCAGCTTTCGGCTCGGAAAAGGCCGGCATCACCCTGTCGATGAAGAGCTGCAGCGATTTCTTCTTGCGCCGATGGGAAAGGCCGCTGTCGATCCAGATCGAATACTGATCGTAGCCGAGCGCTTCGTAGGCCTTCAGCCTGGCGGTCACCTCGTCGGCTTCGCCAATGACCAGGTTCTGCTTGATCTTGTCAGGCGCATATTGCGGCATGGCCGCGATCTCGTCTTCGGTCAGCGCTTCCATTATGCCCTGGTGCACCGGCTTCTTGTTCTGGAACCAGGCGCCGAACTGGCAGTAGAACTGCGACAGATCCTGCGCGAGCCGGTCAGCCTCCGCGGCATCCTCGGCGACGAAAGTATGCATCAGCAGCATGATCTCCGGCCTTGGTACGTCGGGGTGGGCATTGCACGCTGCATTGAAACGCTCCATCAGGCTGGCCACTTCGCCATCGCCCGAGGCGAGCGGCGTCACCTGGACGTTGCATTTGCTGGAAACCGCAAAGTCGTGCGAGTTCGGATCGCGCGCGGCCACCCAGATCGGCGGATAAGGCTTTTGCAGCGGCTTGGGCGACGAGGTGGTTGAAGGAAACGACCAGAACTCGCCGGCGAGTTCGAAATCACCATCCCAAAGGCCCCGGATCGCCGGTACCATCTCGCGCATACGCTGGCCGGCACCCCAGGCCTCGAGGCCTGGGAAAAGTCGCTGGTATTCGTAAGCGTAGGCGCCGCGCGCAATGCCGATGTCGAGACGGCCGCCGGTGATGACGTCGGCCATCGCCGCTTCGCCGGCAAGCTTGATCGGGTGCCAGAACGGCGCGACGATGGTTCCGGTGCCGAGCCGGATGCGCCTGGTTTTGGCGGCGAGCCAGGCGATGTTGATGAACGGGTTCGGCGAGATGGTGAATTCCATGCCGTGATGCTCGCCGATCCAGGCAGTCTCGAACCCTGCCTCTTCGGCCTGGACGACCAGGTCCTCCAGCTCGCCGACAAGCTCGGAATGCGGCTTGGCCGGATCCGATCGCTCCATGTGGACGAAAAGCGAAAATTTCATCGGCTTCACCCGCGGCCGGAAAGAGAAATTTGAGAAGGCGAGGGCTTGGCGAGCGGCCGGACTTCGCCTTCGACCTCGTTGCCGACATAGACGCCGAATGCATCTTCCGTACGTTCGCGCGCATAGCGGGCAAGCATCGAACGCACTGCGGGATCGGCGATCTTCAGATCCGCGATCTTCTCGATGTCGACAAGCCGCATCTGGCGATCGTCGGAATAGGATCCCTCGACCGTTCCGCGATAATAAACATGCGTGCGCCAGGGTTCGGCGGCATCGTCCCACACCGCGAACAGGAAGCCGAGCTGGGCGTCTATGGCCTTGGCGGCAAGGCGCCCCTTGAGGCTGCGCGCATCGTTGGGCGTGCCCAGTCCGCGCCCCGCAGGCAATTCATAAATCCCGTCGGCCGTTTCGACGAACAGCACACGGCCCTCGTTCTCGAGAATGGCGCCGACCTCCGTATCGGGGGGCGCCGCCGCCAGCGCCTCCTGGCTGAGGCCAGGCGTGACGTAGGTGCCTCTGCAATAACCGAGGGGCTGGGCTCCGTTGTGGCTGAAGTCGCGGACGCGGCCGATGAGGATCGAGTGATCGCCAGCATCGACCAGCTGCTCCATGCCGCAATCGAACATCGCAACGGAGCCGTCGATCAGCGGATTGCCGGTCCGGCCCGGTTGCCAGCTCACGGCCGCGAACTTGTCCGCTGCTTTGGAAGCGAAGATGCCGGAATGGGCCTTCTGGTCCTCTGACAGGATGTTGATGGCGAAACCTCTCGACGTCGAAAAAGCACTGTGCCCCAGCGCCCTCTTGGCGATGCAGACAAGCACCAGCGGCGGCTCGAGCGAGACCGAGGTGAAGGAGTTGGCGGTGAAGCCGCGCGGCTCGCCTGCCGCGCTGATCGTTGTGACGATGGTGACGCCGGTCAGGAACGAGCCGAGTGCGCGCCGGAATTCGCCGCTGTCAAAGACTGCATCCGTCTCCGGCTTCACGCCAGCGTCTCCTGCCGTGTCGAGAAACTCCATGATGTGTTTGGTCACTTTTTCAGGAGAAGCCATTGCCATCATGTGTCTTTCTCCATTAAGCACGAGGCATTGGCCGTGCGGCGCTAGCCTCGCCATCGCCGCCGACATGGCCGGGGTCGAATTGCTGTCCTGCGACCCGGTCATGAACAGGGCCGGCGCGGCAAGACCGGGGAGAGCACCGGCGTGCTCGGCATCGGCATGGGCAAAGAGGCGATAGGTGCGCGCGTAGCCTTCGGGGTCGACCCTTTCAAGGGCGGCGCGCGCTGTGGTGGCCGCCCCGATAAGGTTCGCCGGCAGCGGGTCGCCGAACCAGCGAGCAAGCGTAGCCGCAATGGCGGAAGGGTTGCCATGGGTGCCGAGCGCGGCCGCACGCTGGCGTACGGCCTGCGCCAAGGCCGCGGGGCGGCGGAATACCGCATTGAGACAGACGATGGAGCGAACGCGCGAAGGGGTGCGAAGGGCGATTTCCAGTGCGACCAGCGCGCCCATCGAATGGCCAACGATCGACACCGACGCCACGCCAAGATGGTCGAGAAGGCGAACCGCCTGATCGGCGAAATCCGACAGGCTGGCTTCTTCCGGCGGCAGCGGTGAAACGCCGTGGCCGAGCATGTCGATGGCGATCAGGTCATGATGGTCTTTCATCGCCGCGATCTGATCGTGCCAGATTGCGGCGTTCATGCCGACACCGTGAATGAGCAGAACCGGTGCGCCGGAGCCGGCGCGGATGAAGCCGGTGCCGTCCGGAGCCGTGTCCCGGACCCATGCGGTGGCAGCGACGTCAGCCATGCAGGTCTCCGACCTCCTTGAGGTCCTGATAGCGGTCGCCGATACGATGGTGCGGGCGGCCGCCAATCGAAGCGCCAAGCGCCACCACCAGCTCGTCGGGCGCGGGCGCGTCGCCGATTTGGAAATGTACGGTCAAATAGTGGGAGCGGCGGCCTTCGTCGTTCTTGTCCATCAGCGGGATCATGATCGGGGTGTTCGGCCCTCCGCGCAGATTGGTGAAGGCGAGATAGGTCTTGGCGCCGACCGCGCGACGGTAATGGTTGCCGAAATGCAGCGTATGGATCAGCGCCGATGCATGCTCGATCTCGCCCGCCGTGCCGCAGACCGCGGCCTTGCCATAACCCTCTATCGCCTCGCCGGAACCGGCAACGGCGATAATCTCGCGGGTCAGCAGTTCACCGAGGACGGGAGCAATGGCGCGGATCTCCGGCGACAGGTCGTCGGTGAAACCGCGGCCCGCCCAAGGATTTGTCAGCACGGCGGCGACACCGATCAGACGCAGCGGTTTTGGGGCTTCCTTGCCGCCCTCGATTAACGTGTTCTCGATGTAGGTGACGATCTTTCGAATGGCTGGTTTCATCAAAGTCCTCGGTCGCCACGGCGCTGTGCAACGCCGAAATCTTTACATCATCTTATGGTATACCATACTATGGAGCACCAGAAGCCTTGTCAATCGGCTATGGAATCTGCTTTGTGGCCGGATCGGGGTAAGGAGAGAAAATGTCAGGCGATACGCTGCGGATCGACCGCTCTGCCAAGACGCTGAGGACGCTGGCGCTGGAGCGCATGCGTGAAGCGATCATGGGCTTCCATTTCCAGCCTGGTGAAAGGCTGGTCGAGCGGCCGCTATGCGATCAGCTCGGGGTGAGCCGTTCCGTCGTGCGCGAGGTGCTGCGGCAGTTGGAGGCGGAAGGCCTGGTGCAGATGATACCGGGCCACGGACCCGCCGTGGCCAAGCCGGATCTCGGCCGCACCGACGAAATCTATGAATTGCGGGCGCTGCTCGAGGGCATCGCGGCGCGGGCTTGCGCCCTGACGGCCACGGACGCGCAGGTCGCTTTGCTCGATGCCGCCTTGACGAACCTGCTTGAGGCGTGGGCGTCCGGTGCGCCTGTCGAGGTGATGCGGGCAACGACCAAGTTCTACGAAACGCTGTTCGAGGCGGCGGACAAGCGCATTGCCTGGGAAATCGTGACGGGGCTGAATGTCCGCATCAACCAGCTCCGCTCAATGACGATCGCGTCGGAGAACCGCCGCGAGCCGGCGATCGCCGAAATGACCGAAATCATGGATGCAATCCGGTCGCGCAAGCCGGACGAGGCGGAGGAGGCGGCGCGGCGGCATGTCGAATCCGCGTGGCAGATCGCCCGCAACACGCTTCGCCTTGGCTGACTGGTATGCCGCCGGCGGTCCATCGTTCCACGGCAGGCATCTAACTGGTGCGTACAGTGACATTTGTGACATGCCAATTTGCTTTCAGTTGCGGCGGCAAAATCGTATATCGGGTCAGTTAGGTGTGCATCTCTTGCCAAATTGCTCTGTCATTCGAACGGAGTATCGGGCGGACTGAGACAGAAAAAACAGTAAAATGAATATGTTACGCCACAAAGTTGCCGTGGCGCCGATGATGGATTGGACGGACGTCGCGAAAAGCAACGTCTATTCAAAAACTTAAGGGGCGTCACCTCCTCGAAGTTGTACTGCTGTCGTACTCGTCAACAGCGCTTGGGCACAAATGGGTCGCGTTTCAGAGTGCGTGACTATCAGGATTTGAACCTGTGAACTTCAGGGGGGTGAGTTTTCGAGCCGGAATGCTGGTGCACTGGCGCCTAAGTATCTCCCGTTTCCGCTTACGCTTACGCTTACGCCTACAGGGTCTTCCTTGCCTACATGCGCGGAGAACCTGGGGGACGGGTTGATCGCCGTCTTCGAGCTCACCAATCATCCCGAAATCGACTGTGTCGAGACCATAGAGGCGGTCCTGACGGCCTATGACGCGCTGATTGCTGGTCAGCCACGACGAGACGTTTCCTTGCGAATGTCGGCGCGCCAACCGGCGGAATGATCTCGGAAACTTTGCCTATTGACGCCTCGCGAAAACCGTATCGTGAGGAAGACCGGATGGCTCAGGGGATGAGCAGAAGCTTTCCCGTGGTGCCACGGCTTTCCATATCGGCATGTGCGCGTGCTGCTTCGGCGAGCGGGTAAACGCCGCCGATCCGGATCTTCAGATCGCCGCTGGCGATCCAGTCGAATAGTTGTCCGGTGCGGGCGCGAAGCAGTGCCGGCGTGTGGATATGATCGAAGAACCTTGCGTAGCCGATCTTGATGCTTTTCGGCAGGCTCATGATGTCCAGCGGTCCGGGACCGCCCAGCACCGGGCCGTACCAGCAGAAGGTGCCGGAGCGACGCAGGGAGTCGAGCGAAGCCTGAAAGGTCTTCGGGCCGGAACCGTCGAAGACGACGTGGACGCCTTCACCGGACATTCGAACGACTTCCTCGGCGAATCGCCCCTCAGTGTCCACGATCACATGGTCTGCTCCGGCCTCTCTTGCCACGGCGGTTTTGTTTGCGGACGAGACGCGGCCGATCACGTGCCCGCCCCTCAGCTTTATGATCTGGGTGAGCAGCAATCCGACGCCGCCCGCCGCCGCATGGACCAGCGCCACGTCGCCGGGCTGGACGGGATAGAAGTCGGTGGCGAAGTGGCTGGCAGTCAGCCCCTGCATCATCACGGACGCGGCCGTGCGATCATCGATCCCGTCCGGAATCGGCACGAGCGCATCCGCCGGTACCATCGCCCGATCTGTGTAGCTTCCAGGCGCGTACACTCTGGCAACCCGTTGTCCGGGCCGGAAATGCTCGACTCCATCGCCGACGGCGAGTACCCGCCCGGCACCCTCTACGCCCAGAACCTTGGGATTGGGCGTTTCCGTCCAGGCCATGCCCTGGCGGACGCCGATGTCCATGAAGTTCACGCCCGCCGCGGCGACCTCGACCAGAACTTGTCCGCTCGCGGGCGCAGTTTCGGGGCGCTCGACGATTTCGAGCGCATCAGGTCCCCCGGTGCGGTTCATGACGACGGCTTTCATCGCGATATCTCCCTGGCGGCATTCTCGATCAGCCGCGCTACGGGCCCAGGATTCGACACCATCACCACATGCGAAGCACCCTTAATCGCGATCGTTTCGCGGGCGTGAGCCCGTTCAGCCATGTAGGCAGATGCTCGCGGCGGGATGTTCTTGTCCGCGTCGCCGTAGATGAACCAGCTTGGAATGCTCTTCCAAGCAGCCTTGGCCTGGGCTTCGTTGAGGGCGGCTTCCGCGATCGGCCGCTGCGTTGCGGCCATCAGTCTGGCTTGCGCTTCGGGAGCGTCGGCGGCAAACTGATCGTGGAACTTGTCCTGCTGAATGTAGAGATCCTTTCCACCGCCTGACAGCGCGACAGGAGGAGCGAGTGTCGGACCCAGCGTGCTGCCTGGAAACTTTCCTGCAAGTTGCGCAGCGGTTTCACCCGCCTCCGGCGCAAATGCGGCGACATAGACCAGCGCCTTCACATTGGCATGACCATCGGCAGCGTCGCTGATCACCGACCCGCCATAGGAATGGCCGACGAGAACGACCGGGCTTTTTATCGAGGAAAGCACGCCGGCGACATAGTCTCCGTCGCTTCTGACGCCTCGCAGCGGATTGGCTGCCGCCACGACGGAAAAGCCGTCCTTTTCAAGAATCTCAACGACACCGTTCCAACTCGAAGAGTCGGCGAAGGCGCCGTGAACCAGGACGATGGTGGGTTTGTCAGGCTGCGCTTGGGCGTTACCGAGCGTGGCCGCGATAATTGCGAGGCCTGCGAACAAGATTTTCATTGGAACATCCTTTCGTTGTGGGGTGCGGTCTTTACCGCGTCGAGCGCAGGTGAGGGGCGGGGATGCCGCCAACTCGCCCTCGTGCCCTGCGTTTCTCTGCGTGGGAACCGAGTTACGGCGCGTAGTGGGTAAAGACGTAGTCATGTCCCTGGACACGCGCCTCGTGGCAGGCGAAGCATGTTTCGTGCTGCGCTTCGTCGACTGGCTTGCCATTAATGAACCGGCCAAAACCCCAGCCGCCGCTCGACGCGTATTTCTTCGAATCCTTGACCATGACCTGCACCGTTGTGGCCGCGCCAGGAACCGAAGCGGGTTCGAACTCGGCCGACTGCATGCGCTTCCAAGCGAGCTTGACCAGGACGGAACCGTCCGGGAACGGCAGCGTGCTATTTCGATAGGCATCCATTGCGACTGTATTTCCCACGACAGCGCGAAGCTCGTTCAGCGGATCGCCTTCCAGGGCTGGCGCGATGAGCTCCCACCTGCGGTAACCGTCCGGGATCGTCACGCCATAGATCGGCGAGGCTTCCGTGTTGTTCTGAGCTCGAACGATGTCGATCTCCATGCAGCCGATAGCGAGAGCGATCGACACGGTGATGACGGCTGCAATTACAAGATTGCGTCTCATGCGCTCGCTCCGTCCGCACTCAGAACTTGTCGACGTCGGTGACGGCCTTTGCGAACGCCTCGGGCGCTTCCTGCGGCAGGTCGTGCCCGATGCCGCCCGTGATCAGCCGATGCTCGTATTTGCCGGAGAATTTTTTCGCATAGGCCGTGGGAACGGGATGTGGGGCGCCGTTCGCGTCGCCCTCCAGCGTGATAGTTGGCACATCGATCACCGGGCCTTTGGCGAGCTTTTCCTCTAGCTCGTCATAGCGGCGCTCGCCTTCTGCAAGGCCGAGCCGCCAACGGTAGTTGTGGATAACGATATCGACGTGGTCGGGATTCCGGAACGCGGCGGCGCTTCTGGCGAAGGTCGCGTCGTCGAAGTTCCAGTGCGGCGAGGCGAGTTTCCAGATCAGCCTGGCGAAGTCATCCGTGTATTTCGCATAGCCGGCGCGGCCGCGGTCTGTCGAGAAGTAGAATTGATACCACCATTGCAGTTCGGCCTGCGGCGGCAACGGCGCCTTGTTGGCCGTCTGGCTGCCGATCAGATAGCCGCTGACCGACACCATGGCCGTGCAGCGCTCGGGCCAGAGCGCGGCAAGGATATTTGCCGTCCGTGCGCCCCAGTCGTAGCCGGCGACGATCGCCTTTTCGACGCCCAGGGCATCCATTAGGTCGATGATATCGACCGCCAGCGCGGCCTGCTGCCCGTTGCGAAGCGTGGCATCCGACAGGAACCGCGTCGTTCCGTGGCCGCGCAGATAAGGGATGATTACCCGATAGCCGGCTCCCGCAAGCAGTGGCGCGACATCGACATAACTGTAGATGTCGTATGGCCAGCCATGCAGCAGTATGACGGGAGGCCCATCCGCTGGGCCATCCTCGGCATATCCGACGTTCAGCAGACCAGCATCGATCTGCTTTAGCGGCGCGAACGCGGTGCGCGATCCCGTTGCGCTGGCTACAGCGGCCTGCTCTCCGTCCTGAGCATTCGAGCTTCGAACCGCCCCTAGCTCAGCTAGGGCGACGGTAGCCGCAGCGATGCCGAACAGGCGCCGGCGGTGATGGTCTATGACTTCCGGAATCTTGATTGCGTTCATGGGAGTATTTCCTTTGCTTACGGGGCAGTCGCGGCAGCGCGATTGCCAAGACCGAGGGACTAGATCAGGTTGATTTCGACTTCGATGTTGCCACGCGTGGCCTTTGAATAGGGACATGTCTGATGCGCTGCATCGACGACCGCCCTGGCGTCATTGGGATCCATCCCTGGCAGGCTCACATTGAGCCGGGCGCTGAGAAAGAAGCCGCCTTCGTTGCTGTTGAGATCGACCTCCGCATCGATCGCAAGATCCGCAGGCAACACGATGTTCGTCTTGCGCGCGGCGATCGCCATCGCGCCTTCGAAGCATGCCGACCAACTCGCAGCAAAAAGCTGCTCGGGATTGGTGCCGCTGCCCGCACCGCCAGGCGTCGAGAGCCTGATGTCCAAGCGGCCGTCGGAGCTGCGTGCGGCACCGTCCCGGCCTCCTGTGGTACGCACTTTCCCCGTGTAGAGTCGATTCGCTTGAGTAGTCATGGCATGCATTCCCGTTATGAAATCGGATGTTCGATCAGCGCAGTGATCTGAAGGCCGCGCGGACTTCCTCCGTGAAGAGCCGGGGCTGCTCCCATGCCGCAAAGTGGCCTCCATTGTCGGCTTCGTGGAAGTAGATAAGGTTGTGGTAGCAGCGCTCGGCCCAGCTTCGCGGCGCGCAGTAGATTTCGCCTGGAAACACCGTCACGGCGACGGGGAGATCGGCAATGTCCACGGCATTGAAATTGTTGGAGTGGTCTTCCCAGTAGATCTGCGCCGCCGACGCTCCGGATTCAGTGAGCCAGTAGAGCGAGATGTCATCGAGCATCTCGTCCTTGCTCAGAACCCGCTCGGGCTCCCCGCCGCTGTAGGTCCACTGCTCGAGCTTCTCGTAGATCCAAGCCGCCAGGCCGACCGGCGAATCCACTAGGGAGTAGCCGATGGTCTGCGGCCGTGTGACCATCATGGCGGCATAGCCGGAACTGTCCTTGTAAAAGGTGTCGAGCGCATCGAATGCCGCGCTTTCCTTCTCGGTCAGATCACTTGGCGCTGGCCCGCCGGCAGTGAGGATCGCCGCGATCTCTTTCGGAACGGTGCCTGGCATGTTGACGTGTATGCCAATGAGCCCATGCACCTTCTGCAGCGCCATTCGATGAGAGATGACCGAACCGCAGTCGCCGCCCTGTGAGACATAGCGGTCGTAACCCAGCCGCCCCATCAGCACGCCCCAGGCACGGCCGATATGGTCTGAGCCCCAGCCGGTCTCCGTCGGCTTCCCGGAAAAGCCGAAGCCGGGGATTGACGGTACCACGAGATGGAAGGCGTCCCCGGCAGCACCGCCATGGGCGGTGGGATCGGTCAGTGGACCGATGACCTTCATGAATTCTAGGATCGAGCCGGGCCAACCATGCGTCATGATCATCGGCATAGCATTCTCATGGCGGGACCGGACGTGGATGAAGTGGATAGCAACGCCGTCGATTTCGGTGACGAACATAGGCAGAGCGTTGAGCTTCGCTTCGACCTTCCGCCAGTTATAATCGGTCATCCAATACCGAAGGAGATTCTGGAGCTTTGCGAGTTGCACCCCCTGCGACTGATCCGTGACGGTTTCCCGCAGGGGCCAGCGCGTCGTTGCCAGACGTCGACGAAGATCGACGATTGCCTCTTCCGGAATGTCGGCGCGAAAGGGATGGACGGCTTCGATGTCGGCGCTCGCGCGCGCCATTGCTGGAAGCAGACTCAAGGCGCCTGTGGCCGCTGATGCGGCAAGCAGGCTTCGCCGCGTGAGCGATGGCGATGATGCGGGCATGGTCGTTCTCCTTGGCCTGTCGGCAGAAAGGTTCTTGCTGCTTTCGACACATAGAAGGAGATCGCCCGAGGCGCCCGTTATGCATTATGATGCAACGTTAGCGCTCGTCGGCGAATGCAGGCTTGCAGCGAAACCCCCATTTTTGTTCTTCTCATGGGTGAGTGGTCGCCTGCATGAGCGGGCCGCGAAGGGAGTGTCATGATAGGTCCTGCAAGCGACACGATATCGTTTGGTCCCTTTACACTTGCCGTCCGCGAACGGCTGCTCTTGCGGCGAGGCACCACCGTCGATCTGGGCGGGCGCGCTTTCGATATCCTGGCGACGTTGGCTGCCCGCGCCAACGAGGTGATCAGCAAGAAGGATTTGTTGGCGCACGTCTGGCCCGACGTCACCGTCGAGGAGGGCAGTCTGCGCTTTCACATGGCCAATCTCAGAAAGGCGTTGGGCGACGGCAAGGACGGCGCGCGCTACATCGCTACCTTGAAGGGCCGGGGCTATTGTTTCGTGGCGCCGGTCTCGCGATCGGGCGGTCGGGACGATGCGCGAAGCGAGGCCGCCGCCAGCTACCCGCAGGCCAACCTCCCGAGCCGACTGGCCCGCATGGTTGGGCGAACCGACGACACGGCCGCGCTCTCCGCGGCTTTGGCTGCCGCGCGCTTCGTCACGATCGTCGGCACGGGTGGGGTCGGCAAGACCACCGTTGCGGTTGCGGCGGGGCATCAAGTGGTCGATGCGTTCGCTGGCGCCGTGCATTTCGTCGATCTTGGGGCGCTGAATGATCCCAACCTGGTTGCGCCGACTGTAGCCTCGATGCTGGGGCTGTCGCTTCAGTCTGACGACGCCACGTCCGCTCTCATCACATACCTGGCTGACAAGAGAATCCTCCTGATCCTGGATACCTGCGAGCGTGTCATATTCGCGGCGGCGGACCTGGCGGCCCGTATCTTCGCTTCCGCGCCGCAGGCCCACATCCTGGCGACGAGCCGGGAGGCTCTCCAGGTCGAAGGCGAGCACGTCTACAAGCTTACGCCGCTTGCTTACCCGCCGGACGATCTTGAACCCACCGCGGCAGTCGCGCAGGCGTTCCCTGCGACCGAGCTGTTCTTGGAGCGCGCAGCGGCGAGCGGTGCTCGTCTTGACCTCGACGATTCGGATGCCGGGGTCGTGGCGCACATCTGCCGGAAGCTCGATGGCGTACCGCTCGCCATCGAACTGGCAGCAGGACGGGTTGCGAGCTACGGCCTGCAGAAGACTGCGATGCTTCTCGACGAGCGCCTGGCCCTCATGTGGCCGGGTCAACGTACTGCACCGCCGCGTCAGAAAAACCTTCAGGCTACTTTGGACTGGAGCTTCGGGCTGCTGTCGGAATTCGAGCGCCTAGTGCTTCGCCGGCTTGCCGTGTTCGTTGGGCATATTTCGATTGAGGCGGCGTTGGCAATAGTGACGAGCCCCACCGTCGACGAGGCGCTGGTATTTGGCGCCATCGACAGTCTCGTAGCGAAGTCGATGGTCGCAGCAAGGCCGGCTGGGGCTACAATGCGCTACCGGCTGCTCGATACGACGCGAGCCTATGTCCTCCAATTCGATTCCCAAGATGCCGAACTCACGGATTTGGCCTCCCGGCACGCGACCTATTGTCTGCGATGGTTGGAGGAGACGGGGGCTGAGTGGCCAACCTTGTCAAGCGCAGCGCAACGGTCACTTCACCTTGCCGGCCTAGCCAATGTGCGTGCGGCTCTGGAATGGTGCTTCGGACCCAACGGGGATGCTCGGCTTGGCATTCGCCTTGCCGCCGCCGCCGCTCCTGTCTTCCTGTCGATGTCCTTGCTCACCGAATGCCATCGGTGGACGGCTCAAGCGGTTCTTGCGCTCGACGACACCACACGCGGAGGACGGGACGAGATGCTCCTTCAGGCGGCCCTCGGTGTCTCCCTGATGTTCACGCGCGGGGGAAGGGACGCAGCGTATGTGGCGCTGAACAGAAGCTTCGCCATTGCCGAGGAGCGCGGCGATGCGCTCGATCAGATTCAGGTTCTCGGGCCGTTGCAGATGTTCCATTTGCGTACAGGAGATTTCAGGACGGCTCTCACCTACGCGGAACGCTGTTTCGCTGTTGCCGACGCGCTGGAGGATTCCGTCTCCACGACATTGGCGCATTCGTTGATGGGAATTTCGCTACACCTCAATGGTGAATTAGGCCGCGCACAGACCGCGCTCCAAGCCGCATTGCGATACGGGCCGCGCTCTGGCCGGACTACGACCAACTATCTCGGCTTCGACGGGAGAGTCCTCGCCGGCGCGATCCTGGCAAGGACACTTTGGCTGCAAGGCTATCCGGATCGGGCCGTGGAACGCGCGCTGCTTACAATCAAGGACGCCGAGATCCTGAACCATCCGCTGACGCTCTCGATCGCTCTTGTCTGGGCCGTTTCCGTGTTCCTTTGGGTCGGCGATCTCGACCGCGCGGACGAGCATATAGACCGTCTCTTCTTGCGTGCGGAACCCCACTCTCTCGGACCGTATCTGGCGCTAGGACGAGGCTTCAAGGGAGAACTGGCCATTCGCCGAGGCGATGCGGAGAAGGGAATCGAGAGCCTGCAACGCGGTCTCGCGGAGCTCAACGCCGCACCTTACGAACTGCTCACCACCCCGCTCAATATCGCGCTCGTTCAAGGTCTTGCCGCCACGGGCCGGCTCACAGAGGCCCTCGCGCTGCTCGACGACACGACCCTGTCGGTCGAGGCAAACGGGGACCTCTGCTATATGCCGGAATTGCTGCGCGTGAATGGCAGCCTTGTTTTGGCGTCACTGCGGTCTGGCACCAACAAGGCTGAAACCTACTTCAGGCGGTCACTCGAAATGAGCCAAGGTCAGGGCGCGTGCGGGTGGGAGCTGCGCGCCGCGATCGACCTGGCTACCCTTCTGATCGATCGCAGAGAACACGAAACCGCCCGAGCGCATCTCCAGCCGCGGTTCGAGCGCTTCGTTGAGGGTTTGGAAACTGCTGATCTGAAGTCAGCTGCACGTCTGCTCGCAACGCAGCGTTAGTTTGGTTCCGCTACGTCAGCCAAGTGCCGCCGGCTAGACGGTCTGCGGCAGGAGTGCTTTTGTCGGAGCAATGCGGCTATCGGCGATGTTTCGGTGGCAATCTTGCAGAACATCGCCCCGTAGCACGCAATCAGCGGGGTTCGCGGACCAGAGGGTCTCAAACTTCGACGTTGAGGCATCACGCTCGTCGCCCAATTTCCGCTAAACCGGAAGATGAAGCTGTTCACGGCAGAGCACCGAAAGATCGCTCCTTGGAACAACCTCGACCTACAGCTTCGCCATCGGCGATGCCTGCATTTGAGCCGTGAAAAGACGAACTCAGGGGCGACGTGCGGTGCATTGCTACCCGGCAGACTATTGGGCCGATTCCGGACTAAGCTTCAGGCGACGAATCTTCATAGCGGACATTCAAGTCGGCACGGGCCATAGTCGTGATGCGATCCGTTCCAGTCGTTCTCGGCACACCTGATGAACGACTGCTGTGCGCCCAATCCTCGACGTTCAATTGGCAAAAGCGGACGTAGCATTAGGACGCTTTCTCCCGTGTCTGCGAACGTCACGCATTCCCGCGGTGACATGATGGCACCGTTTGCGGTTGGGCGATCGCAAATACATGCTTGTAAAAGATTCCGAGGACGCCCGATGCGACGGGCCATGCCGCACGTGCAATGAACTCCACTCCGGCACCTTCGAAGTTTCGGGTAGGCGTGGCGCAGCGAGCTGCTCGGTGTAAGATGACGTCGCGGCCCGGCACGGGCTTTTGCCGTTGTCGCATATCCAACGCACCGGCTGACTTTATGTTGGCGAAGATCGACGGCCAGAAGGGCAGTCCAGCGAATGTCGCGAAAACATGGCGAAGTGGCAGCAAACGGTGGAACGCGAAAGATGGCTTTCCGACGAAGAGCTTGGGCTTCATCACCTAAGTCCAATATTCCCCGCAGGCGGTGTGATCGGAGCCCGGAAACGCATGTGAACCGTCTTACCGAGTTATCAATTGCATTCGGGGCGCTTCCGGCGAGCTTCTGCATCCTTGATTTGGTTTGACATGATCTCGACAAACGTTCTGACGGTCGGGCGGCTCTTCCAATCCTCCGTGGTGGCGATCTGAAACTTGGCCTTATACGAAAAGATGTCCGGGCGAATTGGCCTGATGCGTCCGGCTTGCACGAAGGGCGCCGCATAGTGGTCCGGGAGGTAACCCAAATAACATCCCGACAGGATCAAGAACGCCTCGGCCTCCATGTTCGACACCGTGGCGTGCGGGGTCGAGATCGCAAAAATCTTGATGTCGCGGGCCGCCCAATAGCTGCGTGCGATAATCCGGTGCATGCGCACCCGATCAATGTCGATGCTTTGGTCTGGAAAGGAAAATAGCGGATGTCCTGCGCCGCAATAGAAGTTCTGCGTTTCCTCGTAAAGATCGATATAGGCAAGTCCAAGCGCCATACGCGGGAAACTGCCGACGACAAGATCGAGCTTCTGGGCAACCACATCCCGCAACAACTCTCCTGGCGCCCTGGTCTCGATGAGAAGATGCAGCGCCGGGGCAACCTCGACCAGCTTTGAAATGGTCGCTGCAACAGGCGAACTGGGGTCCGTAATGATGTTGTCGAGGAGGCCAATGGAGAGGCTGCCGCCAAGATTGGAGCGCAAGCCCGCGACCTTGCGGCTGAATTGATCGAGAGAGCCGAACAGCCGCTGGCATTCATCGAATGCCAGACGGCCACTTTCCGTCAGCTGAAAGCCGCCGCGACCGCGTTTGCAAAGGGTAACCCCCAAGCGCTGCTCAAGTGCGGCTATCTTTTCTGAGATGGTCGAGAGCGAAAGGTTCAGATCCGCCTGCGCTGCCGAAAGCCCGCCCGCTTCCACGACCCGGATGAAAATGCGGATGAGACGGATGTCGGCATTGTCGACGGAGGTCGCACTGCGCGTATTGCTGTCCGACTTGCGCAATTTTCCTCCTCCGCCACGCTCCGGGTCGTTTTGCCGTCCCACGTCAGCGACCCGTGGATCTTGAAGACTTCACGCAGGCTATGGGCGCCATTTGCGAGATGCAAGGAGGCCCCAACTTCAGCAGTTGTTAAGCCTCAGGGCACGAGCTTATGAATCCGTGCCTCAATCCAATTGATCGATCGGCAATCGGAAATACCGAACCTATGCGGCATAAGTCACTTGGCCCGCGCAGATCGTGTAAAGCGCCGCCACGTTTACGATTGCATCCAGGTCTAGGGTTTCAAGATTGCTGTTCCAGATGACGATGTCGGCGGCGAAGCCCGGCTTCAGTTGGCCTTTCCAGGTCTCCGCAAACTCGGCATAGGCGCCCCGCACCGTATAGGCGTCGAGAACTTCCATAAGCGTCTGCCGATTGTCCGGAAGGTCGTCTTTCCACGGCATGCGTGTCATCGCCGAATGCATCGACAGGATTGGGGAGACGGGAGAGACCGGCCAGTCGGTAGAGAAGATGAGATCGATGCCAGCATCGCGGATGGCGCGCCAGGCGTAAGCGCGCGCCCAGTTCCCGGCTCCGATGCGCGAGAGTGTCGGCTCCAGCGGCAAGCCCATCTGCCCGGGTGGAACGGTCGGTTGCATGGACGCGACGATTTTCGTCTCAGCCATGCGGCCGATGTCGCTGTCGCGCACCACTTCGATGTGCTCGATGCGATGGCGGCTGTCGCGCGCTCCATTGGCGCGCCGCGCGGCAGCAAACCCGTCAATGACGCTCGAGACCGCGCCGTCGCCGATGGCGTGGACTGCGATCTGCAAGCCACGCTTATCCGCTTCGATGCAGATGTGATCGAAGGTCGGCTGGTCGAAGCGCGGCTCGCCTTTCCACCCGGGGCGATCGTCGTAATCGTCGTACATGACTGCCGTGTGGGAATCGAGCACGCCATCCATGAACACCTTCACCGTGCCGGAATTCAGCCACTCTCCGCTGAACTCAGCGCGCATCTGTACAGCTTTTTCCATCTGTTCAACGATGTCACCGCTCACATAGTGCAGAGGTATGCGGCCGCGGCAGATCAGGGCGCCCTCCGCCTGAATCTCGGACAGCAATTCAAGCTGATAGCGGTTGCCATCCATGTTCTGGAAGCTGGTGATACCGTGGGCTGCCAGATGCTGGAGACCGCGCTTCAGCAGCCCGCGATCGTATGCCCGGTCAGCGGCTGAAGGCGCCGATTTCGGTTCGTCGCCGGTGCTCAAGCCCAGCATATCGCGCCCACCGTTGGCGCTAAGTGCGATCACGTCATCAAAAGCATAGTGTTCGCGCAACTCGCCATTGGCCAAGCCGTCCCGGCCCATCACGATCTCGTTGCCGGAGGGAAGGCGGCGGCCTTCCAGAAGTCCCGCCTTGGTCAGGGCGATCGTATTGGCCCAGACAGTATGGTGGTCCGGCGACATCACGGCGAGCGGCCGATCGGCCAGGATGGAGTCCAGAACGTGCCGGTCGACGCTGCGGCTGTCCCCAAGAATGGTGTAGTCACAACCATTCGCCATCAAGAGCGGCTCAGTAGGTCTTGATGCCGCATAAGCCAGAACGGCCGCCTTCATCGCATCATAGCCCTTGACGTTAAAGAGCAGGAGCTGGTCGAGCTCCGCCGAGCCGCCGAATAGATGAATATGGCTTTCGTTGATGCCCGGCGTCACTGTTCCGCCCTCCGCGTCGACCATTCGAGTCCCGGTCGTGCGATAGGCAGTGATCTCGCTATTGCTGCCGACGGCCAGAATGCGACCGCCGGCAATTGCAACCGCTTCTGCATGCGGCTGATCCGGATTCATTGAAATTGCCCGGCCATTGATAATGATCAAATCTGCTGAAACGCCCATGCGTGTTTCCTCTTTCAGGCGCCTCTGTTCCCTGGCGCCGTGCCTGTTGCTCAATGATGCAGTAGGATTTGCGGCGGGTCTCGATCACTTCGAAGTGGCCGCTGAATCCCTTCTGCGTGAGTAGGTGTCGCCGGGCTCAAAAATCCTGGCGCCTCCCTTGTCCGGGGTGATCGCGACCTGGCCCGAGGATGTGCGCGCTGTCGGGCGCGAGCGGAATGTCAAACCAGAAGGGATAGCGTGTCGCACGGCCGATGCCCTGCGAATTGCACTCATTTTGTGTGTGCTCCGAGCAGTTTCGGGAGGTTGCCGAGCCGGGCGACCAGCGAGAAGATGACAACGGTGACGACAACGAAGAAAATCGATGCTGAGGCCATGACCGGCGTGTAGCCATAGCGTAGCGAGTTGAAGATCTTCATCGGCAGCGTTTCGAGAACGGGGCCGACGGTCATGTAGGCCACCAGATATTCATTCAGCGACACAACAAACGCGAAGGCAAATCCGGAAATCACATAAGGGCGGACCAGTGGCAGGACTACCGTCCGTAGGATGGTGCGATCATCCGCACCCATCGTCGCGGCTGCCTCCGACAGGCTGTCATCGAGCGAGCCGAAACCGAGTAGCAAAGAGACAAGCGGCAGGGAAACGAGGAAGATTCCGTGGCTGACGACAACGGTCCAGTATTGTCCGTACAGGCCGGTCTGCGTCCAGAAAGACAGGAAGCCCATTGCCGTGATGACCGGCGGCAGGAGGAAGGGGATCAGGCCGATCGCCAGGATGACCTTGACCCATCCGATCCGGTAGCGCCAATTGAACCAGGCAAGCGGAAAGGCGATTGCCACTGCAAAGCTTGCCGAAAAGAGCGCGATGATCGTGCTGTTGAGCAAGGCTCCCGACCAATCCGGCATCCGGAACAGATCCAGATACCAACCCATGTTGAAACCCTGCGGCGGGAAGGTGAGCGACTTCTTCAAATTGATGGAGACGCCCAGGACGACGAGCAGCGGCGCCGCCATGATCAGCGCCAAGACGCTGAAGAAGCTGCGGCGAACGAGGGCCTGGGTCATCAGTCGCGCTCCTTGCGGCGGAACAGGACGACAGTGCCGACCATGAGCAAGGTCACGATCACCAGGACAACCGCGAGTGCCGCTGCAAACGGAATGTTCGACTGCATGAGAGCCTGATCACTGATGACCACCGAGAGTGTCCAGTGTTGGGGTCGACCCAGGATCTGAGGCATCAGATACGTGCCGAGCGTAAAGACCATGATCATCAGGAAGGTCGTAATGATCGTGTTTCGCTGCATGGGCAGGACGACAACGAAGAATGTGCGAAGCGGCGACGTGCCAAGCGTCTGGGCGGCCTCTTCGATGTGCGGGTCCACCCGCGACAGGATAGGGTAGAGTACGAGAACCGCATACGGGAACGCCGTGTAGACGACGCCTGACACAAGCGCGCCCAGCCCAGGCGCATAGGACGCCGGTTTGTCAAGGAGCCCTATAAACACGAGCAGGTTGCTGATGCCGGCTGTCCGGGACAGAAGCGTTGACCAGGCAAAGCCGATGATCGATTCCGAGAGCGACAGCACCGACAACAGAAAGATCAGCCAGAACACCTGCGTCGAACGAGGCGCATTGACCAACAGATAAGAAAACGGAAAGGCGATCAGGATGGAGATGGCTGCAACGGCCAGCGCCAGACCGAAGGATGCTGTGAGCAGCCCGACAAAGAACGGGCTGATCAGACGCTGATAGTTTTCCAAGGTAAACATGGCCTCGGTGAGGCCTCCACCGGCGTTCCTATAGAAAGAAACCAGGATCATCGAGCCAAAGGGCACGACGAAAAACAGGATCAGCAGAGCTGCGGGAATGGCAAGCGGGAGGTATTCTGCCATCGACTGAGGTTTGGCGACGCTCATGCTTCCCTCAGAACGACGCAGGCGGCGCCAGGAACATGAACATGCACCGCCTGCCCGACGGCCAGCCTGCTCTCCTTCCGCGGAGAGAGTGCCACGATCAGATCCTTGGACATGCCCTGGACAGCGACATTCACCTCGATTGCTGCCCCCAGATGGCGGGTGAAGGCGATGCGCCCGGACATGCTGCTATCGCTTGCCTCCTCGCGTAGCTCAAGTTCTTCGGGCCGAACCGAGAAGGTGAGGGTGCCTGATGAGGGGGCATCCATAATCGCGACCTCCCCGCCGGGAACGCTGACGCGTCCGTTGGCGACGACGTTGCCCTCGATAAGATTTGCGGCACCGATGAAATCCGCGACGAAGGCATTCGCCGGCTTACGATAGATCTCCAGCGGCGGCGCTACCTGCTGGATGACGCCGCCCGACATTACGACCACGAGGTCTGCGGTCGTCATCGCCTCTCTCTGGTCGTGGGTGACCAGGAAGGTCGTGATGCCAAGCTCCTGCTGCAGACGTTTTAGTTCGACCTGCATGGCCTCGCGCAACTTGGCATCCAGCGCCGACATTGGCTCGTCGAGGAGAAAGAGTTTTGGCTTCAACGCCAGCGCTCGCGCCATCGCGATGCGCTGGCGCTGTCCGCCCGAAAGCTGAGTAATGGCCCGGTCGGCAACGCCTGGCAGATGCACAAGATTGAGAAGCCGCTCGACTTCCGCCTTCTGGATGTCCTTCGACGCGCCACGGATGCGCAAGGGATAGGCGATGTTTTCGCCGACGGAGAGATGGGGAAATAGCGCGAGTGACTGGAACACCATGCCAAAGTCCCTCAGATGGGCTGGGACCTTGGTAATATCGCTCCCATCGAGAATGATCCTGCCGTCGGAGGCACTTTCCAGCCCGGCGATAATCCGTAGGAGGGTGGACTTGCCGCAGCCGGACGGACCTAAGAGGCACAGGAATTTTCCGTTTTCCACGTTGAGTGAGATGTTGCTCAGGGCGTTGACTGGACCATACGCCTTGTTAATCTTGTGGATGGCCAGTCCAGACATGTGCTTAGCTCCCGGCAAGCGAGCGGTGCGCAGCACCTCGTCGCGATCGTGTTCCTCTGATGCAAAGGCGGATCAGCCCTGCAGCATCTCGGTCCAGACCTGATTGATGAAGTCCGTCTTCAGCGCCTGCATCTCATAATGTGGCCTGATGGGCTCGATATCCGAGGAAACGGCATTGAACTCCTTGTCGGTGAGACCTGTCAGCGCACGATCGACGACCGGGGCGCTTCCAAGCTTCCGGGCTAGTTTTGCCTGGATGGAGGGCTGCGACATGTAGTCGATATAGACATGTACCAGGTCCAGTGCAGACGACTTCGTGGCTGCCCAGGAGCCGTAATCGTAAATGCCCCCTTCGATAGGCATGGTGGAGCGGACCGGGAAACCGTCCTTGATCGCCAGGCCCGTCACGTCGTGGTAGTACTGTCCCATCGGAATTTCGCCGGACTTGAGCGCCTGTTCGAACTGCGCTTCGTCCCGGTACCAAAGACGGACATTGGGCTTCAATTCGCCCACTTTGGCGGCCGCCTGGCGGATTCCCTCATCGGTGTCGAGATGCTTGATGCCGCCAAAGTAGACCCTGGAAGCAACTTCAAGAAGATATGAATTGCCGACGTTGGCAAGCAGTCCGAGGCTGTCCTTGTATTTTGGATCCCAGATATCCTTCCAGGAGGTCGGGGCTTCCTTGTAAACCTCCGTGTTTGAAACCAAGGTGATGTACCAACTGGTGGCTGCGACGGCGACGACCTCGCCGGAGGCCGTCGAACTGACCAGGTTTTGTTTGACGTGTTTCATATTGGGCATCTTTTTCGGGTCGAGCGGCGCCCAAAGCCCTGAATTGATGCCGCGAATTACCGGCACCCCTGCCATCATCGAAACATCCACCGGTGACTTGCCAGCCTTTTCCGCCTGCTGGAGCTGGATCAGCCAGACTTCGCCGGTCGGCTCGGCCACGCTCTCGACCTCGATGCCAGTGGCGGCGGTGAAATCCGGAAAAATCTCGGCATCGAATGTGTCCTTGAAATATCCGCCATACACGCCAATGCGCAACTTCTTCTCTTGCGCGCGAGATATGTTTGGAAACCCACCGATCATGGGCGCCAGCCCCAGAGCGGAAAGCCCCGTCAGAAGCTGACGGCGCCGGATAGGACCGTTGATGATGCTGCCGTTAAACATGGTGCTCCCCTTTTTTGCATCCATTAAAAACGGAGGCTCAACGATCGCATTCCGAAAGTAAATCGGGATATGCCCCCCGATGACTACGGAAAAACCCGAACTAAGCCTTGATCTCCGCTCATTAAAGTCGGGCTGCTTAATCAGGAGTGTTTCGCCCATGATCGACCAAGCGCATCTCCAGGCCCTTCGTGAGAAGTACGGCAACGCCTCGGGGGGCGATATATTCGATCCGCATTTCCGGGAGGTCGCCATGGCTCAGTTCACTGGTGGCGACAAGCGTAAATGGCCGTTTGCAGGCATTCCGACACTGCTGGATGCGCCCTGCATGCCGGAGGCGGCAAATTCCGACGATTTCGGTGGACTGGATATCGCCCTGGTCGGTGTGCCGATGGATTTGGGCGTCACCAATCGGAACGGCACCCGCTTCGGGCCGCGCGCGCTACGCGGTGTAGAGCGGGTCGGTCCCTATGACCATGTCCTTCGGATTTCTCCCATGAGCAAGGCCAGGGTGGCCGATATCGGCGATGTGCCGATGCAGAGCCGCTACGATCTTGCCCGATGCCACGCCGACATCGAAGCCTTTTATCGCCGCCTCGTTGGCGCCGGCGTGCGCCCGCTCAGTGTTGGCGGCGACCACTCCATCACCTCGTCGATCCTGAAGGCGATCGGTGCCAACGAGCCTGTGGGCATGATCCACATCGATGCGCATTGCGATACGGCAGGTCCTTACGAAGGAACCAAGTTTCAGCATGGCGGTCCTTTCCGGCTGGCCGTTCTCGACGGTGTTCTCGACCCCCGCCGTACGATTCAGATCGGCATTCGCGGACCGGCCGAATACCTATGGGAGTTCTCCTATGAGAGCGGCATGACGGTGGTGCATGCGGAAGAAGTCAGTGAGGCCAGCTTGCCGCGTCTGATCGAGAAAGCGCGCGAAATCGTTGGTCCTGGCCCGACCTACATCTCCTTCGACATTGACAGCGTGGATCCGGGTTTTGCGCCCGGCACAGGAACGCCGGAGGTCGGCGGCCTCCGGCCTCGCGAAGTTCTTCAAATCCTGCGCGGCCTGGATGGCCTCAATATTGTCGGGGGAGACGTGGTCGAGGTCGCGCCTCAGTATGATTCCACCACCAATACGGCACAAATCGCCGCGCAGGTGCTGCACACGATCCTTTGCCTTATGGTCAAAAATGGCCAATAGAACCCAACGGGAAGAGCATGTTGGCTTAAGGGGTTTGGAATGAGCACAGATGCTCTGCTGCTTCGCAATCTTCCCAATTTTTCGCTGGAAGCGGCAAGGCGCGTCATCGCAAGCCGTTACGGGATTGAAGGCCCATACAAACAACTGGCTTCCGAGCGCGATCTATCCTGGCGGATTGAAGGCGTCGACGGTCGAACCGTCGTCGTCAAGATATCGAATGCAAGCGAACCTGCAGGCGTCGTCGATATGCAGGTCAAGGCGCTCAACCATGTCTTTGAGCGGGATCCGGCTCTTCCCGTGCCCCGCGTCATTCCCTCCCTAGAGGGCTCTGCCTATGAATGGATCGAGGACGGGCGCGGAAACCGGCATATGATCCGTGTTCTCACTTTCCTTTCGGGGGAAGTCATGGAGCAGGTTGAGGAAGCGTTTTCCGCCGAGACCCGCTACAATATCGGCGCGATGGTTGGGCGGCTTGCCCATGCGCTGAGGGATTTCTTTGACCCCTATGCCTGCAGCAATGTGCATCTCTGGGACATTTCGCGCCCCTTGGCCTTGCGCCCGCAGATAGAAAAGGTTTCTGACGTAAAGCTTCGGCAGTTGTGCGCGGAAATCTTCGATCGCGCTGAGCGCTTTACCCTTCCCCGATTGCTGAAGACGCGCCGGCAAGTCGTGCATCAGGATTCGCATGGCGGCAATATCCTTATCGATCCCCGGAATAGTGCGTTACCGGTGGGTATCATCGACTTCGGCGATATGGGCTATAATTCGATTGTCGCGGACATTGTGACCGCCTCCGAAACATTCTCAAAATATGATGACGATCCGATCGCTTACCTTTGCGACGTGACATCAGGCTTCGATTCGACGTACCCGCTCGAAGAAAATGAGATTGATCTCATTTTCGATGCAATGCTCCTGCGTCTCGCGATGGCCACTGTCATCCTGGAAGCGAGAGAAGCCACGGATGAATCCGGGATCCGCCATATCCAGGACGCCAGTCACTATCCTCGAATGATGACGTTGCTGAGCGGTCAGGGGCGCGCGCAGGCGGTCCGCAGGCTTCGTCAGGCATGCCGGTTTCCGGTCTATGGCGCTATGGGTAACAATGGCGAGCGCCTCGCAGATGACTATGACTTGCTCAGGCATGAGCGAGAAGCGCACCTGGGACCGATATGGCATTTTTACAAGAAGCCGCTGCACATCACACGCGCTGACGGCGCCTGGATGTATGCCGCCGATGGCACCGCCTATCTGGATGTCTACAACAACGTCCCCCAGATTGGTCATTGCCATCCGCATGTGGCGAAAGCGATCTACCGCCAGGCCAACGCGCTGAACACCAATACGCGCTACATATGCGACGTGACCGTCGAGTATGCAGCGCGTCTGACTGCCGACCTGCCCGAACACCTCGACACCTGCATCTTCGTGAATTCGGGCAGCGAAGCCAACGACCTGGCGATGCAGATAGCCATGTCGCTCAGCAAACATGATGGCGGCTTGATCATCGATCAGGCCTACCATGGATGCACCGAACTGACGACGGCGCTCTCCAATGAAAGCTGGCGTCATCTTCCTGCAGAAGAGCATCCCAAACGGATTGAAGCCTTGATGGCACCGGATATGTACAGGGGGCCTTACGCCAGCGACCCGCAAGCCGCTGAAAGGTACGCAGCAGACGCCGACAGGGCGATAGCCACCTTGCGCGAAAGAGGCCACAGGCCCGCAGCATTCATGGTCGACACCGCCTTGTGCTCGAGCGGGGTTTTGCAGGCGCCTGAAAGCTATTTCAATCTCGTTGCGGAGAAGGTTCGCTCCGCGGGCGGCTTCGTCATTGCGGACGAGGTACAGGCCGGCTGCGGCCGCATGGGAACATTCTGGGGGTTCAGGGCAAACGGGCTAAAGGACGACAATGTCGACTTCATAACGATGGGCAAACCGGTCGGAAACGGCCACCCTCTCGGCGTTGTTATTCTCAGCTCGGCCCTCATGAAGCGGTTTCTCAATGGCACATATCCGCTTCTGTTCAGCACCTTTGGCGGCAATACCGTCGCATGCGCGGCCGGCATGGCCGTGCTTGATGTCATCGAGCGAGAAGACTTGGTAAGGCGAAGCGCCGAGACAGGTGAGTATCTGCGGCATGAGCTGCGCCGCCTGGCTGAGCGCCACGAAATCATCGGCGACATACGCGGCCGTGGGATGATGACCGGCGTCGAACTGGTGACCGATCGTCTCACCAAAGAACCGGCAATTCAGCAAACCGATCGCCTTATAGAAGACATGCTTGCCCGGAACATCCTCATCGGCAAAGGGACGCCCAACACCCTCAAGCTCCGTCCACCACTGATCTGGTCGCGTAAAGAAGTGGACGTTTTCATCAGCGCTTTTGACGACGGCTTGAGAGCGCAGCGATGACGGTATCAGTAGCGCACCTGTCATAATTTCTTGTGCTGAAGGCCCTTAGCGAACTTGCACTAAGTCCCTCGAACCTCGCGCTATGCTGATGACAATTTGTTTATGCACCGCTCGAGGCGGAGCGTCCACGGTTGCGGCCGAGCAACTGCTTCAAAGCGAGCGCAGTGTGCGGTCGATTCTTGAACAGGTTGAGGGCGTCCTGCTTGGCGGGCGCTCGTTCGATCCGACCGAAAGCACTCGGCAATTCGTGGTCGGTCTCTCCGATTTTGCCACTTTCGTGCTGCTACCGCGTCTGACCGCACGGCTCGATCGCGAAGCACCAGACGTTTCTCTGGTGATCCGCAACACGAGTCGCAGCGTCGGTTTGCCGATGCTGGACGACGGCGCAATCGAACTCATCGCAGGCAACTTCCCGCAGCTTCGCCATCTTCAGGTTTCGATGACGGGCAATCCGAGCGGCTATGTCGATGCTGGCTCACCGAGAAAGGATTGAAGAGGAATGTCGTCGTGAAGGTCGGCCACTTCTCGATGGCGCCGATGCTGGTCGATGCCTCCGACCTCGTGGCAACGGAACCCCGTCGCCTCTTCGCACCGTTGGTCTGGCGGCTACCGCTCCAGCTTTTTCCGCCGCCACTGGATATTCCTACATTCCGAGTGGCGCAGACTTGGCACACACGACACGATGCCGACCAGGACATCAATGGCTACGTCGGGTGCTTAGTGAAGTTGATCAATCGGTTTGAGGGGCTAAAGCCCCAATCCCCGCTGCCGCTCCGACTGCCAAGAATTGATTTGTGCCGATTCGTTCGCGGATTGCGATGCATTTGCCACAGGTTGCTTTTTGCGCGAGGGTTTAAGGATGGGCGAGGGTGCTGTGGGGAACACTCTATTGGACGATGACAGGCCTAATACGGTGCAGAATATTTCTACGGCTGCCAGTTGGTACACGGTCATCGTTCTGTGCCTTGCCTTGCTGATTTCCTTCACCGACCGACTTGTAATCAATCTCGTGGTCGATCCTATCCGAGCAGATCTGATTTTGACGGACTTTGAGGTCAGTCTGCTGCAGGGCGCCGGATTTGCCGTGATCTTCGCGCTGGCAGGTTTACCGTGCGGCCGGCTCGCCGATTGGGCTAACCGCCGCAATGTAATCATGACCGGCATTGCGCTCTGGTCTGTAGCGACGATTGCCTGCGGGTTGGCTGGCGACTTCTGGAGCTTTTTTGCCGCCAGGGTCGCGGTGGGCCTCGGCGAGGCGGCGCTGGTCCCGGCAGCTTCGGCGCTGATCTTCGATAGCTTTTCTTCCCGACGGCGCGGCATTGCGCTCGGTATATTTTCGCTCGGCGCCACGTTCGGCACAGGCGTCGCGATGTTCGTTGGGGGTCTAGTGCTGGCTTTCGCCTCGCTTGAGCCGATTGCGTTGATCGGGCCGCTGGCGCCGTGGCGGCAGATGTTCGTGCTGGTTGGGATGCCGGGTCTGTTGCTGCTGCCGCTGCTTCTGCTCATCCGCGAGCCGCAGCGGCGGCACCTCTCGGGTCTGCTGCCACTCGGGGGGGTGCTCCGCCAACTGGGTGCCGACAACGGCGCAGTGCTCAGGTTGTGTCTGAGCAAAGGGGCGCTCGGGATCGGCAACTACGCTTTCCTCTCCTGGTTGCCGACACTCCTGCAGCGCACGCATGGTATGACCCCACTTGAGGCGGGCGGCCTTATCGCGTTGTCGATCACGACCAGCGGGGTCGTTGCATCGCTTGCCGGCGGCGCGCTCTCGGACTGGATCGTGCGGCGCTGGGGCCTGGCTGCCCGCATCGTCCCGCTTCTTGGATGCTGCACGTTGGCGATCGCAGGAGCCTCAACGACGTTTTTCGCCGCTACTGAGCAGCAGATGACGCTCTCCTTCGCCATCTGGGCCTTTGGTTCGATAAGCGGCTATGTGATTGGGCACGTCGTCATGCAGGAAAACGTGCCGAACGAGATGCGCGCCACAACGATTGCGCTTTCTCTCACCATTACGGCGCTGCTCGGCATCGGCCTCGGGCCGACGCTCGTGCCATTGGTGGCCGAACATGTCTTCGGCGACGAGGCGAACATGCAACCGGCCATGGCGACGGTGAGCCTGGGCGCGGCGCTGCTTTCCTTTGTCGTGATCTGGCCTTCGGTACGCAAAGGGTTGAGAGCGATGGGTGGGTAGGCCAGCGCCGGTTTGTGGAACTGCAGATCATTCTGCCGCCTCCGATTTCATGAGGGCGCGAGCCCGCAGGAGGTTGCCGGTCCAGCATTCCCTCCAGCAGTTTGCGGCGGTGTTCAGCTCTTTCGGAGCCTCATTGAATCTGGCTGCTTTCCATGGCATCGTTTATTGGATTTCGGCTAACCCGTTTATTCAACATAGCCAGGGAGGGACGCTTCCGGCGGCCTATGCTAAACGATCTTGCCAAGCTTTAACCGCGCGTCTGGTTCGCGTTCATCGGGCGCCATTGTGTCGTTCGGCAGCTTCCGCTTGGATATTGCCCGCCGGCTGCTGTTGCGGAATGGCGAGCCGGTGCGGATCGGATCCCGTGCGCTGGATCTCTTGATCGCCCTGGTTGAGCGTGCCGGCGACATCGTCAGCCGGCACGAGTTGCTTGATCTCGTATGGCAAGGCGTGGTCGTCGATGAAGCGGGCGTCAGGGTCCACATGGCAGCGCTGCGCCGGGCCCTTGAGGACGGCCAGGACGGAGCGCGGTATATCATCAATGTCGCGGGCCGCGGCTACAGCTTCGTCGCCCCGATTGTGCGAGACGACATGGATGCGGCGCCTCCGGCGGTACCGGCTCAAGCGTCCAGGTCGCTTGGCCATGCGCCGCCGCCGCCCCGTTCGCTCATTGGCCGCGAGGCCGTTATCGACAGCTTGAGCGAACTCCTTCTGGAGCGCCGTTTTGTCAGCATTGTCGGATCGGCAGGCATTGGCAAAACGACGGTAGCGGCCGCGATCGCGTTGCGCATGCAATCAGAATTCGCAGATGACAACATTGCCTTTGTCGACCTTGGAGCGGTCTCGGAAACCGGCGTGGTGCCAGGAGCCGTCATCTCGGCGTTGGGGTGTAAACTCGAAGGCACCGACCTTGTCGAAGAGCTTCTATCCTACGTCCGCGACAAGCGCATGCTGGTTGTCTTCGACAACTGCGAGCACCTGATCGATGCGACGGCTTTCCTGGCGGAGCAGCTCGTTCGTGGTGCCCCAGGTCTGCATCTGCTGGCGACCTCTCGGGAATCGTTGCGTGCCGAGGGAGAGACCGTTCACCTGCTGAGCCCCCTTCCGGTTCCCGACAACGAGCTTCCGACCGCAGCGGAGGCGTTGTCGACGGCAGCCGTGCAGCTCTTCATGGATCGGGCGATCGCGAGTGGATTTGAAGGCGGACTGACCGACATCGACGCGCCGGTGGTAGCCGAGATATGTCGGCGGACCGATGGCATTGCGCTGGCGATTGAGATGGCTGGCAGCCGCGTCGGCGCCTATGGCATCCGTGGCGTGGCAGACTTGCTTGCGAGTAATGTGGAACTGCATTTGCCTGGACGGCGAAACGCCGCTCCGCGGCATCAAACGCTCGAAACGATGCTCGACTGGAGCTTCAATCTGCTCACCGAGAACGAGCAGATCGTCCTGGCCCGCCTTTCCGCTTTTGTAGGCTTTTTTACAATGGACGCCGCGCGTTCAATTTCGGATGACCACGACAGGGCGGCGGTGGCGCCGACGGTGGGGAGCCTGGTTGATAAAAGCCTGGTTTGGGTGCATCCGGTAGACAATGCTGTCTTTTACCGTCTTCCTCACACGACGCGTGCCTATGCGGCTACCAAGCTCAGGGAAATCGGAGACCCTGAGCAGATTTCCCGGCGCCACGCCCGCTATTTCGCGAATCTGTTCAAGGCGGTTGCGCTCAAGCCAGGCTTATACGCCAACATAGAGCGTCATGCGCTGCATATCGGCAATGTGCGCAAGGCGCTGGAGTGGAGTTTTTCCGACAAGGAATCTTATGCCATCGGCATCGAACTTGCCGCGGATTCATCTCCGTTGTTTATTGGTCTCTGGCTGCTCGCCGAATGCCGCCATTGGTCCCATCTGGCGCTGGGCATAATTGAAGGTTACAGCCGCGGATCCCAACAGGAGGTGCGCCTGCAAGAAGCCCTGGCGATTTCATCAATGCATACACAAGGCAATCCGCAAGAAGTTCGTGAAGCCATAGAACGCGGACTGGATCTTTCCCAGGCGGATGAAAGTGGGGTGCCGCAGATTCGTCTACTAGCCGGTCTCAGCGTCTTCTTGAGCAGGCTCGGTGATTTCGACGGTGGTTTGGACGCAGCCAGACGATGCATGGTTCTTGCAACGCGCAATGGATCGCTTGCCGAAAAAGTAATTTCTGAGTGGATGGTCGGCACCGCCTACCATCTCGCCGGCGATCAGGCAGCGGCCGTTGAGCACTGTCGACGCGGTTTCAAGCTCGAAGCCACTGTTGGGCGTGTCGACGTCAATATCTTCGGATATGATCATCATCTGCGCGCCGAAATCGCGCTGGCACGCTGCCTATGGCTCCGGGGCTTCCCCAAGACCGCCAACGGGATGGCGCTCAGACTCATGAACGAAGCAGAGGGGTCTAGTCTCCCGGGTAATTACAGCATTGCCGCCGTTGCCTCTATTCCTATCCTGCTTTGGGGTGGCGATACGCAGAACTCACGAGAGTACATCGAGCGGGTGATTGCTCATACTGAGAAACATTCTTTGAGGAGCACCGCGGCTGCGGCATGGGCGCTGAAAGGAGAATGGCTCCTGATGACGGGAGAGGCTGCGGCTGCCGTAGACGTGCTGCGACAAGCCCTCCGCATACTTCACCTAGACCCATTTCGCCTGGTCATTCCCCCAGCGTCCCGCGCCTTGGCGGCGGCACTCGTCCATTGTGGCGAACATGACGAAGCTCGTGCATCCATCGCCGAGGCGATTTCTTCGGCCGAAGAAATGGGCCAAAGGCTGTGGGTACCTTCTCTTTACCGGACGCAAGCCGAGATTGCCCTCAAAGCGCCTTGCCCGGATATCGATGCAGCGGAAACGGCCTTGCGAAGATCCATCAAGCTTGCGACAGCTCAGGCTGCCGTCGGTTGGCAATTGAAAGCCGCCGTTCCATTGGCCCGGCTGTTGATAGACAGCGAACGCAGCGCGGAGGCGTTAGGCATTCTGCAACCGATCTTCGAGGAATTTTCGGAGAGAACCGGCACAAGGGACCTCGTGGATGCCGAACGCATTCTGGCATCTCTGAAATAGTTGAAAATTACCCCAGTTCGACGGCTTGCAATGCGGTCTCGAGGTTAAGATGGCGCGACAATCGGCTGAAGACCCCAGCCCAAGCGGGCGATTGTTTACACCGACCTTTGAGCAGGGATTAGAGGGGTGGTGGTGCGCAGTGACTTGGGCCGCCCAGGAGTCTAGGCTGGCACGACTTCTGTCAGCAGGAAGACCGCCGCATGCCCCGCTATCTTGCCGTCTACACCATGAAGCCCGAAGACCTTGCTCGCTTTCGGAGCCTGCCTAAGCCAGAGCAGGATGCGATTGATGCCGTTGGGATGCAGCAGTGGGCGGACTGGGAGGAGAGAAATGCCGCATTCTTCTCTGATCGCGGCGGTATGGTCGGCAGGACGACGCGCGTTACAAAGGACGGCATCGCCGACGCCGTGAACCCTTTCTGTGGCTACATTGTCATCGAGGCCGATACCATCGAGACTGCCGCCCGCCTGTTCGAGACCCACGCGCATTTCACCGTCTTCCGGGAGACGGCGTAGATATCATGCCCTTCCTCACCGACCCTGCGCCGACTTGAACATCCGCTAGTCGCGTGCTGGTGCCAGAAGCCATCTGACAGCTATCGGCAGCTGACCGTCGCGCTGTCGGGAGGCGGACCGTCGCAAGGATGAGAATAGCCGCCTGTGACAGACAGCGCAGGATCGAACATTTGATCGCAGGCGCGATGGCCATGAGATAGGGCGAAGAGAGATGCAGATCGCCTAAAGCGGAAAAAGCAACGTTATGACTGTTGTCAGCGTGACGATGCTGAAAAGGGTGCTCGCTATGACCATCGAGCCGGTTGCCGCTGAGTCCAGGCGATAGTCCACGGCAAAGAGAATGCCGAAGAAACCCGACGGCATCGCGGAGATCAGAATGGCTATGTTCGCCGTCTCGGTCGATATCGGCAACGCAAACACGACCACGGCAGTCAAGATGGGTCGGCCGATATCGGCAAGCCCTGTTGCAGCAAATACGCTCCAATTCAAGCGAAACGGTTGCGACGAGAGAATGAGACCTGTCAGGAACAGCGCCACACTGGGGGCGGCGACTCCGATGAGCATAAGGCTCGCCTTGGCGAGAGAGGGCAGCTCCAATCCGGCGAGGCAATACAGAATGCCGACTGCGGGAGCCAGAACGACGGGTTTCGTCACTGAGCCGAGGAATGCCTTCCGAACCTGTCCTGCGGGGCCAGTCGCGATTTCTTCCTTCTGTTTCCTGGAATTCAGTTCGACGAAAATCAAAGACATGGGGCTCACGATGATCGAGCCAGCGGCAAGCGCGACAGCGATGGGGACTGTGCCACCTGGTCCGATAACGGCAGCCGCTACGGGAAGGCCAACGCCGGCCAAATTCGGGAAAGATACAGTCAGGGCCTGAAGGGCCGCGTCCGCCTTCGAAACGTCCGAGGAAGCACGGACAAAAAAATACCATGCAAGATGAATGAGCAGCATCACGAAACCGAGCGTTAGGAAAAGTGGCACTTGCTCGAGCATCTCGCTTCGCGGTGCGGATGCGGTCGCCACGAACAGCGAGGCAGGCAGGGCGAAGTTCATCACGAATGCATTGAGGCCGTCCACATGGTGGTTTTCGACGATGCGGAGCCTACCGGCGCCGTAGCCAACAAGAATCACGAAAAAGATCGGGACAAGTGCAGGAAGGATTGTATTGGCCGTCATGTCGGAGGCGTCCTGCAGATGCAATTCGCCTCGTGGGTATCGCCCAGGATGCTCCACACGCGTTTTGCACTCTTTATGATGTGTCGGACCGACAGATCCAGCTCGGCCCCAGCCGAGCTTGCAACCGCATTTCCCAACCGGATTGCTTCGGCTTGGAAAAGGATGGCGGTGAGGGCATCCGCTATCTGCGATCGCGCGCAGTGTGGGGCGGCCTGCGCGCCACAGTGCCAGTCGTGGGTTCCGCCGTTTGGCCCGGATCCGCGACTGGCACTGTCGACATTAAGTAAAGCGCTGTTCGGCGACCGCATTTGGGTGAGTCCTCAGCGTCACGGCGATATCGGTTCGTCATCAGAAGCTCAGGCTTGCACAGGCTCGCGCTTGCCGCGCGTAAATTGTTGGAAAGTGTTGTTGAGGGCCGATGGCAGAGCGCTCGGCCAATGCGTCTCTCGGTACCGGGCTGAGACGGATTAGATCGTCGGCGAGCCTCGACGATTCTGATAGGTGAACCGACGATACAAAGGGCGCAGTTTCTGCTTTGGAGCACTGAGCAAGCCTTCCGATTGTTGGCTTGCGATTATTTACTCATCTTAACGCGCGCTCGGTTCATATGCATGCCAGCATCTGATCGTTCACGATTTTCTGAAACGTCATTTTCTGAACGTCAACCCAACCGCCGAGGTGCTGCCATGCCATTTCGCCGTATCTGTTCCGCCGCCTTACTTGCGTCTTCTCTTGCCCTGATCGCCCCCGCTGCGGCGATGGCCGAACCCATCAAGAACATTGTCCTGGTGCATGGTGCCTGGGTCGATGGGTCCGGCTGGAAACCGATCTATGACATTCTGGTGAAGAAGGGTTTCCGTGTATCGATGGTCCAAGAACCCGAAACGTCGTTCCAGGATGACGTCGCCGCAGCAAAGCGCGTGCTCGACATGCAGGAAGGCTCGGCCATCCTGGTAGGCCACTCCTACGGCGGCTCGATCGTCACCGAGGCGGGGGTGCATCCAAAGGTGGCCGGCCTCGTCTATGTTGCCGCCCACGCTCCGGACGTGGGCGAGGACGAGGGCGAACTTGGCAAGAAGATGCCGAGCGTGCTGGCCAAGACCGAAGGGGCGATCAAAGCGACACCGGACGGCTATACCTATCTGGATCCGGAACTGTTCCCGAAGCTGTTCGCCCCTGACCTCCCTCGCGAACAAGCCGAGTTCGCTGCCCGCTCGCAGGTGCTGGCCAAGGCCGAGGTATTCAACACGCCGCTGACTGCGGCTGCCTGGAAGACCAAGCCGAGTTGGGGCATCGTCGCCGGCAACGACCAGATCATCAATCCCGACCTCGAACGCTTCTATTATGAACGCGCCAAGGCGCCTTTCATCGTCGTCAAAGGCGCCAGCCATTCGGTCTACGAATCCCATCCAGAGCGCGTTGCCGATGTGATCGTGGAGGCCGCTCGGAAAGTCGGAGAGAAGACGAACTGAACGCAGACCGAAGCCGTCGCACAGCGCCAGCATGCGACGGCTTTCTTTCAGTGCACGAGGTCCGTCCATGACTGTCCTTTCGAACATCTCGTCGACCAGAATCTGGGACGCATCACGTCGGTCACGCGAGCAGCGCATTGCCGCCGCCAGCGCCTATGCCCGTGGCAAGCAGGTCGCACCCGGAGATACGACGAAGCTGCTGGAGGCGGTGACACGGCCGGGCGACCGGGTCTGCCTCGAAGGCGATAACCAGAAGCAGGCCGACTTCCTCGCCGCCCGGCTCGCTGAAGTCGACCCCTCGGTGGTGAAGGACCTGCACATCGTGCAGTCGGGCGTGGTGCTGGCCGAGCATCTCGACCTGTTCGAGGCCGGCATCGCGAAGAGGCTCGACTTCTCCTATTCCGGCCCGCAGGGAGCGGCGATCGCGCGCGCACTCAAGGCTGGCAAGATCGAACTCGGCGCCGTTCACACCTATCTCGAGCTGTTCTCGCGCTATTTCATCGATCTTACCCCGCATGTCGCGCTTACCGTGGCGCGTAGCGCGGATCGCGACGGCAATCTCTATATGGGTCCGAACACCGAGGACTCGCCCGTTGTCATTGAGGCGACCGCCTTCAAGCAGGGAATCGTCATCGCGCAGGTGAACCAGCTGGTCGACAAGGTGCCGCGCGTCGACGTGCCGGGCGACCGGGTCGACTTCGTGGTGGTGACGCCCGAGGCCTTCTATGTCGAGCCGCTGTTCACCCGCGACCCGGCACAGATCACCGAAAATCAAATCCTCGGCGCCATGCTGGCGATCAAGGGCATCTACGCGCCCTACGGCGTGAAGCGGCTGAACCATGGCATCGGCTTCAACACCGCCGCTATCGAGCTGATCCTGCCGACCTATGCCGAGCGGCTTGGGCTTAAAGGCAAGATCGCCACGCACTTCGCCCTCAACCCGCACCCCACCCTCATTCCCGCCATAGAGTCGGGCTGGGTCGAACAGGTGCACAGCTTCGGCTCGGAAGTCGGCATGGACGATTATATGAAGGCGCGACCGGACATCTTCTTCATTGGCCGCGACGGTTCGATGGCGTCCAACCGCATGTACTGCCAGTCGGCCGGGCTTTACGCGACCGACTTGTTCATCGGCTCGACTCTGCAGATCGATCTTCAGGGCAACTCCTCGACCTTCACCCGCGACCGCATCGCCGGCTTCGGCGGAGCGCCCAACATGGGCTCGGACCCGCATGGACGGCGCCATGCCAGCGAGGCCTGGTTGAAGGCGGGCCGTGAAGCAGCCGGGGAGGCGACGAGCCTGCCGCGCGGGCGAAAGCTGGTGGTGCAGATCGTCGAGACCTTCGGCGACAAGCTCGACCCCACCTTCGTTGAGAGCCTCGACAGTGTCGAACTGGCCAAGTCGCTCGATCTCGCGCTTCCACCGGTGATGATCTATGGCGACGACGTCAGCCACATCGTTACAGAAGAGGGCATCGCCAACCTTCTGCTCTGCCGCACAGCATATGAGCGCGAGCAGGCGATCCGCGGCGTCGCCGGCTATACCGATGTCGGCCGTGCCCGCGACCGTAAGGCTGTGGAGGATCTGCGCGCCCGCAAGGTCATCCAGCGGCCGGAAGACCTTGGAATCGATCCGCTCGAGGCCAACAAGAGCCTGCTCGCCGCGCGCTCTATCAAGGAGCTCATGCACTGGTCGGGCAATCTCTACGATCCGCCGGCCAAGTTCCGCAATTGGTGAGGAGGCGGCACATGGAAATCCTCAAAGTCCACCACAAAACCCGCAGTCCAGCCGCCGGCACTGTCGGCAGCGCTCTCGTCGGCGTCGTCGCCTCCGGCAATCTCGAGGTGCTGCTGGAACGCACGCTTGCCGATACTGAATGCACCGTCGAAATCGGCACCCCGGTGCGCGGTTATGACGATGTCTGGAGGGCCGTCGTCGCCGACTTTGTCGAGCGCGCCTCGCCGGGCGGCCTGCGCATCTCCATCAATGACAGCGGCGCCCGACCCGACACGGTGATGCTGCGGCTGTTGCAGGGCGTGCGGACCATGGAGGCTGGCCATGACTGACCCGAGGCATCCCTCTGCCGATACCGCAAGCTGGTTCCTCTCGACCGCGCGCGAGCGTCTCGCGGGGCTGCTCGATCCGGGCAGCTTCACGGAGTTCCTGCCGCCGACGGAACGCGTGCAGAGCCCCCATCTCGCCTTGTTCGACCTACCCGCCGCCTTCGATGACGGCATGGTTGTCGGGCGCGGCTGGCTCGGGAGACGTGCCGTTCTTGTCGCGGCACAGGAAGGCCAGTTCATGGGCGGTACCTTCGCCGAGGTGAGCGGGGCCAAACTCGTAGGCCTGCTACGCGCCGCACGCGACGATGCGAAGCTGCCGCGCATCGTCCTCTTGCTGCTCGACAGCGGCGGAGTGCGATTACAGGAAGCCAATGCCGGCGAGCTCGCAGTGGCCGAAGTGATGCGCGCCATCGTCGAGGCGCGCGGCTACGGCGTGACTGTCATCGCCCTCGTCGGCGGGAGAGCGGGCGCCTTCGGCGGCGCGGGCCTCACCGCCGCCACGTGCTCGCGGATCGCCATTTCGGAACAAGGGCGCACCGGCGTGTCAGGCCCGGAGGTGATCGAGACCAACAAAGGCGTCGAGGAATTCGACTCGCAGGACAAAGCGCTGGTTTGGAGCGTGACCGGAGGACGCAATCGCCGCCTGCTCGGGGGCGCCGACGCATATGCCGGGGACACTGTGGCGGGCTTCCGCGACGCCGTGCTCGCATTGATCGACCGAGCGCCGCCTTTCGATCTCGCGACCCTGCGCGCCGAGCAACGACGGCTCACTGACCGGATAGAGCGCCTTGGTGCGTGCAACTCCGCGGTCGAGATGTGGGTAGCGCTCGGCATTGCCGAACCGCAAACCATACGGAACTTGGATGACGCGGCCTTTGCGGAGATCGTCAAAGACCTGAGAGGAGGTGCTTATGACGCTCGATGAGATCCTCTCAAGCCTCTTCCCCAAGGGCCACGACATCGATCCCCGGCCCGATCATCTGATCCTTGGCACGGGAAAGCGGGCCAATGGTGGCACGGTCGAGGTGGTCGGCATCGCCGACGGCGAGGCATTGGGGATCGAGGGCGTGCTGCCGCTGGCCCGACGCGTGCTCGACATCGTCGCGACCGGCAGCAAGACACCGATCCTCGTCATTGTCGACACGCAGGGCCAACTCATGTCCCGCCGCGACGAGATGCTCGGCCTCAACGAGTATCTCGCCCACCTGGCGAAATGCCTGCTGCTGGCGAGCCGCAGCGGCCATGCCACCGTCGGGTTGAATTACGGCAAGGCCGTCGCCGGCGCGTTCCTCGCTACTGCGCTAGCCACCGACGTCCTTGTCGCGCTTCCAGACGCCGCGCCAGCGGTGATGGACCTGCCCTCCATGGCGCGCGTGACCAAGCTGCCGGAGGAGAAGCTGAAAGAGCTGTCGCAAACCACCCCGGTTTTCGCACCCGGCCTTGCCTTTATGAGCGCCGTCGGCGCAATCGCGCAGATTTGGGATCCCGCGAAATCGCTCGCCGATCAACTCGAGGCGACGCTAGCGGCTGTCCCCGAACTCGATAAGCGAGACGTGCTCGGCGCCGAACGTGGTGGGCGCGCTGTCGCCGCGCAGATCGCGCGGCGCGTGGCACACCAAGCGTCCGGTGACGACTATGTCTAACAATGCCTATCGCCGCCACGATCTGCTGCGCGTAGAGCCAGGGGCGTGGAGGGAGATGCTCCTCGCTGCCGGCAGCCTCGACCGTCTGGCCGATGAGCCCCGGCCGTTGGTCGAAGGCTGGGCCGAACGCGGCTTGCCGGTGATCGTGCGGCGGGGCGCCGTAGGTGACGACGAGAGCGCGATCGCCATCGGCCTCCCGCTGCCGCCCACACTCGGCAAGCTGAGGCTGGGCTTTTTCATCGCTCCCAAGCACGTGGCGGCAAGTGTCGCGGCGCATTCCGTGGCCGAGGCAACGCGGTCGGCCCCCGCGCACCTGCGCCCACAGCTGGAAGCTGCTGACGCTCTCGCGATGCGGCTGGGGTTACGGCCGTTCGTCTTCGGCGCGCTGCTTTGGCAGCATCTGACAGGGCTTACCTATCTGCGGGCCGGCTCGGACATCGACCTCATCTGGCCGGTATCACGCCGAGACGACCTGGATGAACTGCTTGACGGTCTCGCCACGCTCGACGCCGCAGGCCCGGCCCGACTCGACGGCGAGATCATCCTGAGCACAGGCGAAGGCGCGAACTGGCGCGAACTGCGCAACGCACTGACCCGCCCTGGCGGCACAGTCCTGATCAAATCGATGCACGGAGCGGAATTTAGATGCGCACGACATCTCTTCGTGTGACCGCGACTTTACCGAAGCGCGACCCGGCGCACGGGCGGGCACCGCTCGCACCTGTCGACGCCGATCGGTTCGGCGGCATGGCGGCAGATGCGCTGCTCGCCGAACTTGACACCTGGCCGAAGCCCGGCCTCGTCAGCCCGCTCGACAACGGCAGCCATGACGACATGGACTATGGTACCTTCCTGAGCAGCATAAACGTCATTCGACCCTTCTATGCCGAGCTTGCCGCAGCCGGCGGGGCGGGCGCCGATATGGCGGAGTTGCGGCGAATAGGTGCGCTCGCAGAAGACGCCATGCTCGCTGCCACCGGAGGGGTGAACACCCATCGCGGCGCAATCTTCGCGCTGGGCCTGCTCTGCGCGGCAGCCGGTGCGGCATGCGCCGAGCGACTCCGTCTTTCGGCAAAGCGGCTGACGCGGATAGTCGGAGAGCGCTGGGGTCGAGAAATCACGCGCCGCCCGATCCCGCTGAACAGCCACGGCAGCGGCGCGCTGCGGCGCTTTGGCGCCGGCGGTGCGCGCGCGGAGGCGGCTGCCGGCTTTCCGCACGCGCGGACCATCGGCCTTCCGGCGATGCTGGCCGGACGGGTGCTCACTGGCGACGAAGAGGCGGCGCGGGTGCATGCCTTCTTCGCATTGCTGGCGGTGATGGAGGACACCAACCTGCTCCACCGCGGCGGGACGGAAGGGCTGCGGGACGCACGCCGCGCGGCATGCGACTTCCTTCTCGCCGGAGGCGTCGGCCGGACGGACTGGCTTGCCCATGCCATGGCCGTGCACCGCGCATTTGTGGCGCGGCGCCTCAGCCCGGGTGGATCGGCCGATATGCTGGCCGTCACGGTCTTCCTCGATCACGTCGAGAATGCGCCGTGAGCGGCATCGCGATATTGTGCTCGGGCCAAGGCAGTCAGAGCGCGGCCATGTTCGATCTCGTCGCCTCCGAGCCGGCGGCGGCCGCCGTTTTCGAGTTCGCCACCGGGACGCTTGGCGGCCGCGATCCGCGCGACCTTGCCCACCAGGGCGGCGACATCATTCACCGCAACGACGTTGCGCAGGTGCTTTGCTGCGCGGCGGCGCTCGCCGTATGGGCGGCGGTCGGCTCGTCAGCTCCGCGCCCGCTTACAATCGCCGGCTACAGTGCCGGCGAAGTGCCGGCCTGGTCGGTCGCCGGCGTGATGGACGTATCGAGCGCCTTCGACGTCGTGGCGTGCCGCGCCGCCCTCATGGACGAGGCTACGCACGAGCCTTCCGGACTTGCCGCCATTATCGGCTTGCCGCGCGATGTGGTCGACGGAATTTGTCGCGCCCATGGGCTCGACGTCGCCATCGTCAACGGTCCGCTGCACCTCATCGTCGGCGGACGCGCGGCGGGCCTCCGGCTGGCGCTCGCGGACGCCACGGCGCGTGGCGCCACCCGCGCGACGGTGCTGCCGATCCACGTCGCATCCCACACACCGGCTCTCAAAGCCGTGAGCGAGCGGCTCGGCAGGCTGGTGAGCGAAACCTTCACGGACGTCCGTTTGCCGAGCGATGTCCGACTGGTCAGCGGTATCGACGGGGTGCCTATTCGCAGCGTCGCCGATGGTCTCGTCAAGCTCGCGGCTCAGGTCTCGACAACCATCGATTGGACGGCCTGCATGGATGCTTGTCGCGCCTCCCGTCCCGCCCGCGTGCTCGAACTCGGACCTGGCAACGCGCTGTCGCGGATGATGACCGAGTTCGAGCCCGACATACCAGCGCGCAGCGCCGCCGATTTCCGCTCCGTAGCTGGCCTGCGCCGGTGGATGGAAGTGTCGTCCTAAGCATCCGGCACAGATGCGGGACCGAACCGCTCATGAAGGGAGATAACGCATGACTATTCTCTACTCGACCAAGGTAACCGCAACGGGCGGCCGCAAGGGAACGATCCGCAGCGAGGACGGCATTCTCAATCTCAAACTAGCCATCCCCAAGGAACTGGGTGGCATGGGCGGCGCCACCAATCCCGAACAGCTCTTTGCCGGCGGTTATGCGGCGTGTTTTGAAAACGCGCTGTTGCGTGTTGCTCGGCAGTCGGGGCATCGCTTCGCCGACGGCGACGTGATCGTCGTCGCTGAAATCGGCCTCAGCCGCAACGAAGCCGATGCCTTCGTGCTGCACGCCTCTCTCGCCGTCACCGTGTCCGGCGTCGATCAAACGACAGCCGACGAGTTGGTGAGAAATGCCGACGCCATTTGCCCCTATTCCAATGCCGTCCGAGGAAACGTCGATGTCGCGAAGGCAGTGATTGCCATATGACGATCGGCCAGGAACAGGTGATGATAGCCTTCGGCAAGTCGCACGTCAGACCGACTTTTTTCTCGGGCCGAATGTCAGTTGCTTTCAGACAGGTCTTTCGTTCCCTTCAAAATGCTAGTCTAACTGCGGCGCAGGGCGGGGAGCGATGACAGGTCAAGCGATGGCCCGGACGGACAAGGTCTTGCTTGTCCCGCCGCATGTCGAAGTTAGCGCGCACGCTCCGATATCGTTCGGCAGCTTTCGCCTGGATCGGGCGCAGCGGCTACTCCTGCAGGATGGCGAGCCTGTTCGGATCGGCTCGCGCGCCCTTGATTTGCTGATTGCCCTTATTGACCGTGCCGGCGACATCGTCAGCAGGCATGAGTTGCTGGAACTCGTATGGCGAAACGTTGTCGTCGACGAGGCGGGGGTGAGGGTCCACATGGCTTCGCTTCGCCGGGCTCTAGGTGACGGGCGAGATGGGGCACGATACATCGTGAATATCGCCGGCAGGGGCTATAGTTTTGTCGCTCCAATAGCACCCACCGAACCGGATCCGCAGCCGCCTCCACCGGCGGCGTCTTTGGCACCCCGATCCACAGGCCGTGTGCCACCGCCACCTCGTTCGCTGATCGGCCGGGAAGCCGTCATCACCAGCCTGAGCGAACTCCTTTTGGCGCGCCGTTTCATCAGCATCGTCGGACCGGGAGGCATCGGCAAGACGACAGTGGCTGCGGCCATTGTCCAGAGGCTGCAAAGTGCATTCGACGACACGAACGTCATATTTGTCGATTTCGGCGCCATGACCGAGGGCCGCCTGGTTCCCGGGGCCGTTATCGCGGCGGTCGGCTGTGCAATTGGAGGCGCGGATCCAGTCACCGAACTGGTGACCTTCCTCGCGGACAAACGCGTGCTGATCATCTTCGACAGTTGCGAGCATTTGGTCGATCCGACGTCACTCTTGGCCGGCGAGCTCTTTCAGCGCTCGCCAGGCGTGCATCTGCTGGTAACTTCCCGTGAATCACTGCGTGTCGATGGAGAGACCGTCCATCTCTTGAGCCCTCTGGCCTATCCGGCCGACGAGTTTCCGACAGCGCCCGAGGCGCTGGCGACACCGGCGGTGCAACTCTTCATGGATCGGGCAGCGTACAGCGGGTTCCACGGAGAGTTAACTGACAGCGATGCGCCCGTCGTCGGTGAGATCTGCCGCCGCACCGATGGCATCGCGCTTGCAATCGAATTGGCAGCCAGTCGAGTCGGAACTTACGGCATCCGCGGCGTCGCCAATCTTCTGGCCGGCAATGCGAAATTGCGCTTGGCCGGCCGGCGCAATGTCGTCCCACGACACCAGACGCTCGAAGCGATGCTCGACTGGAGCTTCGAGCTGCTTGCAGAACTCGAGCAGCGGGTCCTCTCCCGCCTCTCCGTCTTCGTCGGACTCTTCTCGATAGAAGCGGCGTGCTCCGTTGCTGGCTCGGCCGGGGATGACGGTAAGGCGACAATGGTGTCGATAGCAAGCCTCGTCGACAAATCCATGGTCTGGGTCCAGCCGGTAGGTAAGGTCGTCTTCTATCGCCTTGCCGATGTGACCCGCGCATATGCAGCGACGAAATTGCAGGAGGTCGAAGAGCTTGAACCTATTTCCCGGCGCCACGCTCGTTACTTTGCCAGCCTGCTCAAGGGGGTTGCGCTCGAACATGGCGCCTATGCCGATATGCGACCATATGCACCACACATCAGCAATGTCCGAAAGGCACTCGAGTGGAGCTTTTCAGACCCGGAATCGCATGCTGTAGCGGTCGAGCTGGCAGCCGATGCTGTACCTCTATTTCTCGGGCTTTGGCTACTTTCCGAAGGTCGGCATTGGTCGCGTTTCGCATTGAGCGCGAGCGATGAAATCAAAGAACTCCCTCGGCGCGAATTGCGACTGCCGGAGGCACCGGCAGATTCTGCCCAGAACACACAAAACGATGCGCAGGAATTTCCTGACGCGATCGAGCCGGGACCGAATCTATTAGAGGCTGACGGCGGCGAAATGACGCGATTTCGTCTTTTGGCTGGTCTTAATAGCTTCCTGACGACGCTCGGTGACTTCGAAGGTGGGTTGGCTGCTGCAAAGAGGTGCGGCATCATCGCAGAGCGGATCGGAGCGCTCAGCGACCGAGTCATTGCCGAATGGATGCTCGCCGCAGCCTACCACCTCGGAGGCGACCAGGCCGCCGCCATGACACATTGCGAGCGCGGCTTCGCGCTTGAGGCCGAGATCGGCCACCCGGAGTTCCGTCTATTCGGCTACGATCATCATTTGCGTGCCGAACTTGCTTTGTCGCGCATCCTTTGGCTCAGGGGATCTCCCGCGCGTGCTTGCAGGCTGGTCCTGGAAGCCATGGAGGGCGCCGCGCTGTCGTCCCTGCACAGTAACTACAGCATGGCCGCTGCTAACGGCGTCGCGGTTCTGCTCTGGAGCGGCAATAGCCGGGAGTCGGGCACCCACATCGACCGCTTGATAGCGCATGTAGAGACACATCCCTTCAAGTTAAACGCAGCTGCTGCCTTGGCGTTGAAAGGAGAATGGCTCGTGATGGTTGGAGAACCTCTGGCAGGCATCGCCGCACTGCAAGAAGCGCTCAAGATGCTTAACCGGGAGCAGTTTCAAATGGTTGTGCCAGGCGCAGCCAGGGCTCTGGCCGACGGGCTCGCTCAAAGCGGCCAGTATCGCGAGGCGCAAACGATGATCGATGAGGTTACTTCTTCCGCGGAACGAATGGGGCAAAAATTCTGGCTGCCCGATCTGTATCGGACAAAAGGTGAGATCAACCTGAAAGCACCTTCCCCTGATGTCGAGGCGGCCGAGCAGGCTTTCCTCGTGTCTATCAAGCTTGCGGGAGAACAGGGAGCCATCGGCTGGGAACTAAAAGCTGCGATTCCGTTGGCGCGCCTATTAATAGGCCGGGAACGCGCCGCCGACGCAATCGCGCTACTCACCCCGATCTATGAGGCGCATTCGGAGAGAACCGGCACCACTGATCTCGCGGATGCCAAGAGCCTACTGGAATCTTTGCGATGATCGTCCCCGATCCGGCGCGGCGCACAAGGCCGGATCGAGAAGCGGAAGTTAAGGACGCCGGCTCCTAATGCCGGTCGACTGACAGTAGAGAAGCATTTCAAACGATGGTAGGCGTGGCGCCCGCCATCGATGACGGTGGCTAGATCGCCAAACCGCCGGATACCTCGATGACCTGCGCGGTGACCCAGCGATTGTCGTCGGAGAGCAGCGAAGCGATCATCGGCCCGACATCGTCGGGAACTCCTGCTCGGCCGAATGCTGTCATTCCGGCGACCTGCTTGTTGAGTTCCGGGTTGTCACGAACCATGCCTCCGCTGAAATCCGTCTGGATCGACCCCGGCGCTACTGCGTTCACGGCGATACGGCGCGAACCGAGTTCCTTGGCCTGATAGCGGGTGAGAACCTCGATGGCTCCCTTGAGCGCACCATATGGGGCGCTGCCGGGAATGATGATGCGTGCGAGGCCGCTCGAAAGGTTCACGATCCGCCCACCATCGTTAATCAGCGGCAACAGTTTTTGGGTGAGAAAGAACACACCTTTGAAGTTCACCCGATAGAGCGTGTCCAGTTCGTCCTCGGTCGTCTTCTCCACTGAATTGTGATGCGAAATGCCGGCGTTGTTGACGAGATAGTCAAAGCGTTGGGCGCCAAGCCTCACCAGCGTGTCGCGAACTTTCTCTGCGAAGGCATCGAAGGTCGACGCTTGTCCGACGTCGAGCTGCAAGGCGATGGCCTTGCGTCCGATCGCGGCAACCTCTGCCGCTACAGCTTCCGCTTCAGCCCGGGCCGAATTGTAGGTGAAGATGCTGTCAACACCGCGGTGCGCGAGGCTGACCACTGTGTTGCGGCCAAGACCGCGGCTTCCTCCTGTTACAAGCGCAATTTTGTTTTCAGGTTGCATCATTCGCCTCCACAATCGAGAGCCGGATCCGTTCCAGCGTTTTGCCCTGCGAGCCTAATTTCGATGGTTATGGCGGCGCCAGTAAATATTTGAAAAAAATGGCAAAGAAGAGAGCGATTTGCCAAAGAATCAACCTTTATAACGACGAAGAGATTTCAGTATTTTTCAATATATACGTTTTGGATTGATACAAAAGCTGTACATATATTCGCATTTGGCAGCAACGGGAGAAACACCATGAGCCTGCAGGAAAAAGTCGCGCTGGTAACCGGCTCGGGTCGCGGCATCGGTCGCGCAATTGCGGAACGCTACGCCGCGCGCGGCGCAAGAGTTGTGGTAAATTATGCGAACAACAGCGCGCTGGCCGAGGACGCCGTCGCAAAAATTGTGAGCGCGGGAGGCAAGGCCATTGCCGTCCAGGCGGATGTCGCCCGCGTCGATGACATTAAACACCTCTTCGATACGGTGCTGGACACCTATGGGCGGCTCGACATCGTCGTCGCCAACGCGGGTATCGAGCTGGTCGCCCAATCCGTCATCGACTTCACCGAGGCAGACTTCGATCGGCTATTCGCGGTAAACGCCAAAGGCGCGTTCTTTACGCTTCAGCAGGCTGCGCGCCACGTCGCCGACAACGGCAGGATCATCTACATAGGCACGAGCAATACAGCGTTCCCCCTGCCTGGCCGCGCACTGTATGGTGGGAGTAAGATCGCAGCTCAGTTTCTCGTCCAGGTGCTGGCCAAGGAGCTCGGCCACCGCGGCGTCGCGGTTAACTCGATCTTGCCAACCGCCATCGAGGGAGCCGGCGTTTTCACAGACGGCGTGCGTTCTGAAGTCCGTGAGTTCGTGAAGTCATTCCGGCCGATGCAACGGATGGGTACCGTCGAGGACGTCGCAGACGCTGCCGAATACCTGGCCGGTGATTTGTCGGGTTTCGTCAGCGGTCAACATCTAATGGTTAGCGGCGGCGGACCGGCGTGAACTGAGAACCTGCTGCTGACATCTGAGTGATCGATTAAGCTCGGGTTGTCCGCGATCGTATGAGCCACCGCAAGGTGGAGCAGCGGCTCCGATATACCGCTCGTTGAATCCAGCATTCGCAAAACGCGCTTTACAGCCTTTTGCAACGTTAAACTGGCGCCTTGATCGATACGGGTCGATGCTGAGGCCTGAATACAGATAGCAACAACTCCGCAGAAAGTGGGGATGATGTACAGGCTGGGCGAAACTGCGCGATATTTCGAGCACGAGTTAAGGCAGCCACTTGTTTCGGCACCGCCCGCTCCGGCCAGCCTCCTTGCAACCGATCAAAAGGCATCCAGCCTGGCAAGTCATTTTGCGCACATCCGGGCGAGCAGGAGTGTTGGCGTGCACGTTGGCGATTCTGCGGTGAGAATAAAGCTGCCCTTCATGGACGTCGTGCTCTCACTGTCCGCATGTGCCTCCAATGGGGCAATGGACGTCCAAGAGTTCGCCATGCCCGCGACCTCGGATGCCATTTCGACCGACCCGGTTTTGCAGCAGTTACTCGAGCAGTTCCGCCGCTCCGAGAGCGACGATGAGGATGGGCTTTATTCTGATGCCATCCGGCTTGCTCTCGCCGCCCGATGGCTTCGTCTGCGTTCAAACGGGCAGAACCAGCCTGTCGATGGATTGCAGCAGTGGCGGTTAAAGCGCGTGACGGCTTACATCGACCAGCATATTAACGAGGCCATCTCGCTTGCCGACTTGGCTCAAACAGCTGGCCTTAGCCGAATGTACTTTGCCGCGCGGTTTCGTGCAGCGACGGGCCTGCGTCCTCACGACTATATCTTGCGGCGGCGAATCGAGCGAGCCAAGGAACTGCTTCTACAAAACGAACAGTCCCTGGTCGACGTCGCCCTAGACGTTGGGTTTCAGACGCAAGCCCATTTCACGACTGTCTTCAAGCGCCTGGAGGGAACGACGCCGGGCCGTTGGCGGGTTGCAAACTATCAGCCCGTTCAATAGACGCGCAGTGTCCGTAGGATAAGTGGGGCTTCCGATTTGGAAGTACCAGGAGCAGAGAAACTGACGACCAGGCTGCGCACTTGAGGCCCGGCCAGGCGCGATTTGCCCGACAGCCGAACTATATGAGATCGGCGATGTCAACATGCGATTAGGCGCGCGCAAGGTCCTTAGTACTCTCCTGGAGAACTCCGTCGTCGCGGTGAAGGCTCGCGAGCTTTCCAGGTGGTTCACTGAACCGAAATTCCGGGGCATGCAGTTCCCAGCCTTCGGCCAAGCGTCGCGCAATGGCTCTCGTTGGTGAGCGAGGGTTTGCAGATCTTTACAACGGCTGTCGGCGGAGAACTCGCGCAGTAAGGAATCTGCTGCAATCCTTCGGGCAGTGCTTCGATGATCAGGACGGCGTCGTGAGGACGCCTCCGGTTGATTTCGGGCGCCTGCATGGTCCTGGATTTCTACCTCGGCCCAGGCCGGTGCAGATGTCAGCCGGGTCAGCGTTGAGGTTAATTCGATGATGCAGCAATAGGTGCTCGTGATCGCTGGACATAGCGAGGATTCAACAGTCATCCAGACAGACAAAAACAGGTGCCTACAGGAAATACGTTGGCCTGATCGATGTATATTTTATAGGTGTGCCAACGTGGTTGTCGTTGGGGATATCGCTTAACTCAGAAGGAACATGTCCAATGAACATCAAAGCTATCTGTCTCGGCGTAACATTTGCTCTTTCCGCTTTTGGTGGTCAGGCGTCGGCCGGCGCACTGGATGAGCCGGACACCATGGAACCATTCTTCACCGATTCCAGCATGAAAACGATGAAGCCCATGGAGGAATTCAAAGCGGTCTTCTTTGCCATGCCGGCTGAAAAGCAGGCACAAATGAAGGGTGAATGCGCACGTCAAGTTCAGCAGCCGTACACGGACTTCTGCGCGAATGTAAACACGCTCGGTGGTCACAGCTAAGACAGCGTTTGAGCCACCGGAATAAAGGTGCGGCTGAGAAAATCGGAAAAATCGCCGTACAGCAAATAACTGCAACGAGATGGGCACCCATCTCGTTGCTGACTTAGGTCGACGATGGCGACTGTTTCGATGATCCTTTGGGTGTCGCTGGCGGTTGAAGGGCGGCTATGTCCCGCTTGCGGGAAGGTGTCGCGCTTACGCTGCGGTCCGCGTCGTCTCGTAAAGAAACCAGCTTCGGCGTTCGGTCTCGTCGATCCAGACTTCTAGGAGGCTCGTCGAGGCGACGTCGTTATAGGTTTCGCATACGGCATGCGCTGCCCGGAGGAACCCAGTCAGCCTGCGGTTGTCGTTGGCAAGCTCTGCCAGCATGTCCTGCGGCGTCACGTAGTCGGCGTCGTTGTCGAGCAGCCGCTGGATGCGGGCAATGTGTCCGATCGACCGCAATGTCGTGCCGCCGACCTTGCGGGCGCGCTCGGCCAGGGCGTCAGTCATCGCGAAGATCTGATCGCTCTGCTCGTCAAGCATGATGTGATAGTCGCGAAAATGTGGCCCCGACAGGTGCCAATGGAAATTCTTGGTCTTGAGGTAGAGGGCAAAAGTATCTGCGAGCACGCCGGTCAGTGCGGCGGCGATGTCTGTCGTTGCCTGTGCCCCGAGATCGGTGGGCGAATGCAATGCGGCTGCGTTGCGGGTTTGGAACAGAATGTCCTGCATGGGTCTCTCCTTACATTGCGTACAGGGCCGGCGCCGCCGGATTCTGTATCGACGTGACGCAATAAACAATACTAGCCGCCAGCAGCCACAGATATCGGTACAGAGTTTATGTGGTTCATACATGAGGATGACAGCCTCGGCCGTCACCAACCCAACGTATGATTTTCGTAGCATTCATCTCCACATAGCGTGCCTAGCCAAATGCAGGACAGGTGCGGAGAGACGGTATGTCTAAGGCAGATGCAGACGATGCAACAGCGCTGGCCAACATGTCGCTTCTCGCAATGTCCAGGATCATGGCGGTTGCAGGCCATGACCTGAAGCAACCCCTCCACGTGGCCATGCTGTCGATGGCGCGTGCAGTCGAGGAAGGCGTGCCGGCAGCTGCCGCCTATCGGCTGCGCGTCGCACTCGACGCGATGATGCGTCTGAACAGCGAACTCAGCGACATAGCCCGGCTGTCGCAGATGGACGGCGCTCTGCAGCCAAACCACCGGGTGGTGCGGGTGGCTGATATTCTGTCACGAGTCGATCGAGACTGGCGTTTTTACGCGGAGGCGTGCGGGATCGATCTGCAGGTGTGCGCGTCCGATCTCCTCGTGGAAACCGATCCGGACATGGTGCACAGCATAATACGGAACTTTATCGGCAACGCCTTGAAATACAGCGGGCCAGGTGGCCATGTCCGCGTAGACTGCCGGCTCCAGCACGATCGGCTCAACATCGATGTGGAGGACGACGGCTGTGGCATTTCGGCTGCGCGGTTCGAAAGCATCTTCAACGCGTTTGACCGGGGCGACCAAGCCGGCCGAACCGAAGGTCTCGGCCTTGGCCTGACGATCGTGCGTCAGACCGCAGACTTGCTGCGTCACCAAGTCACTGTGCGGTCGGTCGAGAATAAGGGCTCGATCTTTTCGATCGAGCTGCCCCGTCACCTTCCGGACACCTGCGAGCTCGACCGTACGGAAACGATCTAAGGAGATGCGGCCCCTACTCTTCATTCGCGATCGCATTCCTCAACAGGCAGAATCCATACGCAATCCTCACTGGATATTTCGTCCGTGTCCGGCAACGGGCGACACATGAGCACGAGCGCGTACCGCTTGGCGGCCGCCTTGCTGGCGCTGTGCATCTTCCTGTTCGACGTGCTGTCGCCGCTCCAAGGAGCGGTCGCGGTGCTTTACGTGCTGGTGGTGCTCATTGCGGCCCGCACCTCGTGGCGAAAAGATCTGTTCGCCGCTGCCGCCGGCGCCATCGTTCTGACGCTTGTTGCCTATGCCATTTCCCATGGCTTAGAGAATTACGGATCTCCGGTGCTGCGTGCGATCGTCAGCATCGCGGCAATTGCCATCGCCACGATGCTTGCCTTGCAAAACCAGTCCGCCATGGCGACCTTGGCAGCGCAGGCCCGATTGCTGAACCTGTCGCACGACATGATCTTCGTGCGCGACATTGAGGGCGGGATCGACTTCTGGAACCATGCCGCCGAGCAGGTATACGGCTGGTCGGCCGCAGAAGCCTTCGGCCGCGTCGCGGACGAACTGCTTCGTACAAGATATCCGGTGGAACGCGCGACGGTTGAGGCCGAGCTCCTCCAGAACGGGCGATGGGAAGGGGTGCTCGAGCAGGAGACGCGATCCGGCGCTCGCCTCGTCCTGGACAGTCGTTGGGCGGTGCAGCGGGACCGGCTCGGGAAGCCCACGGGCGTGCTCGAAATCCATACTGACATAACGGAGCGCCAGGCTGCCCATGCGGCGCTAGTCAAGAGCGAGCACCGCTATCGCCGTATGTTCGATTCAAGCCGGATCGGTGTCCTCGAGGAAGATTGGAGCGAGGTCAGAAGGGAACTTGCAAGCATCCAGGAGAAAGGGATTCCGGTTTCCGACTATCTCGCCGGCAATCCGGATTTCGTCGCCCGAGCCCGGCGGCTCATCAGGATCGTCGACGTCAATCCAGCCCTCTTGTCCATGGTTTTCGTGGAAGATCCCAAGCAGTTTCTGACCACCGTGGACGATGTCCTGAGCATTACCGACAGGACCTTCGTCGGTGCGCTGGCTGCCTTCGCGCGCGACGATGCGTTCTACGAGGGCGAGACTGAGATGGTCGGCAGCGATGGTGAGGTCATACCCGTGTTTTTCGCCATAACCTTTCCACCCTCGGCGGACGACGGCGACAATGTTCTCATATACGTGGTGGACATCACCGAGCGCAGACACGCGCAGGATGCGATCCAGCAGGCGCAGGCGGAACTCGCGCATGCCGCCCGGGTCGCCACGCTTGGCGAATTGACCGCCTCGATTGCGCATGAGGTCAGCCAGCCGCTGATGGCAATTGTTACGAACGGCGAGGCGGGGATGCGCTGGCTCCGGCGCGATCCGCCTAACCTCGAGGAAGTCGAAACGGCGCTCGGACGCGCGGTGGCGGAGGGACGCAGGGCAAGCGGTATCGTCAAGCGCATCAGGGCCTTCCTGAAGAAGGCGCCGTCACACCGTGGCGAACTCGTCCTTTCGGCGCTGGTCGAGGACGCTACGGCGCTCGTCCAGCGTGAGCTTGCGAGAGCCAATGTTCAGCTGCAGGTCGATATTCAGGCCGGCATTCCGAATGTGCACGGCGACCGCATTCAACTGCAGCAGGTCCTGGTAAATCTCATGATCAACGCCGCGCACGCAATGTCTGCGCAGACGAGACCGCGGCTGCTTTTCATCGGTGTTGTGCAGAACTCCTCGAAGAACATCGAGATTACTGTACGGGATACCGGACCAGGGGTATCGGAGGAGCATCTGCAACGGGTCTTCGAACCATTCTTCTCGACCAAGCAAGATGGCATGGGCATGGGTCTTGCGATATGCAGGACGACGGTCGAGGCCCATGGCGGACAGCTGGCGATCGAAACCCAGCCCGGCGTGGGCGCGACCTTTCGAGTGACGCTTCCGGTGACTGAAGGAAGCGCGGCAGGATAACCGCTACGATCAGGGCAATTGGATGAAAGCTGGTTCGACCCCCGCAGAACTTCCGCCGTTCGTCGCCATCGTCGACGATGACCCGGGCGTGCGCGACGCGCTCGACAGCCTGTTCCGCTCCGTGGGAATGACGACCCGTGCGTTCGGCAGCGCGGCGGAAATGCTTCAGGCCGATCTGCCACAATCGTCAGGTTGCCTGATCCTGGATGTCCGGCTGCCCGGACTGAGTGGACTGGACTTCCAGATGCAACTCGCGAGCCATGGCATCGATCTCCCCGTCGTGTTCATGACTGGACACGGTGACATTCCCATGACCGTGCGCGCCATGAAGGCGGGCGCGGTCGACTTTTTGTCGAAGCCGTTCCGCGATCAGGACATGCTCGACGCCGTTACCAGCGCGATCGAGCGCGATCGCCTGAGACGGATTGAGCGCGCCGCGGCGGACGGCCTGCGTGCCGACTATGACACGCTGAGCCCGCGCGAGCGCGAGGTAATGCGCCATGTCGTTGCCGGGCTGATGAACAAGCAGGTCGCGGGTGTGATCGGCCTGTCGGAGATCACGGTCAAGATCCACCGAGGCAATGTCATGCGCAAGATGGGTGTTCGGACGCTTGCCGATCTCGTCCGCAAGGCCGAGGCGTTGGGGATGTCCAAGCGTTGACGGCTGGGCAGCAAACCTCCGTATGATTTCCTTTCGGCTCAATCTCCCCCATTTAGAGGGGGAGCCTCGCATTGGAGATACCCTGCCGTGAGCAGACCGGCACGAACGCCTTTCACCATGTCCAAGATACCCGCGATTGCGATCGTCGATGACGATGAGGGAGTCCGAAGCGCTCTCACCAGCCTGCTCAGGTCCCTGGGCTACGAAGTCCGCAGCTATGCCTCGGCGCTGGAGTTCCTCAGCGACGACGCGGCCGGCGATCCCGGCTGTATGATAACTGACATTCAAATGCCCAGCATGAGCGGCGACGAACTCCAAGCGGAACTGATCGCACGAGGCCGGGTGTTTCCGATGATCTTCATGACCGCTTTCCCGACCGAGGCGACGCGCGCCCGGGTAATGGCAGCTGGCGCTCTCGCCTATCTGGACAAGCCGGCCGATGGCGATGCAATCGCGCGCTTCACCGAACGCGCCTTCTCATAATTCGTCTCGGACCAGGCGGCGGCGCGAGCCGCCGCTTAGGCAGGCCTTGGAATGGCAGATCCCGCAAGGCAGGTCGCATTGCGGCCTGAGACATACGCCAGGGATGCTGTTTCAAACCTTGGTATAAGCCGCCGAACCAAGCGTACGATTTTCCCGCGCCGCGCCTCTCCTTAGCTTCCCTCCTAAACAAGCACACCAACTGGAGGCAGCTACGAACGCAGGCGTGCTCGAACCAGCGTTTCGGCTGAACCGTCGCGAACTGGTCGCGGGGGCCGCATGGATGACAATCGCGGCACTGCTTCCGGCCGTCGCATCGGCACAAATGACACCTCGGCTTTCGAAAGGAGAATTCGACATGGGCAGCGGTTACATCGCCACCAAGGACGGCCCTCAGATTTTCTACAAGGACTGGGGTGACAAGGGTGCCCAGCCCATTGTGTTCCATCACGGCTGGCCGCTCAGCTCCGACGACTGGGATGCGCAGATGCTGTTCTTCCTTGCGAACGGTTATCGCGTCGTCGCGCACGATCGTCGCGGCCACGGCCGATCGACTCAGGTCGATACCGGAAATGACATGGACCACTACGCCGCCGACGCCTCGGCCGTCGCCGAGCATCTCGACCTCAGGAACGCGGTCCATATTGGCCATTCAACCGGCGGCGGCGAGGTGGCGCGCTATGTCGCCAAATTCGGCGAACCGCAGGGACGCGTTGCCAAAGCGGTGCTCGTCAGCTCCGTTCCTCCGCTCATGCTCAAGACCAAGGAGAACCCCAGCGGTACGCCGATCGAGGTCTTCGACGGCTTTCGCAAGGCGCTCGCAGCCAACCGGGCGCAGTTCTATGTCGACGTGGCGTCAGGTCCCTTCTACGGCTTCAATCGGCCGGGCGCTAAGGTTTCACAGGGCATCATCGACAACTGGTGGCGTCAGGGCATGATCGGTGGTGCGGTGGCGCATTACGAAGGCATCAAGGCCTTCTCCGAAACCGACCAGACAGACGACTTGAAGGCGATCACCGTGCCGACCCTCATCCTGCAGGGCGACGATGACCAGGTCGTGCCGTACAAGGACGCCTCGCTGCTCCAAGCCAAGCTGATCAAGAACAGCACGTTAAAGATCTATCCCGGCTTCCCGCACGGAATGTTGACCACCCATGCCGACGTGATCAACGCGGACCTGCTCGCCTTCATCAGAAGCTGAGTCGACGGCGGGACGGATGCAATCATCCAAGCGTCCGTCCCGCGACAACGCGTTGCGCCGCTTCCGTTACACAGCAACACGGCGATCGGGGGAACCAACCATGAGTACTGCCAAGCAGAAATCCCAACATGTCGCATCTCTCGCGCGGCAGACGCCGCGTTTCGAAAGTCCCGAGGGCTCTGTCAGCCACGTGGATTCCAGCGATCTGCCGGTCCTGCGCCGGCTTTCGATCCGACGTCTGCTTCTCGGCGTGCATGGCGTGCGCGAGCCCCATTGGCATGCCAATGCCCATGAACTCGGATACTGCCTGCACGGCGAGGCGCTGGTCACAATCGCCGGCAGTCATGCGCAGCGCGAAAGCTTCATCCTGGCCGCCGGCGAGATGTTCTTCATCCCCTCCGGCGCCATGCACAGCATCGAGAACATCGGCGAGCACGCCGTGGAATTCATTTTGGCCTTTTCACATGAAAAACCCGAGGACTTTGGCATGAAAGCCGCCTTCGGTGTGATGTCAGATGCCGTGCTCGGCAATACCTACGATCTGGCTTCTGCCGCGTTTTCCAGCTTCGACCGATCTGCGAGAGCTAGCGAAATCCTCAGCATTCCCCGTCGGGCAAGCGTCGAGGACCAGGACCGCCACCTAAACGCCTATAAATACAGCATTGAGGCGACGCCGCCGCAGATCGATTTTCCCGCCGGCACTGCACGCACCGCCAAGGCTGCCCTCTGGCCGGTCCTGCGCGACATCGCGATGTATTCGGTGACCATCAGCCAAGAGGGAATGCGCGAACCCCACTGGCATCCGGAAACGGCCGAGTTGGGCTACATCGCATCGGGCACGGCTCGCATGACCGTCCTCGATCCCGACGGAAGCACCGACACCTATATCATCAGCCCTGGCGATACCTATTTCGTCCCGCGCGCCTATCCCCATCACATCGAGAATGTCGGCGAGGAGACGGTTCATCTCCTTATCTTCTTCGACCAGGCTTCGCCTGCCGACGTCGGCTACAGATCGCTGATCAACGTGTTTCCCAGGAGCCAGATCGCCGCGGATTTCGGAATGAAGAGATCTGAGTTGCCGGACTTTCCCTTCACCGAGATCGACCCGCTGCTGGTGCCCCGCCGCAATCCAATAGATCCGGTGCCTTGAAATTTTAACGCGCCCGCAGGCGAGCTTGGAGATTGCCTTGGAGAACAGGAACCATCGGGCAAGAAACCCTACGGAGAGATCAATGAATGTCGTCGTTCATCCCGCAAGCTTGAAAGCGGATGCTTCGAGCCCCGCCACTTTGCCGTCGGAAAAGCCGAGCATGTCGCCCGTGCGTCGCGTGTTGTTCGGCGTCGCCGTGGTCGCGGCGCTCGGCGTTGGGGCAGGGCTCGGCTGGGAATACTGGACCGTCTGGAGCTTCGAGGAAACGACAGACGACGCCTATGTTCAGGCTGACATCATCGCCATCGCGCCACAGGTTGCAGGATATCTTGCGAGCGTCGCTGTTTCCGATAACCAGCATGTCAAAGCTGGCGATATCCTGGCGACGATTGATTCTCGCGACTATCAGGCAGCCGTCGACCAGGCCAAGGCCAACGTTGCCGGAGCCGAAGCCACCATCGAGAGCATTGAGGCGCAACTCGGAGAACAGCAGGCCCTGATCGAAGAGGCGAGTGCCACGCTCGATGCCGACCGGGCGACCGAGACCTATGCCGGGCAGAACAACAAGCGCTTCGGTACGCTCGCTGGCACCGGATATGGCTCGGTGCAGAATGCCGAGCAGGCGGCCTCCCAGATAGCTACGGCCTCGGCGGTGGTCGCCAAGGACAAGGCAGCGCTCGACGCCGCGCATGCTCAGGTCGGCACGCTCACTGCGCAGCTCGCAGGCGCCAGAGCCACGCTGCAACACAGCAAGGCCGTGCAGGCACAGGCCGAATTGAACCTTGGTTATACGGTGTTGCGGGCGCCTGCCGACGGGGTGGTCGGAATGCGCGAGCTGAGGGTGGGCCTTTACGTGCAACCTGGAACGCAGCTGCTCGCGGTCGTGCCGCTCGCAAAAATCTATATTATCGCCAACTACGAGGAGACACAGCTTGCCAACGTAAAGCCGGGCCAGCCCGTAAGGGTCGACGTCGATACATTCGCGGGCACTCCGGTGCGCGGCACCGTCGACAGCATTGCGCCGGCGAGCGGACAGGAATTCGCGCTGCTGCCACCCGACAATGCGACAGGCAATTTCACCAAGATCGTGCAGCGCATCCCGGTGCGGATTGCGATCGACCGGACCGATCCGCTGGCTGGACGCCTCCTGCCCGGCATGTCGGTCACCACTACGATCGATGTTCGACAGACCCAGCGGGCGAAATAACCGGAGGACGGTATGGCTGGGTCGGATCAGGCAGATGCATTACAGGCGGTGACGCAGAAAGAGCGTGACGCCAGCTTCCGCGAATGGGTATCCGTTTTTGGTTGCATGGTCGGCGCGTTGATCGCCGTCCTCGACATCCAGATTACCAACTCGTCGCTGCCCGAGATAGAAGGTGGCATCGGCACCGGTTCCGACAACGGAACCTGGATATCGACCGCCTATCTGATCGGCGAGATCATCATGATTCCGCTGACCGACTATTTCAGCCGCGTCTTCACCGTTCGCCGCTTCCTGTTGACGAGCGTCTGGCTTTTCCTCGCCTTTTCCGTCGCCTGCGCCTTCGCGACGAACCTGCCGCAGATGATTGTGCTGCGCGGCTTACAGGGATTCTGGGGCGGCGTGATGATCCCCATGGCGTTCGCGCGCGTCCTTACGACGTTGCCGAAGCGCCAGCAGCCGGTCGGGCTTGCCGCGTTTGCGCTGACGGCGACATTCGGACCATCGATCGGCCCGACCATCGGCGGATACCTGACTGAGAACTACGGCTGGCAGTACATCTTCTTCATCAATCTTGTTCCGGGCGCCTTGATGCTGGCGCTGCTCTATCCGACGCTCGAGCACCAGAAGATGAATCTCGGCCTGCTGAAGCACGGCGACTGGTGGGGTATAGCCTTCATGAGCGTCGGCCTCGCCTGCCTGCAGACCGTCCTCGACGAAGGCAACCAGGACGGCTGGTTCGGCTCCCCATTCATCGTCAGGCTGTCGATCATCGCCGCGGTGGCGCTTGCGATCTTCGTCGCAATTGAGCTGAAAGGCCGTAATCCCGCAGTCCAGCTAAGGCTCCTCGCGCACCGCAATTTTGCACTTGGCACGCTTGCCAATATCGGGCTCGGTATTGCGCTGTTTGGTTCGGTCTATGTGCTCCCCGCCTATTTGCAACAGGTGCAAGGCTACAACGCTGAGCAGGTCGGCTTCGTGCTCGCCTGGGCAGGCCTGCCGCAGCTTCTGATCATCCCTTTCGTTCCTCGGCTGCAGAAGCATTTCGACGCGCGCGCCATTGTCTGCACCGGGCTCGTGATCTTCGCCGTCAGTTGCTTCATGAACGCCCATCTCAGTGCGGACAGCGGTGCGGATCAGTTCATGTCGTCCAACATAGTTCGCTCGCTTGGCCAGGCGATCGTGCTTGCCCCGCTAGCGGGTATTGCTGTGATCGGCATCCCGAAGGAGATGTCAGGCGCGGCGTCGGGCGTCTTCAACATGATGCGGAGTTTGGGCGGTGCGATCGGCACGGCGGCGCTCGCTACAGTCATCACCAAACGCGAACAGTATCATTCAAACATCATCGGTCAGTCCGTCACGGCTTATGACGCTACCGTTGAGCAATTCCTCGCGGAAGCGCAACATAGGCTCCAGCAGCAAGGAACGGGCGATCCTGCCCTTGCCCGTCATCAGGCCGAGGCTCTGCTGGGCAGCCTGGTCGAGCAGCAATCCCTTGTCATGGCGTTTTCGGACACATTTCTCGTGCTGGGATGCATTTTGCTCGCAGCGGCGGTAGCGGTGGTCTTCACGCGCACCCGCGAAACAGTCAACTCAACCTGATGATCGTGCAACTCCGAATATTCCCGCCGCGTGAAGCAGGTGGGGCGGATACGGGCCTTGTCGACACCTTCGGCAATTGGGCGTCCATGCAACTCACGTTTGCCGCATGCCTTTTGCGCGCTTGTGGCGACCTACCAGCTTAGCTCATGCACCGCCACCTCGTTGAGCAATTGCGCCTGCGTCCGCATTGCCATGAACGGGCCGTGTGAACATGAAGCGAGGGGCTCTTCGTTTGGACGATTCCAGGCAGGCAGCGGTATCTCACTTCTGCGCTTGCACCAGTGCTGGACCTGATGCCGCAATCTCACCCTGCAATAATGAAATGGCAGCGGTGTTCTCAAAAGACATGCTCGTCTCCTACGTCGAATATCGGGCAGCCCAGGCATCGGCATGGTCCACGCCGGAGTGCCCCAACGCATTGCCGTCCATCCCCAACGGCAAGAGCGATCCCCGCAGGAGCGCATCGCATTCCCCTCCCAATGCGAGTCTCCGTCTGACGGATGTGATCGGCCGATGCCTGAGCTACCGCTGACGGGTTGCGGCCTAGCCTTGAAACCAGACAAGCTAGCCCGAGAAGAGCGTCGCCCATGCGGCTGATCTCGCGTCAAATCTCCTCGCCCCAGGAGCCGCCGGGCTCTCGCGCTTGCATCGGCGGCGCTGGCGGCCAGATTCCGCAATCCCGGACGCGACGACCGAAGGCGCAATCAACGCAATTCACGTCGCTCTAAGATCCAGGTCCCAAGAACCCCGGTTTCCGTCCTTTCACCTGTGCGCAGTCGTGGAGAGTCTCGAACATGACGACATCGAGCGCGCTCGAGTTCCTTAAGGGTCGTCCCGAATGTGGCGCTCATAATCCCGGCGCCGAAAACCAACATATATTCAACAACTAAGAGGTATCAATTCCTCTAAGTTGTACTGTTGTTGTACTCGTACCGGAGCGCTTGGGCGAAAGCGGGCGCATTTCGGGGAAGGGAGCACGAATGGGCGACGGGAGGTAGCATCCTGTCGGTGATCTAGGGATTGCTGAACTCCAAGCGCAAAGAGGCCACGGGCGCGCTAGCTACCTCGGAAGGCGCGCACTTCAGATAGTGCGATTTCACGCCGCTTATCGAGGTATGAAGCTAGGTCTTGGAGATGAACGCCTTTGGCACTCTTCTGGCTTCTTTCTGCTCTGGTTAGCGGAAGCTCAATTTCTCCAATGCTCACTTTGCGTAAGAACTTGGTGAGCGTCAGGTGGGAAAAATAATCCTTGCACACGGTCTCAGCGGGGACAATCACGCGTCCCTCATATTGCGCCATGAGTAGGAAGAGGGTGTTCAATTTCTTCGCTCGCCGCCAGCCATCCGAGGATAGTCAACGGGGTTGCAGCGAAGTTCAATTGAAGCAATCGACGCCAAACGGATAGGGCGGCCGTCCAAAGCGTGTGCAAGGAAAGTACGGCGTGCAAGTTCGCAGTGAAAAATGTGATTTGTGCGGAGTGACGCCGCAGCATTCTGGTATGGATAACTCATAACCTGAAGGTTGTACGTTCTAAACCTAACCCCGCAAACAAAATCACGCCGCTAACTCAATGAGTTGCGGCATTTTGATTCCTGAAGCGGTTATCCTTGTTCCTACCCCGACTTCCGCCGCGGCCCCTCCGTCGGCAGCGTCGGCGACAGCTACGACAACGCTCTCGCCGAGACGATCAACGGTCTCTACAAGGCAGAGGTCATTCACCGCCGCGGACCGTGGCGCAGCTTCGAGGCCGTCGAGTTCGCGACGCTGACCTGGGTCGACCGGTTCAACAATCGCCGGCTGGCCCATCGGCAACATCCCGCCGGCAGAAGCCGAGGAACGCTACTACGCCATGCTAGAAGACCCGGCCATGGCTGCATGACTCAAACCAAATGTCCTCCGGCAACCCCGGGGCGGTTCACCCGGTGGCGGTAGCTGTCGTGGTGTATTTCACGTCTACGGGCACGGTCTTTCTCCTTGGAAATGTTGGCATTTGGGTAATGGCGAGTGCGAAGCGGACAAGACTTCGCGTTGGCCGGCAGAGAGCGTTCGACCAGCGTGGTGTCATTCGTTCTTCAGGTTTCGGTGTTCAGACGTCCCCGGAAATGGCGTTCCGGTCTGTTCGCCCAACCCGTCGCCTCAAGGTGCGCGTTGGGAACAAGACGGCAAGAGGCCTGCCATCGTCGCTACAAAGGCAATTCCTACCGCAATCAGGCTGGGCAGGTGGAAGGGAATGTCCCGCCAGTCCGGAATGACCAGCGAGGCCGTATTGAAGGTCTCGCCGCTGAACTGACACATGACGAACGACGCGCGTTTCCGCACCATGTCTGCGTCGATCCGTGATATCAGCGCCTCGATGGTCGGTTTATCTGCCGACATGTCGCGAAGATGCGTCAGCGCTGCCTGCATCGCTGACAGATAGGCATGGCTGCATTCATTGAAGGGGCTTGTCTCATCTCCAATGCTGCCGGGCAGCAGCCCCCAAAACAGGCGGCATACTGCAGGTTGGCGAAGTTCAACAGCCTGCGAAACGTTTCGTCCGTGCGGTTTTGTTTGGCCGCCAGGTCGAGAATTTCGCTGCGATAGTCAGCGATCACGGCCATCTGGCCGTGTGTCAATGCAGGTATTTGTAGACCTGAGCTGTTCAGGTCCGATTTCTGCCCATGCGCCTGCGCCGATCCCGCCATCATCGAGAGCAGCGAAAGACAGAACCACCATGACGCGGCGCGCTTAGACATCCCGATGCTGTGCGGCGTCATGGAATGGCCTAGCGAGCAGCTACGCTCTTGACAGGGCGACTGTTGCGACGATCGACCATCCTGCGTTCAGCGACCGCCCCGAACAGCACGCCGACCGCAGTCCACAGAACCATCTGGATACCGAGTGACGCAAGGCGGAAATCCCACAATACAACAGCGGAAAACTGCTCGGGCACTTCGTTGATCGGCGGCAGCGCATATTCGGCAATCGCCATCACGACAAGATAGGCAGCCACCGCCACTATCCAGGAATTCCAAATCCCGTACTGCGACGCCAGGCGTTTGGCGAGACCGATCGAGGCGACTGCCGCCAACAACGACACCGTCAGCAGCACAAAGAAGAGCTGGGTGCGCGCCTGGATCGTTTCGGGATCACCCACCGCCGGTGGGTTGGCCGGATACTTGAACTGAGGCACCAGTATGATCGTGACGAATCCGGCCAGCGCGATCAGCGCCGCCGTGCCGCGCGGTCCAAAGCCGCTGACCCTTCCCTGGACATAGGAGAAGAACAGCGCGAAAAGCCCGCCAATGGACGCGCCATAGACGAGAATGCCGGTCAGCAGTCCGATGCCGGCCTGGGTGGAGCGGTTGACGAGTTCGGGCTCCGGCGCCTCGCCCGCGGCCTGCGCCTGGTGTTCCTCGAAGGCGATAGCATGATCCACCTGCGGCTCGCCGAAGACACGGGCGAAACCGAAGGCCAGCAGGCCGGCCATGATCCCGACCAGCATGCCGCGCAACAAAAGACTGCCAACCATCATCTTGATCCTTTGTTAGTGGCAAGGAAAGCCGAGCAGATGGCGGCCGTCGTGGACGAATTCGTGGACGTACATGCCACGCATCAGCGACGTCGCGCCTTCTTCGGCACCGATGAAATAGATCGCCAGCAACAGCATCAGCCCGCCAAAGACGGCCCAGGGCAGAAGCTCGCGAACGGGGATAGGCGCCGGAAGGGCAACCGGACTAAGAGCGATTTCGGACACGGAGGTTCTCCTGAAAAGTGTTCATTGGATCGGTTTGGCGGCAAGACCTTCGTTCGCCGTCATTTTGCGATTGCGCCGCGCTGCCGCCGGCATGTGGTTCACGCGAGCCGGCTCGCCGGCGCGCGACAAGCATGATCGTCGTCATGGTCATGGGCATGGCCGTGATGATGATGGTGGTGGTGGTGGTGGTGGGAATGACCATCACCATCAAGTCTGAGCGGTTCGCCAAAGCCGCGATGCTCGTCGGCGTGACGCCATTGTTCCTTGCGCGCCATCAGCTCGTCGAAGCTTGACAGCTTCTTGTCGGTTACCAATTTCTCAAGCGCGGCAAGCCATTGATGATAGTAGATCCCGTTATGGTCCTCCGGATCGAGATCATAGGTCTTGCCGAGTTCGATTTCCGAGCTGATGTAGTTGACCCACTCACGCCATTGGATGTGGCCATTGCGGTGAAGTTGGAGCACGATCCCGAAGGCGGTGAGTTGCCAGGGCTCGGCAAACAGCGGTCCGGCTTCATTGCGCGGAAGACCGGGAAGCTGCTCGAGACTGCTATTCTGGTTCATGGGAAAATCCTAACGAAGCCGAAGTGTTGAGCAGTGGGGCGGAGCGCTAGCCGGCGCTCTCGAGGTAGTCGTCCCAGGCGTCGACATACATCCGATCCCGCGGATGACCGGCATCGCCCCACAACTCGCGGGCCGTGAACACCACCGTGTAGACGCGCTGCGGCTTGGGTCCCTGGCGGTGGGCGCTCGTATCGGGGAAAACGAACACGCCGTGATCGAAGGTGACGGTACCGACCTTGCCCCTGATATAGGCCGGCAGGCGGTTGTGAGCGACCTGGTTCAGGTTGACGACCGTAACCTTGTCTCCGGCCTTGAACTTCGGTGCGACCTCGACATCGACGCGCGCTGGATCTCCGGTGGCTAAAACCGTTGGCACCATATCGGTGGTGAGCATGTTCATGCTGCTTTTCCTTTCATGAGCTGGGCGTGACGGGCATCGACTTCCTCGCGGGTAACGATGCCGGCATCGATGCAATTCTGTTCGACGGTGCAGAGCCATTTTTCGTAGTAGCTCGACATCAGATAGTGGCGCGGATCCATCTTCTCGATCGGATGCCGGAACTGATCCACGTTGTATATGCCGGCGGCGAAGCAGGCGATCATCATCGACAGCATCCGACCCTCCCATTCCTCATGGAAATACGGCTCGTTTTGTTCAACCAGCACCGGGCCGAAGCCGTGCTTGCCGCCGACGTCATGAATTCCATTCATGGCTTTGATCCTTTTGCCAGAGGCTAGTGCGAGGGTGATTGTGCGACGCCGGTTCCGATCATGGAATCCCGGGTAACGAGAGCAGCCAGTTCTTGTTCGGTCAGGTTTTCAGTGCCGGAGGGGCGCATCGGAAGCACCAGATAGCGAAGCTCGGCCGTGCTGTCCCAGACACGCACCTCGACATCGTCGGCGACATCGAGGCCGAATTCCTTCAGGACGCTTCGCGGCTCGATAACCACCCGGGCCCGATAGGGTGCGGACTTGAACCAGATGGGAGGCAAGCCTAGCGTCGGCCAAGGATAACAGGAGCAGAGCGTGCACACGACGACGTTGTGCACCGTGGGAGTGTTCTCCAGGGCGACCATGTTCTCGCCCTGCACTCCGATATAGCCGAGGCTTTTGATGGCGGCAGTGCCATCTTCCAGCAGCCAGCTCCTGTATTTGGGATCGGTCCAGGCCTTGGCGACGACTTTCGCGCCGTTCTTCGGACCCATCTGCGTCTCGAAGGTCTCGATGATCAAATCAAGCGCGGCGGGATCGATGGCCTTCTTCTCGGCCAGAAGCGACTCCAGCGCTTTTACACGCAGACCCACCTCGGGGATGAGTACGTTGGCGTGGGAATGGTTATCGGTTGTCATGACTTGCCTCATTGATGTTGTCTGAAATGACTTGGAGCGCGGACGGCCGAACATACCGACCAGCGATCAGGCGACGGCCAGGGTCGGTTTGGTCAACGCACCGGCGAGCTTGGCCGAAGCGAACCCGAACAGAGCGCCTGCCACCATCGAAACCGGGACAACGACCAGCGAGTTGTCGAAGGACGCCGAAAGCAGCTTCGGCAGGGCGAGCCGGTCGGGAGTCTGCAGCAGGAACGCAAACGTACAGGCATAGCCGAACGTTGTGCCCGGAACGGAGGCCAGGGCGGGAATCTGTGATGCGAGGATGTAGATCACGACCGTGATGAACACCACCGTGGCAGACCATATCTGAGGCCCAACCAGATCGCCGATGGGCAGGCCGAGGATCATGACCGCGCCGAGCCAGCCCATGAAACAGCCGAAGATGTTCGAGATGATCGTGCTCTTGAGCGCAGCATTATCGCCGCCTGATTGGAAGAAGCAGGCCCACGCGACGAATGCCGCCCAGACCAGGACCGTGCCGATCGAGAGAAATGCCCAAGTGCAGATTGCACCAAGGATGCCTACGCTTAGAGCTGTGGCGGTGACAGGTTTCATTGTCAGATTCCCCATTGTCTTTTTTCAGAACTAAAAAGGCCCGCCACCGTCGCCGGTGAGCGGGCCTCATCGCCATAAGCTCGCATTTTCACGAGCTTTATCTGATCATGCTGCGCCTCTTTTTGGGCGCTCGCTTTTTTGTTCCTATTTAGCGTCGCTGAGGAGTTTTCCTTTGTCAACCATTATTCATGAGAAACTCGTAAAATTTGCAAAATCAGCAAATAGCCTAATTTTTACGAAACAAACCAGATGCTTAACCTATCTGCGCAACGCCTCGACCAGTCAGGGGAAATAGAATTTGACATTCTTGCCGAGATGACGGACGATTTAATCGAACATGCCGGCTAGCCGGTTTGAACTGAAAATTGAGGGATCGGGACGATCCTTCGCGGCAACGAAGCCCTGACGCCTTCCAAGGCCTCAGGGCTTATTTTTTGGGACTGAGCTACCTTGGGTGAAAAAGCGAAAATCCCGATCGGCGTGCTTTTTTCCACGACAGGGCCCTACGCCACCGTGGGCGAGGCGATGCTCAATGGAACGCTGCTCGCTGTCGAGGAAGTCAACGGATCGCCGGACTTCGATTTCGAACTGGCACCACTTGTTCGAAACCCTGGAGGGGAAACGGCCGATTACGCTTCAATCTGCCGGGATCTGATCATCAATTCCGGTGTTGCGCACATCGTCGGCTGCTACACCTCTTCCAGCCGCAAGGCGATCGTGCCCGTCGTTGAGAAATATGACGCACTGCTTTGGTATCCATCGCACTACGAAGGCTTCGAAAGCAGCGACAATGTCGTCTATCTCGGCGCATCGCCGAACCAGCACATAGTACCTTTGGCCCAGTACATGGCCTCAAGGTTCGGCGCTCGCGTCTATTGTTGCGGGTCTGACTATATCTGGCCGTGGGAAAGCAACCGCGTCATGCGCGAAATCGTCGAGAATTTCGGCGGCGAGGTGCTCGCGGAGCGCTACCTGGCTGTCGGATCGATCGAGGTCACCGGGCTAGTAGAGGAAATCCGTCAGTTGCGGCCCGATTTCGTGTTCAACACGCTTATCGGCGAATCCAGCTACGCATTCCTGCGTGCTTTTCGCGAAGCGGGACTAGGCACCCAATCTCCAGGCGACGTCTCCATTCCTATTGCCAGTTGCACACTCTCCGAACCGGAACTTCGCACGATCGGCGATCCCGCAGCGCTCGGCCACATCACCTCGAGTGTCTATTTCCAGTCGCTAGACAATCCGCAAAATCACGCCTTTGTCGAAAATTACAGAACGCGTTTCGGCCAGCAAAAGGTGACCTCGGCAGACGCCGAAGCTTCGTACAATTCCGTTCACATGCTTGCACTCGCGCTCCGGTCTGCAGCCTCGACGAAAGCATCCGACATACTCGCCGTGCTCGGCGACTGTGTTTACGATGCACCGCAGGGACGGATCCGCATCGACACGGAAAACAACCATTGTTACCTGACGCCGCGCATCGGCGTATCGGGCGCCGGCGCGGAATTCACCATCATCGCGGCCGCGCAAAAGCCGATCAAGCCCGATCCGTTTCTCGCTTCCCTGAAAGGGGCGGCTTTCATGCTGGATTCTCGCGACCAGGATCAGCCACCAGGTGACCGACAGCAGCTGAGGCTGAGGGTCGTGTCGTGAGCAAGCAAGTGATCCCTAATTTCAGCAACAAACAGGCGCTGATCATCCACAGGGCGGATAACAACGTTGATGCCCTGCTGAGCCAGCTCCGCAGGTTCAACATCGAAGCCGTATGCCAATGGCCGCCGCGGGCCAAGGATTTTGGGCCCGTCGACATTGTGTTCTTCGACGTCGACAACGGGTTCGACGGCATGTTCCCGTGGTCCCAGGCTCCGATCCCGCTTATCGCGATCATAGGATCAGAGACACCCGGTCGCCTGGCTTGGGCTATAAGCCAGAATCCGAGCGCCTATCTCACTACGCCCATAGGTTCGAAAGGTGTGTTTCAGGCGCTTGTCACGGCCTTCCACAACCATACCGACCGTGCCGACCTTCAGCGCGAAGTCGCCGATCTGCGCGAGCGGCTGCGATGCCGACCGCTGGTGGTCCACACGATCCTGCGCGTCATGAGTGTGTTGGGCATCGATGACGACGCAGCATTTCACCTGATTAGGGATGAGAGTATGCGCCGGCGCATTTCGGTCGAAGCATGCTGCCAGGAACTCGAAGCACAAGCAGACAGCTTTTTGTCGACAATTCCGGAACTCAGCAGATCCGTCGCCCGCAAATAAGCGCTGCGGCTGAGCCTCGATATCGAAATTGAATACGCACAGCGCCGTGCGAACGCTAGCGAACGCTGCGCTCGCGCGGCCTTTTATTTTTTGGAGGAAACAAGCATGAACAAGTTCGATGTCGCAATCCCTTTCACGCATCGATGGGTCGCGGACTCGATCATGGCGACGCGCGGGGTTGGTCGTGGTTCGGCTCGCCAAACGCATCATCTGACAGAGGAACGACAAGGGACCTTCCACTATACAATGGGCCCCTACTCGGAGCCCGTCCTTAAGATTTCACCCGGCGACAGGATCGTCATCGAAACCCGGGACGCCTTCGAGGGCGCCATTCAGCACGAAACCGACAAGCCTTCGCAGCTCTTGCGGATGCCGTTTCTCAATCCTCAGAACGGGCCGATCATGGTCGAAGGAGCAGAGAAGGGCGACACCGTTGCGGTCTACATCGAGTCGATGGTCCCGCGCGGCCAGAACCCGCGCGGCACATGTTGCATGATCGAGGAATTCGGCGGACTGACCGGTACGACCTATACCGCCATGCTCAACGACCCGCTGCCCGAGGTGGTTCGCAAGATCAACCTCGACGAAGAAAACGTCTACTGGAGCGACCGGGTCACGCTTCCTTACAAGCCGCATATCGGGACACTGAGCTGCTCGCCAGAGATCGATTCCATCAATTCGCTGACGCCTGACAACCATGGCGGCAACATGGACCTGCCGGACATGGGACCTGGCAGCGTGACCTACCTGCCCGTCCGCTCGCCCGGCGCGCGCGTGTTTATAGGTGATGCGCATGCCTGCCAGGGCGACGGCGAGGTTTGCGGTGTGGCGGTCGAGTATTCGGCGACCGTCACCATCCGTGTTGACTTGATCAAGGGCTGGACAATCGATTGGCCTCGGCTCGAGACCGCCGATCTCATTATGGCGATCGGCAGTGCCAGACCCCTTGAGGATGCAACCCGCATCGCTTACCGCGAATTGATCCGCTGGATGGTCGCGGAGTTCGGTTTCGACAAGTGGGACGCATACATGCTGCTCAGCCAATGCGGCATAGTGCGGTTGGGAAACTTCGTGGACCCGAAATATTCCGTCGCGGCGGCGGTGAGGAAGACGATCATTAACAGGTAGGCTGTCGCCGCAGGCTTTCACCGCGAGAGATAGGTAGCATCGAACCGAAAAGGCAGACTCTGACAGCATGAGAGCGACACGCTTGACGCTTGTTTGCAGCGGTATCACGCATCAAATGCGCAGCGCTGGATTTCCCCTCGACGAGCCACTGGAAAGGCGCTCGATCGAGCTGGCGCTCGCTCTTGGACAGCATCTTTCAAAGACAGATCGCGTGTTTGTGGCTCCATCGCTGCGCGCCCGGGAGACAGCCCAGCTACTAGGGCTTCGTGCAACGGTGATCGACAGCCTGCGAGACCAGAACTACGGCTTTTGGGAAGGCAAGACGTTAGAGAAGATCGAGGCAGAGCAGCCTGGGGCACTTGCCGCATTTCGAACTGATCCTGCCTATGTTCCTGGAGGCGGTGAATCACTGACTCAAGTTGCCAGCCGAACGGCAGGATTCCTGGATGCAATGCGGTCGGCAGGTGGACACCTGATAGCGGTCACCCACCCAGTGGTGGTGCGGACCGCCATGATCCATATATTGGCAGCGCCTCTGACGTCGTGCTGGCAAATCGACGTCCCTCCACTTTCTATGACTAGTTTCTATTCGGATGGCACGCGTTGGACTCTCCGCGCTTGTGGTGCGCAGCGACGTGCTGCTGGTAAAGATCCACCAGACTGAATGGCGGAAATTCGCACCAGCTGCCACGCCAAGAGGCGACATTGCTCGCGCGCCCGAGGAGGTGGTTGAGGAGAATCGCGAGCGCTTATCCATCGCCGAGGCGCTGTCAAAAACTCACTCTGAGTGAAGGTTGGTTGGCGTTGTAGATTTGCCATGGCAGTGCAAACTGGAAATAAAATCCTGAGCTTGTGGCCGCTTTGTCCCTCGGTGGCTGGATGTTGGGCATGTCGAGCCTCTACGCCATACGCTGGCGATCGCGGCGCCCATCGATCCAGCTGCCATGCGAGATGCGAACTATGCGGCATTTTGGATCCGCGCCTTAACAGCTTTGATGTCGCGAGCCGGCGGCAGTCCGAACATCCGGGCATACTCGCGCGTGAACTGAGGGATGCTTTCGTATCCCACCGCATAGGCGGCGTTACTAATCATCTCGCCATTCGCCAACATCATCCGGCGCGCCTCGATCAGCCTGACCTGTTTCTGGAATTGGAGCGGTGTGAGCGATGTGATGGCGCGGAAGTGCTCATGAAAAGACGACGCACTCATGCCCGCTGCTCCAGCAAGACATTCAACCCTGAGCGGCGTGGCGAAATTCGCACGAATAAGCCCGACGGCGCGCGCCACTCGCTGTGCATGGCTTCCCGCCACGCCGAGGCTGCGGATCGCTCCGCCATGCCGACCTGACAGCAGCCAGAAATGCAACTCTCGGATCAACTGGGTCTGCAGGACCGGCAGTGACGCCGGCCTGTCGAGAAGACGCACTAGACGCAGCGCAGCGTCTGCAACTTCGCTCTCCATAGGATCGATGCGGACGGGCGTGTTCGCGGCATAGGGGGCGGAGCCGATCTCGACGACCAGGCCTTCAATCACCGCGGGATCGAGATCGAAGACGAGCGAGAGGTAGGGCTTGCTGATGTTGGCGCGTGTGATCTGGCTGACAGTAGGCACGTCTGCGGTAATCAGGAGGGATTCTCCGGCGCCAAAATCGAATGTCCGGCTGCCCATAGTCACCCGCTTGCTGCCCTGCAGCACCAGGGCGACCAGCGGTTTGTAGATCGCGTAATGCAGCGCAGTCGGCGTGGTTTCGCGAATGAGGGTCAATCCCGGGACAGGCGTCTGGGCAATGCCGTTATCATCTGCATGTGCCTCAGTGTAGCGGCGGACGGTGTCGAGCAAGGGTTGGGTCATTTGGGAGTTTTAATTCACAATTTTCGGGGCCGCAACACCAGTGTAGGAATAGGCAAGAACTTACTAGTTTCGGGCAAATGCCGCTGCCGTTTCAGCCGAATATGGAAACGACGCTAATTGGCGATTCGCCACGTCGCCATCAGAAACGAAGGTGTCTGCCATGAACCATGATTTTCAGCTTCTGATCAACGGGAGCAGCCGTGCTGGCTCGACTGGACAAAGCCAGCCTGTTGTGAACCCCGCAACGGGGGAGGGCATCGGCCGGGTTGCGTATGCTTCACCCGAAGATCTCAGCGAAACCGTCGAGACTGCTGCACGCGGATTGCGCGAATGGCAAGCCGTGCCGCCATGGGAGCGCGGCCGCATTCTGAAGAGGGCCGCCGATCTTTTGCGGGCCGACATCGAGGCCGCCGCCCTGACGATGACACTCGAACAGGGCAAACCGCTCGCCGAAGCCAGGGATGAGGTTGACCGATCGGCAGATTTCCTGGAGTGGGGTGGCGAGCAAGCCCGGCGCATTTCGAACCGGATTGTGCCCGGCCGGGTGGCGGGGAGCCGGATCGAAATCCAGAGCCATCCGATTGGTGTGGTGGCTGCGTTCACGCCCTGGAATTTCCCGATGGCGCTTGCGGCCAAGAAGTTCGCCGGCGCTCTTGGGGCGGGCTGTTCGATCATCTGCAAACCTTCGCAGGAGACGCCGGGGTCTGTCCTCGTGATGGCCAAGGCTCTGCTACAGGCGGGCGTCACGCCATCGGCACTCGCCGTGATCTTCGGCCATGCTGACGCGGTTTCGGACCATCTCATAGCAGCGCGCGAGGTTGCAAAGGTCACGTTCACGGGTTCCACTGCAATTGGAAAGAGTCTAGCCGCCGCCGCAGGCGCGGTGATGAAGCCGGTTACGATGGAATTGGGCGGCCACGCTCCGGTGATCGTGTGTGGCGATGTCGATCCGGAACAGGCTGCCGACATGCTGGTACGAGCGAAATTCACCAATGCCGGCCAGATATGCCTTTGTCCTTCCCGCTTCTTCGTCGAGGAAGGTATCGTGGAACGCTTTACGGCACGGTTTATCGAGCACGCGAAGGCTTGGCGCGTCGGCTCCGGAACCGACCCGGCAACACAGATGGGGCCGCTCGCCAATGCCCGTCGTCTTGAGGCCGTCTCGCGGCTCGTTGACGACGCGCGTGCGCGGGGCGCGGCGGTTCTCGTCGGTGGGCAGCGTATCGGCAACCAGGGATTCTTCTACGCACCGACCGTGATTGTTGATTTGCCGGACGATGCGGCGATGCTGCATGAAGAGCCTTTCGGTCCGCTCGCACCGATCATCGCGTTCAGCAACGAGAAGAGCATGTTGGAGAAGGCCAACGGTCTAGAGTTCGGCCTTGCGTCCTACATTGTTACGAATGATGTTCACCGGCAGCAACGGTTTGCCGATGCGCTGGAGTACGGCGTTGTCGGAGTGAACGGCCCCCTGACGCACCGGCCCGAGGCCCCGTTGGGAGGCTGGAAGGAAAGCGGTATCGACACCGAAGGAGGGATCGAGATCCTAGATCCCTACCATAGAACCAAGCATGTCAGTCTTCACTGACGTAGTGAACGAGCGGCAGGTCAGGTCGCAGGGACTGGCGTGCCGTTGACCGGCATTTGCCCACACATTCGAGAGTTCCCACAATGAACCCCCTTTCCTTTGTCGATTCACCCTTCTCCGGTGCCGGCTTCGTGCCGGTTGACATGCGCGCGATCTTCGGGTCGGAGGCCTACCTCAGGCGTTGCGTCGAGGTGGAGGTCGCATTGGCCTTGGCCGAGGCGGGCCTTGGCATAATTCCTGATGCGGCGGCTAAGGGCATCGCGGCAACCGCGGAAACATATCGGTTCGATATGGACCGGCTGATCCGTGAGACTGACATCGTCGGCTATCCCATTCTTCCAATGGTCGAACAACTGGCGGATGCCGCCGGGGAGGCGGGGCGGCACCTGCACTGGGGTGCGACCACGCAGGACATCATGGATACGGCGACTGTGCTGCAGGTCCGGGATGCAATCGACGTGATCGAGCGGCGCCTCGAAGAGACAATAGAGGCGCTGTGGGTTTTGGCGAAGCTCCACCGCGATACGCCGATGGCCGGGCGTACCCATCTCCAGCATGCCCTGCCGATAACGTTTGGATATAAGGCGGCGGTCTGGCTTTCGGCGCTTCAGCGTCATCGCGAGCGCATCGACCAGATGAAGCCGCGCATTCTAGTGGTCGAGTTTTCGGGTGCGTCTGGTACGTTGGCCTCGCTTGACGACAAGGGCCTGCAGTTGCAGGCGGCCGTTGCCACCGAGCTCGGCCTCGGTGTGCCAACGATCACTTGGCATTCCTGCCGCGACGGACTCGCAGAAGCCGTCCAGATCCTCGCTTTGATAACCGGGAGCCTCGCCAAGATCGCCGTCGACGTTTCGATCATGATGACCACGGAGATAGGCGAGGTGGCGGAACCGTTCGTCCGTCATCGGGGTGCATCCAGCACCATGCCCCAGAAGCGGAATCCGATCTCTTGCGAGCTTATTATCGCGGCGGCCAAGATGGTGCGCCAGCACGCGGGACTGATGCTCGACGCTATGGCGCATGACTTCGAGCGCGCGACCGGGCCCTGGCATCTCGAATGGGCCGCAGTGCCGGAGAGTTTCGCTTTGACGGCCGGCGCCCTGGCGCAGGCTTCCTTCATGCTGACCGGGCTGGAGGTGCACCCTGACCGGATGCGCGAGAATCTCGCCGCATCGCGCGGATTGATCGTGGCGGAAGCGGTCATGATGGCGCTGGCGCCGATCACGGGCCGGCAAACCGCGCATGATTTAGTCTATGTCGGATGCCGGAAAGCCGCGGATACCGGCAAATCGCTGTTCGAAGTTCTCGCCACGGTTAAAGATGTTGCCACTCCGCTTGGATTGGAACGGCTGGAGGAATTGACCGATCCCAAGAACTATCTCGGCGTGGCGCGAAAGATGGTTGATCGGGTCCTTGCCGACCGACTAACGGCGGCACGACCTTGACGAATATTGGCGAAAGTCCGCGGCGATTTCTGAAAAAGATGCATTAGATCAGGCACGTGGCCTTCATTGCGTTTTACCCGGCTGCTGCATCGGGGCACCTTTGACACGGGTCACCGAGTCGCGCTGAGGCGTCGGTATCTCAGCCTGCCGTCCACTGCCTCCATCCCCCTCCTTCTACTCGCGGCCTCGCCCAGATCCTACGCGGCATGTACCGGATAGGCAGGATCTACCTCAACCTTGCCACCTATGTGCCCCTCGCGCTCAGCTCTGGCGATTTCCGACCCCCAATAAAGAGCCGATCAGTGGTTCGACGTTGGTCTTAAACACGCCGTGAACTCTTGGCCAACGGGATGCTTCGGCCCAAGATAACTTGGAGGAATAGGCAAGAACGGCCGAGAATCCGGCAACACCGATGGGGAGCTGGCGACGATTGTGTGTTGAGCGAAACGCTCATTCCAAAGGAGTTACCGATGACCACCATCTCAATCGTCACCGGCGGCAGCCGCGGCCTTGGCCGCAATACCGCCATCAACATCGCCCGCCACGGCGGCGACGTTATCCTGACCTATAACAATGGCGCCGACGATGCGAAGGCCGTCGTGGCTGAGATCGAGGCACTGGGCCGCAAGGCGGTCGCGCTGCGGCTAGACGTAAGCAATGTCTCGACCTTCCCGGCTTTCGTCGAGAGCGTGCGTGCGGCGCTGAGGTCGACCTGGGGCGGTGACAAGTTCGACCACCTGATCAACAACGCCGGTCACGGCGAAATGGCGGGCATCGCAGAGACGACCGAACCGCAGTTCGACAAACTGTTCAATGTTCACGTCAAGGGCGTGTTCTTCCTGACACAGGGGCTGCTGCCTCTCCTGGCCGATGGCGGCCGCATTGTGAACTTTTCGACGGGTCTGACCCGCGTCTCCTATCCTGGCTTCTCGGCCTATTCCGCTGCCAAAGGCGCGGTCGAGATCCTCACGCTTTACATGGCCAAGGAACTGGGAGGCCGCGGCATTACCGCTAACACGATCGCGCCCGGCGCCATCGAGACTGATTTCCTGGGAGGCGCTGTGCGCGATACGCCGGCCTACAACGACGCATTCGCCGCTATGATCGCTCTCGGGCGCGTCGGCCTGCCTGATGACATCGGGCCGGCGGTCGCCAGCCTGCTCGGCCCGGATAACCGCTGGATTACGGCTCAGCGCATCGAGGTGTCCGGCGGTCAAAATATCTAATCGCTTACAGCCCTAACGGCGTGATGAGACTCTTGTCGCGGGAGGCCGCCGCGATTTTCAGCGGCGGCTCTCTATCATCCTGCATGATCCACTGCGTCAAGATCCCCGGTCACACATATCCGATGACGCTTTGACTGCGGGCAGGGGGTGTGACCACGCTGAGACAAGCAAGAATTTCTGAATTTCGCGCAACATCGGCAGGGCTTTCCGATGACAATCGAGTTTTATCGCAGTGGTAGTCCAGCATTTTTGCCGGCGACAGTGAACAAAAATAGGAGAGAATTGATGCCCAACGTTTTAATTGTTCTTTCTGCAGCGGACACATGGACTCGCGCGGACGGCACTGCTTACGAGAGCGGTGTGTGGGCGGAGGAGTTCGTGGTATTGGATGAGAAGTTCATTAAAGCCGGTTTCCACGTTGATATCGCTACGCCGGGCGGAGTCACGCCGACAATGGATGCGCGTAGTATGGACCCTGCTGTCGTCGGTCAGGATCATGTGGATCATTTCCGCAGCTATTTGAACAATAACGCAGACCGGGTGGAAGCGCCGCTGATTCTCGGTGATGTTGACGTAAGCCGTTATGACGCCATCGTCATCCCAGGCGGGCACGGCCCGGTCGAAGATCTCTACAAGGATCCCGACATGGGTCGCATACTGGTCGAGGCCAATCGTGCGTCGAAAATTATCGCGCCTGTTTGCCATGGTCAGGCGGCGTTGCTTGCTGCCAAGGACGAGAATGGTCAATGGCCATTCTCCGGACGCAAGATGACGTCCTTCAGCGACGAGGAAGAGATTGAATTCGGTACGGCTGCTAATGCGCCGTGGCTGCTTGCCGACATATTACGCAAGTCTGGGGCGCTGTACGAGAAGGGTCCGAATTGGGGCGCCTTCATTGTCAAGGACGGCAACCTCATGACCGGCCAGAACCCCGCCTCAACGGCGCCACTGGCGGATGCGGTCATAGCTGCGCTTGGTTGAAACAACATGCTCGGCCGGGTTCACTGATGTGAAACCGGCCAGGTCTTCAGAACCATCGGTCAGAGCCGGGGGTCACGACAAAGCACAAGGCAACTCGTCTTCCGACACGGTTTCGGCCGATCTGGACCATCGCATCGACAGCAGCGACAATCGATGCGATCGCCGAGGAGTCCGGCATTTCGGGAATGCTCTGGTCGTTTCCCGATTTCGTGCAGGGGGTGCGCGATTTCGGCACGGAGATCATGCCGCGTCTTGCATGTGTCAACAAGGATCTGCGCGTCAAAGCCTAAGTCGTGCCGAACTCAAAAAGAGCAGAGACCTGGCTGATCTGATGCTATGAGCTACGGGACGGGTTCCTCTCCATGCTGGGAGATCCCGCCTATGCCGGTCAACGCCTAGGATAGCCCCAAGCATCAACGCGGCCAGTCAGTGGCATCAGAGCATCCGTCAGCGCTGGCTGACGAATTTGGTCTTCTGGTAAGGCTCCAGGATGGTCTGGCCGCCTTCCGTCCCGTATCCACTTTCCTTCCAGCCGCCCAGCGGCACTTCAGGGATATGGGTCGGAATGTCGTTTATGCCGATCGTGCCGACCTGCAGGCTGTCCGACAGACGCCGTTGGCGTTTCGCGTCGTTCGTGAACAGATATCCAGAAAGGCCATATTCCAACCCGTTCGCCTGTCGCAGCATTTCGGCCTCGTCATCGAAGCGGATGATGGGAGCAAGCGGTCCGAAAGGTTCTTCCCGCAAGATCCTGGCGTCGGCGGGAACGTCCTTGAGGACAGTCGGGGCATAAAAGTTGCCGATGTTGCCGATGCGCTCTCCGCCGGTGAGAATCGCGGCGCCTCGCGCACGGGCATCTTCCACCAAGTCGGAGATTGCCTCCCGGCGCTTGGGGCTCGCCAACGGACCCATCTGCGTATCGTCAAGCGTGCCGTCGCCGACCCGAAGCTTTTTGGTGTTTTCGACGAAGCGGTCGACGAAGCGGTCGTGCACCTCGCTTTCGACGAAGAAACGCGTCGGGCAGATGCAGATCTGACCCGCGTTGAAGAATTTCTTCGGAACGAGATAGTCGGCCAGCGCCTCCGGATCCGTGTCCTTGCATACAATCACAGGGGCATGTCCGCCCAACTCCATCGTGACGGGCTTCATTGCTTTTCCGGCTGCCGCCGCGAGAAGCTTTCCAACCGGAATGGAGCCGGTGAAGGTGATCTTCGCAATCTCGGGCGCCGGAATAAGATAGGATGAGACTTCGGACGGTACGCCGAAGACGACGCCGACGGCAGCAGGCGTTACGCCGGCGTCCAGCAGCGCGCGCACTAGACCGAGCACGGAAGCCGGGGTTTCCTCCGAAGGCTTGCAGAGGATCGCGCACCCCGCTCCCAGTGCGCCGGCGAACTTCTTGGCGGCAAGGGCCATCGGAAAATTCCAAGGCGTGAACGCCGCAACGACACCGATCGGGTGCCGCTCGATGGTGATGCGGTTCGACGGGTCCCGACCGATCAGACCCTCGGCAATGACTCGACGGGCCTGTTCTCCAGCCCATTCCATGAAATCCGCCGAGCGGTCGACCTCGGCCATCGCCTCTCGGAGAGGCTTACCCTGTTCCAGAGTCATTGCCAGGCCCAGTTCGTCCTTGCGGGCTCTAAGAAGGTCGGCTGATTTTTTGAGGATCGCGCCCCGCTCCCATGGCGTCTTGGCGCTCCATTCGGAGAGGCCACGAACAGCCGTGCTGAGCGCAAGGTCGAGATCGGCAGTCGACGCATGTGCCACGGCGCCGATCACCTGTCCGGTCGCGGGATTGAATACGTCTTCACAAAGCCCGGTGCTGCCTTCTCTTTCTTGGCCGTCGATCAAGAGCCTGAAATTGGACATGTTGGCGAAGTCCTTCATTTTGCGTTGAACTGTGCGTGGGGCTTGGCGACTTCGGACGGGGGAGTCGACAATTGGCCAGCAGCCAGTGTGTCCGAAATCAGAACGCGTGCGAGATGCCGATCGAACTCGGAGACATCCATTTCACCGTCGCGTTCAAACACTTCACGGATCGGCAGGCCCGTGGCAACAGCCGACTGTATTAGCCGAGCCGCTACATCATAGCCTACCATCGGCGCGAGAACGGCACCTAGCACCGGGGAGTGGTCGAGAGCACGCCTGAGATTGTCGGGATCGGCTCTCAAGCCGGATATACATCCCGATGCCAGAACAAGCTGTGCGTCCGAAAGAAGCCTGATTGAGTTTAGGACCTCATGCAGAATAAGCGGCTTGCAGGTATTCAGTTGCAGCGTCCCAGATGCGTTGGCTGCAACGACGGCCGCCGAGCTGCCAAGCACCCTCATACAGACCTGGATGACAGCCTCGCAGACCGTGGCGTTGCGTTTGGACGGCATGATCGAGGACGACAACCCATCATCCGGCAGCGTCAGCGATGGCGTGCCGCTTAGGCTCGAAGTGAGAAGTCTTATATCGTTGCAGATCTTCAGTATGGCCGTGGCAAGAACGTTGAGCTCTCCGCAGATGGCCGCGAAGGAATCGTGAGCGGCCATGAATTGCGATGGGTGCGAGCTTGGGCGCAACGCTCTTCCTACAAAGGCGCTAAGCTCTTCGCAGACCAATCCGGCGAAACCCGGCGTGCCGTTGACGCCACTGCCGCTTGCGGTTCCTCCTTGCGGTAGTTCGCTAAGCCTTTCGGCATGCAACTCGATCCCAGCCCAAGCTGCATCGATCTGTCGTTCCCAGGTCCGAAACTCACTGCCCAAAGTAATAGGCAAAGCATCCTGCAGATGGGTCATGCCCAGCTTGATGAAGGCGTGAAACTCCTCGGCCCGTGCTGAGAGCGTTGATTTCAGTCCGTCCATCGCCGGCGCCAGCGATCCGAAAACCGCGCGCAGCGTGCAAATATGCATAATCGTAGGGAACGTGTCGTTTGAAGACTGACCCAGATTGACGTGATCATTGGGGTGGACAGGGAAGCGCGCGCCAAGAGAATGTCCCAGCATTTCGTTCGCGCGATTGGCGATAACCTCATTGGCGTTCATGTTGGTTTGGGTGCCAGATCCGGTCTGCCAGAGCGAGATTGGGAACTGATCATCGAACAAGCCTTCCTGCATTTCCTGCGCAGATAGGATGATTACCTTGGCAAGGTCTTCAGGAAGCTTTCCAAGCTTTAGGTTCGCGCAAGCTGCCGCCGCCTTTTGCGCGCCAAAACACCGGACTACGTCTTTCGGTAGCCGTTCATCGCCAATCGCGAAGAGAATTCTTGAGCGCTCAGTTTGGGGTCCCCAATAGGCTCCATCAGGGATCGAAATTGCGCCATAGGCGTCCGTTTCGGTTCGAGTGCCCATAGAACCTCACCTTCCATTTTCAATGAGTTATTGTACGATTGTTCGTACAAAGTCAAGATTGGTTAGCTTGCCTCTGGGACTCGCGAAAGCTAACGTCGAAAATCATTGGATGAAGGAATTATTGCAGGTGGCGCGCCATCAAAGTCAGCCCAAGTACCGAATCGTAGAGGACTATCTCAGGGGTCAATTGGCCGATGGCCATTTCCCGGTGGATGCGCTCCTTCCAACTGAGGAAGTCCTGCGCACCAGGTTCGGCGTCAGCAGAGCGACGGTGCGGGCGGCACTGAACAATCTGCAAGCCGATGGGATGATTGCAAGGACCCCTGCCATTGGTTCGCGCGTACTTGCACCAAAGCAACGCAGGGCGTTTCAAACGGGTTGGAACTCGGTAGAGGACTTGCTGCAGCACACCAAGGTTGTGCAACTTCACGTGCAGTCCATCGAGGAATTGGTTCTTGATCCGGCGCTTGCGGAAGAGATTGGTTTCGGCAGCGGACGCGGCGTCGTCAAAGTCCAGGGCGTACGGTGGAACAAGGACGACACAAACGCCCCTCTCTGTCTCGTCGAAATTTTCTTCGACGCACTTTATAGCGGGATTGTCGACCAGATTCGCTCGGCGAATAGGCCGATCGCAGATCTGATCGAGGATCGCTATCAAGTCAGGATAGAGCACATTCGCCAGGAAATATCGGCGGGAGAGTTGCCGCCGGACATTGCAGGTGCGTTGTCCGCTACCGAGAAGGGCCCTGCGCTGATCATTAAGCGCTGGTACTCGGACAGGGACAATCAGATGTTCCAAATGACGCGAAGCCAATATCCGGCCGAACGGTTTCGCTATGTGGTCGAATTCGGACGATCACACAACTAGCGCTACTGAACCCGGATAGGACAAAAATTCGGATGGTAATGCAATTTAGACACGTTCGACGCACTCGCGTCGGCTGGTCATTCCTGACAATTCGACAATTTATTTTGTGAGATCCGCGCCAGCTCTGGCTCGCCGGCGCGGAAGCCTCGCGACCCAGACTCCGGCTGATCACTATGGTGCAGCGGTGTGGCGAGGACGCATGCCTGAGGCGCATTTTCAGGCCGACTTTTGTATGAATACGCTTCATTCCGCAAACGGAAAGAATGCAATTGACTTTGTACGAACATTCATACAAATAAGCCCGCAGACAAAAGCGGGTTGGCCTATGGCAGACCCAGGAGAGGCTGGAGTTCATGCTGCAGGCGCGTGGCGTCACGATCCGGTTCGGCGGGGTTGTTGCCGTCAACCGCATGGATATCGATGTGCGTCCCGGCGAAATCGTCGGTCTGATCGGCCCCAATGGCGCCGGCAAGACCACATTCGTGAACGCCATCTCCGGCATGTACGCCCCGTCGGAAGGGACCATCAAATGGCGCGACGAGACAATCGGCGGCAATTCGCCGACCAAACTGGCGCGATTGGGAATTGGCCGAACGTTCCAGAACGTCGCGTCGCTTAGTGATCTGACTGTGCTGGACATCGTCAAGCTGGGGCACTCTGTTCGTTCGACCAAGAGTGGCTTGCGGGGTTTCTTCCGGACCGACCGGCGTGAAGATGATGCGCTCGTCGACGGGCTCCTTAAGCCGCTTGGGTTGGCGGAGCATAGCCAGCAGCCGTTGCAGACACTGTCCTATGGCCATCGCAAGGCCGTCGACATTGCCCGCGCACTGGCCGGCAATCCCGATCTTCTGCTCTTGGACGAACCCGTGGCCGGCGTGGCTCCTGTAGAGGCCGCCAGGCTGGCGGACTTCGTCAAGCAGATCAGGGACCGGCTGGGATGTGCCGTCGTCATGGTGGAGCACAAGATGGATATCGTCATGAGCACCTGCGACCGCATTGTCGTCATGGCCGGCGGCGCGAGGATATTCGACGGTTCCGGAGAGGCGGTTCGATCCGATCCGGAAGTTCGCCGCGTCTATCTTGGAGAAGCCTGATGGTCGCCCTGCAGCTCGCCATCGCAGGCGTCGCGGTTGGAAGCGTGTATGCGCTCATCGCGCTTGGCATCGTGCTTATCTACAAGTGCTCCGGCGTGGTGAATTTCGCACAGGGCGGATATGCCATGCTCGGCGCTTTCTTCACCTATGCGCTGGCGTCGGCCGGTCTCCATCCGATGCTCGCATTGCTGCTTTCCGTCATTCTGATGGGCGGCGTGGGTGCCTTGACGCAGATCCTGGTGCTGCGGCCGATGCTGAAAGCACCGGTGGTGGCTGTGATGATGGCCACCTTGGGCATCCTGATTGTCTTCCGCGCCGTCTGTTTGCTGATCTGGGGCCCCGATCAACTGGCGTTTCCGTCCGTCTTTCCGCCCGGCGTGATCCAGATGGGCGGGATATTCATGACGTACAATTACATAGCCGCCTTTTCGTTGTCGTTGATGCTCTGTGCGGCCTTTCTGGCCTTTTACCAGTATACACCTCTTGGTCTCATGCAGCGATGCGCGGCTGACAACATGCGCGCCGCGCTGGCCATCGGAATTCACGTCGATCGGCAGGTGACGATCGCCTGGACGACCTCGGCAATGCTCGCTGGCCTCGGCGGATCATTGCTCGCATCCCTCAACGGGCTTTCCATAGGGTTGTCGAATATCGGGCTCGTGGCCTTTCCGGTCATCGTGCTTGGCGGGATGACGAGCCTGCCGGGTGCCATCGTTGGTGGACTGGCGCTCGGCGTCCTACAGGCGATGACCGACGGCCTGCTGACGCCACTGATCGAACGGGCGCTGCGGGAATACACCACCATCTATTCCATCGGCGCGCTGCAGCAAGTCATTCCCTATGCGTTGCTCGTCCTTGTCCTGCTGGTCCGTCCGCAGGGCATCTTCGGAAGCAAAGGCACGGAAAGGGTGTAATCATGAGCATTCGACAGATTGTTCTGCTGCTGGCCGCAGCTCTCGTGATGCTGCTGATCCTGCCGGTTCTCGGCCGGTATGGAGCCTATATCGTCTATGTGGTCGCCATCGCCTCCATCGGAGCGCTCGCACTGAATCTGCTGACCGGCTACTGCGGTCAGATTTCTTTCTGCCATGGCGCTTTGCTCGGTGTGGGCGCCTACACGGCCGGCAATCTCGGCAACGCGGGCCTCGATATGTCCATGGCTCTCGCCTGCGCCGCCATGATGACGGCGTCCGTAAGCGTGCTGGTCGGCCTGCCGGCGCTGCGTCTTCAAGGCCTTTATTTCGCGATGGCGACGTTGGCGGCCCAATTCATCCTCGAATATCTCTTCCGGCTTCTGGAGCCGCTGACACACGGTGTTTCCGGCCTCATGGTCCAGCCGGCGCACTTCCTCGGCATGGACCTGTCGAACGATCGTGGTTATGCCGCGATCGCAATCGGCTTGCTGGTGCTTTCCCTGATCGCGGTCTCGCGGATCCTGCGTACGGACGTCGGCCGCAGATTCATCCTGATAAGAGACAGCGAAATCGTTGCCCGCGGCATGGGCATCAACGTCGCACGCACCAAGCTATGGGCTTTTGCGTTCTCGGGCGCCCTGGCAGGCCTTGCCGGCGGACTCCTCGCCTTCACCACGCGCATTGCGGCGCCGGAGGCATTCGAGATCGCGCTGTCGGTAGACTATGTCGCGATGATAATCGTGGGCGGACTCGGTTCCCTGACCGGCTCGGTGATCGGAGCCTGCTTCGTCGTCCTGCTGCCGGAGATCGCCCAACGGCTTGGCGAGGCCCTGGGAGCCGAAGCGGAGACCGCCGCCATTCGCGAGATGGTGTTCGGACTGCTGGTGATCGTCTTCCTCATCTACGAGCCGCGCGGCCTGCATTCGCTGTTAGGCCGCGCCATCCGACGCCTTCGGCAGGGGGCGACGGGATGGAGGAGGGCTGGGGCCGATCCCGCAGCCTGGCAATCCACGGCCCAGCACAAGAACTGAAATCAACTGATCGGAAAAGGGAGGAATCTATGAAGAGCTTAATCGTAAAACTGGCGCTTGCGGCGCTTTTTGCCGGCACCCCGGCAGCGCATGCCGCGGATATCACGGTGTGCATGTGGGGCACGATCACCGGTCCGGATGCGCTGCTCAACGGGATGACCTACGGCACGCGCGATCACTTCGAATATCTGAACCAGGCCGAAGGCGGGATCGAGGGAAACCACATCAAGACCATCGTGCTTGATGGCCGCTACAAGCTCGATGAAGAACAGAAGATCTATCGCCGCTGCGTTGGCGAGGAAAACGCCGTCTTCGTGAAAGGATGGTCGACGGGCGCGGTCAAATCTCTTCGCGACCAGATCCAGGCCGACGCAGTGCCGTTCATGACCGACTCCCATTCGAGCGAAGTGCATGATCCCCAGAAGCTGCCCTACATCTTCATTCCCGGTCCCACCTATGAACAGCAGATTCTGATCGGCCTGCGGTCCGCCGCGCAAGCAGGCGCCAAGCGGGTTGTCATCATGCACGCCAACAACGAATACGGCCGTGCCCCGGTCGAGGTCGTCCGCAAGTCGGGCGCCATCGAGAAGATGGGCCTCGAACTCGTCGACCAGGTCGAATTTCCGTTCGATGCGCAGGATCTGACCGGACAAGTTCTGCGGATCAAGAACGAGAGTCCCGACCTCGTTTTCGTGCAGGCCTCAACGCCGCAGATGCTCGTCATCCTGCGCGACGCCGCCAAGGTCGGCATGCCCGCGAGCCTGTTCATGGGCAATATGTACAACATAGCGTCGGCAATTCCCGAACAATTGGGCGAGGGCGCGGAAGGGTTCCGCACAATCCAGATCTACGCCGATTTCGGGGAGAAGATTCCGGCGATGGATACGATCAACAAATACGGGGAAAATAACAAGATCGAGAAGCGCGACACCTACTATCTGAAAGGCTGGTACGAAGGCGTCGTCATGGCTGCGGCCATCCGCAATGCGGTCAAGAAGGCGGGCGGCGCGCCCGACGACCTTGCAGCATTCAGGAAGTCGGTTCGCGACGAGATGGAAGCCCTGATGGGCGTGGACACCGGTGGAATTACGCCGCCGGTGGACTATGCCAACCACCAGGGCACGACGCAGGCGCGAATCTCCCAAATCAAACAGGGCAAATATGTCGCGATCAGCGACTGGATAAACGCCGAGTAGCGGCTGACGGGACATCCCCATGCTTGAAATCCAGAATCTGAGCGCACGCTACGACGCTGTCATCTCTGCCCTCGAGAAGCTCGATTTCGAGGTGCCGGCGGGCCGTATCGTGGCAGTGCTGGGACCAAACGGCGCCGGCAAGTCGACGTTGCTGAAGGCAGTGGCTGGAATGCTGCCCTTCGAGCAGGGAGAAATCTGCGAAGGCCGGGTGATTTTCGATGGGTTCTTGCTCAACGGAAAGCATCCCGCGACCATCACGCGCACGGGAATCGCCCTGGTCCAGGATGGGCGGCAATGTTTCCGGAACCTCACGGTGGGAGAAAACCTCAAGGCAGCATCGTTCCAGAGCCCGAAAGGCAATGCGGAACGGCTGAAGCTCGTGTTGTCCTATTTTCCCATCCTTGAAGAGTTCTTCGATCGCCCGGCGGGCCTCATGTCGGGGGGGCAGTTGCAGATGCTCGTCATCGGCATGGCTCTCATGCTGCAGCCAAAGCTTCTGATGTTGGATGAGCCGAGCCTCGGCTTATCTCCCGTAATGGTCGAGACGGTGTTCGAGGTCGTGGAGCGGCTGCACCGCGACCTCGGCATGTCCGTCGTCGTCGCGGAGCAGACCGTCCCGCGCCTGATGGAGATAGCGCATGACGTCTACGTCCTTTCGCGCAGCCGCCTGGCCCTCCACGCGCCGCCCCACGAGGTAAGCCCAGAGAGGTTGCACGCTCTCTATCTGAGCTGATCGGCCAAAGATCCACCACCCGGCCCAAATGGTCGAAAGCGTCCATGGGCAACAGAACAGGAGCACCAACAAGATGCAATTGAGCGAGCTGGACGCCAGCAAGGGCGCGGGACGTTTGGCCGGCAAGGTGGCGATCGTCACCGGAGGCGGCAGCGGCTTCGGCGAGGCGACCGCCAGACTGTTCACGAAACAGGGCGCCAAGGTAGTGATAGCCGACCTTCGCGCCGATGCCGGCGAGCGTGTCGCTTCAGATATCGGCGATGCCGCCGATGCCGTCTCGGGCGATGTCAGTTCGGCCAAGGATGTCGGATCAATCGTATCGGAGACGCTCAGGCACTTCGGCAAAGTGGATATCGTCGTCAACAATGCCGGTATCACCCATATCAATCAGCCGCTGCTGGAGACCGACGAGGCATCTTTCGATCGAGTGTTCCGGGTCAACGTCAAATCGGTGTACCTCTTCGTGCAGGCTGTGGTTCCGCACATGCGCGATGCCGGCGGCGGCGTCATCTTGAACATCGGCTCGACGGCCGGACTCCGTCCCCGTCCCGGACTGACCTGGTACAATGCCTCGAAGGGGGCGGTGAACCTGATGTCCAAGTCGCTCGCCGTCGAACTCGCGCCGTGGAAGATTCGGGTCAATGCGCTGTGTCCCGTGGCAGGCGACACGCCCCTGCTTGCCGACCTGATGGGTGTCCCGGATACGCCAGCCAACCGCCAGAAGTTCACCGACAGCATCCCGCTCGGTCGGCTGTGCAGGCCATCGGATGTCGCGGCCGCCGCGCTCTACCTCGCATCGGATGAAGCGGATTTCATCACGGGCGTGGAGTTCCCGATCGATGGCGGGCGAACGATCTAAACCTTTGCCGACAAAACAGGACGCAAAAGCCGCTTGCCCCTGCGGGTCGACCCTCCTGGCATCGGACGCCTCCGCCTGGTGACCGGTACGGCTCAAATGGTCGATGGCGGCTGGACGGCGGACTGGGCTAGCGGCTGTACTTGGGCTTGAATGGTAGTTGGGCGTCGCTAGTCCGAGCGAAGATACGACGCGAGGACGAAACCGCTCGGGCAAATAGCTTCTTGGCAACCTTGGATCCTCGTCTATTCCAACTTTTGAGGCGCTTGTAGCGTCTAGGGTTGACTGGCCAGTTGTCGAAAGCCGTTAATCCTCAGGGCCGGCTATGGGGAAACCGTGCATCGTCAAGAGAAGCTGGGTCCGGTCAAGCGGGAGCGGTTGAGCTCCCATCCAGCAAGCATATCCAAGTTTGATGCTGTCAAACCGTGGTTCTACTCAAATCACTTTAGGAAATTTAGGGCGAGCGTAGACAAGGTGCCGCATGTGCGTCCGCCGAATTATTGATTGCTGGACGACTTGAGACACATGGGGTGCGCGTTTTGAACGGACGATCCAGGCATTTTTTTCGGACTGCCCCGGTTAAGTTCGATGTGGAAGCTTTTCTTTGTGGCCGACATCATTGGCATGAGTTCCAGAATTCTGAAGCGTTTCAGCGAGACCGGTCCGACGATGATGGTCAACTCAACCGCAGCCAAGCTTCCACAACCAGGGTATCAGTAGCAAATATAAGCGTGGCTAATTCTCAGAGGTTTCCGGGCAGCCTTTGGTATGTGGTCCTCGCGGGGTCTGTTTGTGCGGCGTTTGCATTGGTGTTGGTCCTCGTTTCATCAACGGAATCCCTGCCTCTGCACACGACCTATGTGAAATATGGATGCATTCCCGACGATCCTTCGAAGCGCGAATGGGACCAATATCTCGGCCTGTCGACCTGTAAATGAGCAGCGTGCCGATGCTAGCTCAGGCCAGGCTTGGTCCAGTTCTCTCCGCCCAGGCTCGATAAATCGGCCTTGCCCTGAAAGACGTCGCCGGGCGATGCGGGCGCCGCATCTGTCTGTTGATTAACCCGTCGCCTGGCAACGGTGGTGTCGAAGGCAGCAGCGACTGACTTGGCAAGGTCCTCGTGGAACCCGATACGGAAATTGCGAGTGAAGCGTGACGGATCGAGCAGGTTTCCTTAATTTTGCAGAGGCGCGAAAAATCGCAAAACGCCGCCTGCCGCGAGGGATTTTCGAATACATTGACCGGGGAACCGAAGACGAGCGGGCGCTTGTTGGGAACAGAGCTGCCTTCGATCGGATCAAGATTACACCGTATGCCTTGCGAAGCAGTTCAAACAGATCGACGACGATTTCGCTCTTCGGTCACGAATACAGCGCGCCACTGGTGGTCACGCCGACGGCTTTCGCAGGATTGGTCTACTTCAATGGCGAGATGGAACTCGCCAAGGCTGCGGCGGAGTTCGGCATTCCGTTCACGGCTGCGACAGAGGCGATAACTTCGATTGGGGTCGTCGCGCGAGCAAGCTCAGTACCGATATGGTTTCAACTCTATTTGTGGGACAAAGAGGAAATCTCGTTCAACCTGATGGAGAAGGCTTGGAGTTCAGGCGTCCGAACGATTGTCGTCACCGTAGATACTCCCGTTCTGCCGAACCGAGAGTTCAATGTTAGAAACGGTTTCGATGTTCCGCTGCGATTTTCGCCTCGCAATGTTTTTGACGGGGCCATGCATCCGCGCTGGGCTCTTGGCGTTTTGGGGCGCTATGTCATTACGGAAGGGATGCCCAGTTTCGCCAACTATCCGGACCAATACCGGAAGAATCTACTCAGGAGAGACCGGGGAGACTCCCTGGACTTTATGCCGAACCTAGGTTGGGATCACATGGCCAGAATTCGCGACCGCTGGAAAGGGACCATGGTGATCAAAGGCCTCCTTCGGCAAGAGGACGCGCTCGAGGCCAAACGCGTCGGCGCCGACGGCATCGTTGTATCGAACCATGGCGGACGTAATCTGGACAGCGCGATTGCGCCAATCGATGTACTCCGCGGAATAGTTGACTGCGTTGGCCCCGGAATGACAGTGCTGGCCGACAGCTCGGTTCAGCGCGGCAGCGATGTCTTCAAGCTGCTGGCTAGTGGTGCGAAGGCGGTCCTACTGGGACGTAGCATGCTGTATGGCACTGCGGCTGGTGGAAAGGCAGGAGCTATTGCGATGATGAGCATTCTTAAGGAAGAACTCGCACGGACAATGGACATGAGCGGCTGCCAAACGATCGCCGACGTCAATCAGGATTTGATCGCGGTGAGCTGAACATGAGGTAGACCGCAGAACCAGAAATACTTGCTTTTACTCTTCCTGCCCATGTGCGACTAGGGAATGCCGCGCCCTCGACTGGGCGGTGCATTCACGATTCGTCACGATGCGCTTTGGGATTCAGGATGCCCGCGCACCAATAGATTTGGGTTCGTACGATATATGCGGATTTAGAATTCCTGCAGGATCGAGAGCCGCGCGGATGCGGTTCATCGCAGCGATTTCGGCGGTTGACCGCGATCGCCAAAGATGCGCCGCCTTCTCTCGGCCGATCCCATGTTCCGCAGAGATCGAAGACGGTTCGTAGTACGCCAAGGGGTCATAGACGCATTCCTCGATAACGCGTGTCGCGTCGGACGAATACCCGTCGTGTCCGATCATGAAATGAATATTGCCGTCAGCGAGATGCCCGAAATAGTAGGCAATGGCGTCTGATACCCGGGCTTTGAGGCGCGCTTCTACCTCTGCGATGTAAGCCGCATACTTATGTGGTCGCATGCTGACGTCAAAGGAAAGCACATGTTTATGGGCTCGCTCGATGACATCGGACCCATCACGGATGGACCAGAGACGGCTCTCCTGGACAGGTGTCGTTGCCAGCGCGCTATCAACAATGTCGTCGATGCTCTCCAAAGCCCCGATCAAACTATCGACTGCCTGTTCGCCATTATCCAAGCCCTCGACCTGCGCGAGCAAATAAATGGGATGGCCCGGTGGAAGCGGGGGCGTTTCTGCCGACAGTGCGGTGCTCACTTTCTCGAAATAGCGGTTCCACATGATTTCCAAGGCCAACAAGGAATGGCCGCAGGCACGCTCTATTGCCTCCATCACCGCGAGGGCGCTGTCCAGGTGGTTGAGCGCCAACAGAACACTCGCCGTGCCGGCCGGGCGTCGGCTGAGCTTCAGCAACGCTTTGGTCACTATACCCAGCGTTCCCTCGGAGCCGATGAATATCTGCTTCAGGTCGTAACCCGCGTTGTTCTTGGGTAAACCCCTCAGATCGGTAAGGATCGACCCATCGGAAAGGACCACTTCAAGCCCGACAACGTTGGATCGTGTCATACCGAAGCGGATGACGGAATTCCCGCCCGCGTTCGTGGCGATGTTTCCACCTATGGTGCAACTGCCCCGAGCGCCGAGATCAACGCCATAACGTAGATCGTGGTCCGCAGCGAAATCATGGACCGCCACCAACTTCGTTCCCGCCCCTACCACAACGAGGCGCGTGTTCGGGTCGAAGCTCTCGAACATATTTAGCCTCTCGGTGGAAATTCCGAAGTAGTGCGATGGCGTGTGGGTACCGTGCACGAGCCCGGTGAGCCCACCCAGCGCAACCACTGGCGCCTGTTGCCCATGAAAGAGCTTCAGGCACTCCGCCACTGCCTCGGTGGTCCCGGGTCTGACAACAAGCGCCGGGCCACCTGGCGGCCCGGCAAGGACATTCGATCCGCCCACGAGCTGCCGAAGGCTAGCCTCAAGGGTCTCGCTGTTCATGACACGCCTGCGCCTGAAAACATTGCCGCGTCATTGTCTATCTGGAGCAGGGTCGGTCTGTTTCTCTTGAAAGCTTCCTTGAGCTCACGGCTGAGTTGTTCGAGTGATTCAATTTGAACGGCATGGCATCCAAACCCCGTCGCAATCATCTGGAAGTCGGGCGTGTAGAGGTCTACGCCCACCGTGGGGATGTCCGACGCAATCATGGCATCTCTGATTTCGCCATATGCTCGGTTGTTCCAGAGAATGATCGGAAGGCTGACTTCATTCTCGACTGCTGAGGTGAGCTCCTCGATCGTGTAGAGGAAGCTGCCGTCGCCGACGATCGCGACCACCTGGCGATTCGGGCAGCCGATCTTCGCTCCGATGGCGGCGGGGAGGGCGCTTCCGAGCGTGCCGTAGCCGTTCGGGAACAGCCATGTGCCGGGCTCTTTAGAGGGGAAGAAATGATTGCCTGTGTATGCAAGTTGAGTGGAGTCGGCGCAGATGACGGCATTCGGATCAAGCGCTGCCGCTATCGCCCTCAAGATCGGCTTGTGCTTGTGGGACTCTGCGGACCAACCCGCGTCTTTTCCCACTGCCGCCCTGATGCCGGTGACGCGTCGCTGAGCGATTTCTCTCTTAGCCGCGTCGGCACCGCCGCACCCTTCGATTATCGCCTGGAGCGCGACCTTCGAGTCGGAGAGCATGGCGATGCGCGGGAGATAGTTCATGGTCAACTGTCGCGGATCGACGTCGATCCTGATCAACGCGCCATTTATCCGGTAGCTCTTGCAGGTGTAGAGCAGGTCCGTCTCACTGAGTTCCGTCCCCACTGCCAGCACTACGTCGGCATCCTCGATCGCGCGGTGCATCGGAGGGAAAGGAAGACTTGAGCCAAGGGAGAGGGGATGGGTTTCCGGTAGGATTCCCTTACCAGTATTCGTCGTCACCACGGGAATGCCAAGTTGCTCCGCGAGCGTCCGGGCTTCTCGGTTCGCGCTGCGAGCTCCTCCGCCGACGATCATGATGGGACGCTTGGCGCCCATTAGCATCGAGGAGACTCGGCTGATCACATCCGGGTGCGGCCCGGGTCTATACAATTGGAGCGCTTGCTCGCCGGGCACCGGCACCTTCGAACTGAGGAGGTCTCTCGGAACTTCGATCAGGGCCGGCCGCGGACGCGACACCTCCATTGACGACATGGCCCGGTGGAAAACCTCCTCGATGTTTGAAGGCTCGAGCAAGGTATGGGTGAAAGCAGCAATCTGCTCCTGGACAGCGGACTGCGACTTGGTCTCGTGCAGGGCGCCGCGGCCCACTCCGATTTCTCCGCGCAAGTTGTTCGCGGCGATAACGAACACCGGAATGGAGTCCGAATAGGCTTCGGCAATACCTGTGGCTGCATTGAGCACACCGGGCCCAGTTATGAGCATGCATGCGGCCGCTCGGCCAGTCGCGAAAGCGTAGCCGTAAGCCATGAACGCTCCACCCTGCTCGTGCCGAGGCGTCACGTGCCTGATCCGTCGTTCGGGAAGAGACTTATAGAAGTCTACGGTGTGGACCCCGGGAATGGAGAAAATCGTGTCGATCCCATAGGATTCCATGAGACGAAGAATGGCGTCCGCCACCGTCGTCTCGCCGATTTGCTTTTTGTCGCCCATATCAGGCCTCCCCGCCTTTGGTCAGAACCATGACGGCCCTGGCAATCTTGCGCGCGGAATTGACGAGGTCTGCCGTCCCGACGTGTTCCTCAGGGGTATGCGCCCACTTCTCGTCACCGGGACCGAGGCCGATCGTGGGGATGCCGGCCGCGTTCATGAACGTGCCGTTCACGCCGAAACGCCAGGCGGAGATGGCCGGGGCGGTGTCGTCGACGTCGAGTGCGGCGACCATGGCAGCCTGAGCCACCAGGCTGGTTTGTGGGGTGAACATCAACGGGTAATGGTTGGTGACTTCGGCGGTCCACTTGACCCCCTCGGATTCCCCGTATGCGGACTTTAGGATTTGACGGATTTCCGACAGGCAGCTCTCTTCATCCTCTCCCCTGATGTAGCGACGGTCGACCCTCATCTTCACGAGGTCCGGTACGACGGCCGTGCCATTGTCCGGGAAGGAATGCATGCCGGTCACGACTACCGTGGCAGGGCCAAGAAGCTCGTCTTCCGGCAGCGTAGACGCGTATTGCTCCAAAGCACCGATGAACGCCGTCGAAAGATAGATCGCATTGATGCCGTTCGACGGCTCCGACGCATGGGAGGTTCGCCCATGGAAGCAGACCTCGAACTCCAGCTTGCCGCGGTGACCGAGATAGACTTGCCCCCTCGTTGATTCCACGGAGATTCCATAGTCCGCGCGAATTCCTCCTTCGATAACCGACTTCACACCCAAGGGAGAGTCCGTCTCTTCCTCGACGTCGGCGACAACGATCACATCGCCGCCCGGCTTCAGCCCGCTGCGCTGCAGGGCACCCACCGCATAGACGGCCGAGATGACGTTGCACTTCATGTCACACGATCCACGGCCGAAAATGGCCTGACCGCTTTCGCCCCAACGGGCGGCGTCCACGAGTTCACCGGAGAACGGATTCTGCATAGCGCCAACCGGGACGTGATCGATGTGGCCGTTGATCATGACGGATGGCCCGGTCCCGTCGCCGAAAACCGTCCCGATAACATTTCCGTTCGCATCGATTTTTACGTCGTCAAAGGAAAGCTCGATCATCTTTTCGGCGACGAATTTCGCGACATTCGCCTCTTGGCCGGTGAGGCTCTCGATGCGTACCACCTCCTGGCAAGCCGCGATAAGCGCAGGAGCGTCGATCGCTTTGTCAATGGCCGCACCAACTGAATTTCTGAGCATGATGAAGTCTCTTCTGTCTACTGTCGACATTTTTGGCCTTTAGAAACGGCCTCATGTCGGGATTGATGGGAAATTTGGTGCTGAGCTCGCGACGCTGCCGTCCGGCCGCGTTGAGCTATTTCGTGGAAGCAAAGGCGTCCAGTGATGTCATTATGTGCTCAGCGAGCGCTTCGGCGGCCTTGTCTGGATCGCCGCTTTCTATCGCTTGCACGAGAGGCTCATGCTCCTGCGCAACGTCCATGAGATTCTTGTAACCTGCATTGTCGATCGTAAGTGCGAGGCGAAGATGGTCGAACAGAAGCCCGGCGACCTTTTCGATGTACGGGTTCTTGGCCATCCGCCAGAGAGCTTCGTGGAATTCAAGTTCTGCGTCGACCAAGCCAGGCAAATCGCCATTCTTCGCAAAATTCGACATCGTTTTGATGAGCTTGCGCAGCTTCTTGACGTCTTCGGCGGTATGGCGCTCGGCCACCGCCCTGATCGCTAACGCCTCGATGGCATTCCTCACGACATACAACTCGCGAATTTTCTCCGCACTCATCTGGATAACCGAGGTCCCGTAATGGGTGCGGCTCTCAAGAAGCCCGGCTTCGGTCAGGCGGTTGACGGCTTCGCGGATTGGCGCGCGGCTGATGCCGAGAGATTTGGCGATGCTCGCTTCGACAATGCGCTCCCCCTGGGCGATCTGTCCTGAAAGAAGTTTGGCACGGAGGTCGAAGTACACCTGATCAGCAACCGAATTACGCTGGATCACCAAGCCGTTGGTTTCATCTTGTTTCACGACACCCATGGCGGGCCTTTCTTCATGGTTGGCGCAGCCTACCGAATTCGGTCCAGCATCAGCGCAGGCAACTTAGCGGAACTTGCGAAAAAAGAATACGAAACCGTGCAACGATACGGATCCGCTCCGTTTTCCAATGTGGAGAACCTCCCCGGCTTTTCGCCGGGGAGTTGGGCGGATTACGCAGCAGGTTTCACAGATTTACGCAGCAAAGAGGTGGCACGGTCAAAAGCTTCAACGATGGTATCGGCTTCCACTTCGGTAAGCACCAGCGGAGGAAAGAACTTCAGACCGGGTGGATCGATTTCCGCGACGCTGTGGCATAAAACGCCATCGGCGAGGATCTCTCTGTAGAGTTCACGCCCGACATCCCGGTTGGCAACTTGAACAGAGACGGCGAGCCCGAAGGATGTGACGCCCCTGAGAACATCGGAATGTTTCGAGCAGAGCGCTTGGAAGCCGTTGTGGAGGTACGCTCCGACTTTGCGGACGTTCTCCAACAAAGCTGGACTTGAGGCGACGTCAAGCACCTTCGCCGCGACAATACAGCTGATCTCGTTGCCGCCGAGGCTGGAGATGTACGCGAACCGATGCTGATTCATGCACTGCTCGTAAATCTCCGCCCGCATCAATACCGCACTCGCTGGGTACAGGCCGCCCGACAAGCCCTTCCCGGTGATCATCATGTCCGGATCGATGTCATACTGCTCCGAAGCCCACAGTGTCCCCGATCGACCCAGACCTGCGCGTGTTTCGTCCACGATGAACAGGACTCCGCGCTCTTTGCAAAGGCGGGACGCCTGGGTGAAGAAGTCGTTGGAAGCCGCCTCGAAGGTCTCGTAATCCATCGGCTCGATGATGAAGGCCGCGATCTCGGAGGTAAGAAGACGGTCGAGTTCCTCGAGATCGCCGAACCGCTCGATAAAGGTCGAGTGCGAAGGTAGATTATAGTGGTCGATGATCCCTTCTTCGGGCGAGCCCGTGACGATAGCCGCGAATCCTGTATGGCCGTGATATCCATGCCTGTAGGCAAGCATCTTCTGGCGCTTGGTAACGCGGAACGCGAACATTGTCGCCAGATCGACCGAAAGAGTGGAGCAAAGAGTAATCACGCTCCGATTCAGATGGGCCTTGGGCGCGAGCGCCGCCAGCTTGTCCTGGAGTTCCAAATATTTGGCATTGGGTACCGACCAAAGCCCAGTGTCCCGGCCATCGTCGAGCGCCTGCCGCAGCACAGCCAAGATCTCTGGATGGCGATGCCCCAACGCATGCACGCCGCCGCCGGTGCCGCAGTCGATCAGTCGCCGCTTGCCCTCGATGTCCCACATGTAAACGCCTTCGCGTTTGCCGATGACGAATTCAGCGCCTTTCGCCTTCTGCCGCTCAGCATTTGACCGCCAGGATCGCTCGATGAAGGCGTCGAAAATTTCGGCACTTGTGTGAAGTGCCTTCTGGTTTTCGGTTGTCATTTTACGATTCCATTCTCGCAGTCACTGCGCATCCAAAGTGAAGTGCCAAACCTTCGAGACGATCTTCCATCCGTCGGCGGTTTTTACGCAGGTCAGTTCATCCACGAAGTTCTTCGGAATAAAAATCTCCTTGACCCGAAGATGGGCTGTCGTGGGGCTGGCGATCTCGATCGCAACGACCTCATCTCTCCTCGGATCGTTGCGAGACGCCGGTGAAACACGGCCCCGCACGATCTCGAGGTACTTGTCGACGCCCATGATTACGGGTTCCGCTTCCGTGAAGCAGTAGAGCATCGCTGCGGGATGAAACACCTCAGCGAAGAGGTCCGCCTTCCCGAAATACAGCGCGTCGAAGTACTTGGTTGCGAGCTCGCGCAACGCGGCTTGGCCTGACATGATGTCCTCCCTTACGTTTGTTCTGTTCGGGCCGATCAAGCCTGTTTCGTCGTGCGGTTCTGGTGGGCTAACGCCGCCAGGCACGTGAGCTCGAACATCAGGTTCGCGGCGTTGATGCAGGTGATCCCGGTCGGATCGAGCGACGGCACGACTTCGCAGATGTCACCGCCGATCAAATCGACGCCATTGAGCGACCGCAGGATCATTTGGGCGTCCCGCATCATGATGCCGCCCGGCTCTGGGACACCCGTGCCGGGTGCGTCCTTCGGGTCCAGACCGTCGATGTCGATCGAGAAGTAAGTCCGGCCGGCGCCGATTACGCGTTTGATCTCCTCGATGACCGCTGCGCGGCCCATCGTCTCGTACTCGTCCATCGTGATCATTCGGATGCCGACCTGACCACCGTAGACGATGTCGTCGTCGCCATAGCGGGTACCCCGCAGACCGATCTGGACGATCCGCTTGGGATCGAGAAGGCCTTCTTCCACCGCACGGCGGACGAAGGTGGCGTGGTTGTACTTCGTTCCCATAAATTCATCAAAGGTATCGGAATGCGAGTCGATCTGGATCAGACCGACGGGGCCGTCCTTGGCTATTGCCCTGAGAATTGGAAGCGGGACTGTGTGGTCCCCGCCCACAGAAATCGGCACGGCACCAGCTTCGTGGACACGCTGGAAAAACTGTTCAATGTGCTCGACGCTTTTCTCGACGCTGAGTGGATGGGTTGGCGCGTCGCCGATATCGGCGATATTCGCGATGCGGTATGGAGCGACGCCGGTGGTCGGATTGACCTGGCGGATCAAGCGAGAGGCCTCACGAACGCCCGCCGGTCCCTGTCGTGCACCGGATCGGTACGTCGCGCCCAAATCCAGGGGAACGCCGACCAGAGCGATGTCGATGGAAGGGGAAATCTCCGACCGAGCGGCGCGCATGAACGTTGCGATCTCGGCGTATCGCGGGGTTACGGATGAATCAACGGGATTGAATTCGTTCGACATTTCATTCCTTTCTTGTCGGCCATTGGGGTCAAGCGGCCGCAAATTTAGATCAGCGCGTCAATGCCTCAGCAGGTGGAGCATGTGTTTGCGGTAACGGGTGAATTCCTCGCTCGCGACGATGTCGGGGACGCGCGGCCTCGGCAGTTCAATTCTGAAGTCTTCGATGATCCTGCCAGGGCGCGCGCTCATGACCAGCACGCGGTCCGCAAGATAGACGGCTTCCTCAATATCATGGGTCACGAAGATCACGGTGGTCCGTTTGCGAGACCAGATATCGAGCAACAGTTCCTGCATCCGAGAACGTGTCTGTGCGTCGAGCGCCCCGAACGGCTCATCCATCAACAGAACGCTAGGCTCCATCGCCAGAGCGCGGGCGATCGCCACGCGTTGCTTCATGCCGCCCGAAAGGACTTTCGGAAACTGGTCCGCGTATTCCTTGAGACCCACAATCTCAATGAGTTCATTGGCGATTTGAGAGACCTTGGCCTTCGGCCAGCGATTCAGTTTCGGGCCGAACTCGATGTTCTGCCTCACCGTAAGCCATGGATAGAGCGAATAGTTCTGGAAGACCATTCCGCGATCCGGGCCTGGTTGCGCAACGGATCGTCCATCGACCTTGATTGACCCAGTCGAAGCTTCCACCAGCCCGCCCACGACGTTGAGCAAAGTTGATTTTCCGCATCCGGATGGCCCCAGAAGACAGACGAACTCACCTTGCTCGATTTCCAGATTGGTATTCGTCAGCGCTATCTTCGGAGCTTCCCGATGCCGGGCGAATTCCACGCTGACGTTGTCGACAAGAACGCGTGTCATGGTGGTCCTCAGTACATGTAGGGAAAAAACTTGCGGTGCGCGTAGCGGAATGCGAGGTCGGTCAAGACGCCCAGGATGCCGACGGCGACGATCCCGGCGATGACCTGGTCCGTCAGAAGGAAGCGCTGGGACTGCAGGATGGCGATACCCATTCCCTTGTCCGCTCCGACGAGTTCCGCGACGATGACATAGGTCCAGGCGATGCCCGCCGTGATGCGGAGCGCGTCCACGATTGCCGGAACGCAGGCGGGCAGCAGAACCTTGAAGAACACCTGTCGCGAGCTCGCTCCAAGCGAGTAGGCACTGTTCATAAGGTCGCTGGAAACGCCTTCCGAAATGCTCGCGATGAACAGGGCGAGCGGGAAGAACGTGCCCATGAAGACGATCGAGATTTTCTGCGATTCGTTGATCCCGAGCCAGATGATCATCAGCGGCACGAAGGCGGTTGCAGGCAAATAGCGCGCGGTGCTGAGCAACGGTTCGAGAAGGGAACGGAAGAACGGGAAATTCCCGATGAGAATGCCTATCGGCACCGCCACTACCGCCGCGACAAAAAATCCGCCGAATACACGGTAAGAGCTCGCCCAGACATCCTCCAAATAGCCACCGCTCACGACCATGTTGGCCAGACGACTGGCGACTGCGATGGGGCTGGGAAGGAAGAAGGGTTGAATCCAACCGGCCTCGGTGACAAGCAGCCACAGCAGAAAAAAGCCCAGTACCCCGACGACGGAAATCGCCATCCGTTCACCAGCAGGCAGGTTTGCCCTGGGCCTCAAATATGTCCGCACCTTGGTGAGGAAGCCTAGGCGTCTCTCAGAGACGCCCGCGGTTTTGACTTCGCTGTTCATCGGAAGCGCTTGGAAAGTCCGCATCGTCCCTCCAGGTTCACTTTGCCAGCTCGCCAGCGATGCCGACGACCTTTGCCGCGTCCGGCGTCGAGCGCAGCACGCCGATTTTCTGATAGAACTCACCTGCCTGGGACACGAGTGCAAAGGCCGGGCTGCGATCACCGGAGAAGAACGCCACGTTGTCCTGTTTGCTGAAGAAGCGAACGTCCTTCAGCGTGCCCTCGAGTGTCTCGGTGCTCATCTTCAGATTACGAGCGATGATCTCATGCGCCTCCGCCGGGTTCGTCCCCATGAAAGCGATGCCTTCGAAGTAGGCGTCGACGAACGCCTTCATCTCCGTCTTGTGCTCGTTGGCATAGTCTGACTTCGCGGCGAGCGCGTCGACGATTAGACCTGGCATCGTGCTGGTGTCGGCCAGGATCTTGCCGAAGTCGGTAGCAGCGGCCTTTGAAAGCCACGGCTGCCACGTCACGGCGGCATCGACGCTGCCGGCAACGAAGGCTGCGCCGGCGTCACCCGACTTCATGTCGATGACATGGACGTCTTCGAGCTTCAATCCGGCCTTGTTGAGCGCCTGCGCGAGAAGGAACTGCGAGACCGAACCCTTCTGAACACCGACTGATTTGCCTTTCAGGTCCGCGACGGTCGCTATCTCCTTCTTCGCGACAATTCCGTCGCCGCCGGCCGACTCGTCGAGCGCGGTCAGAACTTCCAGGTTAGCTCCGTTTCCGGTAAACAGTGCGAAGTTGTCCATCGTCGAGGCGACGATATTGATCTGACCGCCCTGCATGGCGGCGATGGCGTCTGATGATGCCTCGATGATCTGCAGGTTTACATCCAGTCCTGCCTTTTCGAAGAAGCCCTTTTCCTTGGCGATGTAGAGCGCGCCGTAGCCAATCCAGGTCGAGTGCGCGACCGAAATCTTTTCCGCTGCATCAGCGACGTTCCAGGTTGAAGACATGGTGATAGCGATTGTGCCCGCAAGAGCGAGCTTTTTAAGGAGTTTCATTGACGTTCCCCATTGTGTTATTGGCGACTGTCCTCTGTCGACAATGTTTCGTCTCACATAAATCTGATGTAGTCAATGCGAAATGGTCCTCTCGCGATAACTGTGATTTATGGGCTGGCACCACCCCATGAAGTCGTGCGGGATTTATCCTGGAACGGCGGATGCACGGTCGAAAGGCGGAATATGCGTTTAGAAATCCCACCCCTGGACAAGGTCGACATTCGGCTCCTTCGGGTCTTTAAGGCGGTGACCGAATGCAATGGTTTCGCGGCCGCCGAGGAAACGCTCGGTCTGGGCCGATCAACGATCTCAATCCACATATCCGACTTGGAAACGCGCTTCGGCCTGAAGCTTTGCATTCGCGGTCCTAGTGGGTTCTCTCTGACGCCACAGGGACAGGTCGTGTATGAGGCCACCCTGCGGCTCTTTAGCGAGATCAACAGTTTCAGAACGACAGTCGCCGGGTCCAAGGGGCAACTCATGGGCGAACTGACGATATGGCAGATGGAGAACATTGCGAGCGATCCGCTGAACCCTCTGGTAGGCGCGCTTCAGCGATTTCGCGAGCGCTCGAATGGCGTTGAAATAACCATGAATGTGGTGCCATCCAACGATGTTGAGCGGGGGGTTTATGACGGTCGCTGCGATCTTGGTCTTACCGGAAGCCGGAGCCCACTGAATGGCTTGAAGTACCAGGAGGCCTACTCCGAAAGAATAGCGCTTTACTGTGGTTCGAAGCATCCGCTTTTCGGCCGCTCCGAAAGCATGCTGAGCGATGATGACCTGCGTCAGGTGGATTTCGTTCGGCGAGGGTTTGTAACTCAGCAGCAGGAAATGGTCGAAACCAATTGGAACTCTACGGTTGTTTCGATGCACGTCGAGGCGACTCTCCAGTTCATCTTGACGGGTCTCCACATCGGCTATCTTCCTGATCAGTACGCTGCCGCATGGGTTGACCTCGGCATACTTCGAAAAATCAATCCGGAACGATTCAGCGTGAATTGGCCGGTGTACGTCGTGTCTCGCGAGAGCAACGCTCCCTCCGTCCTCGTCTCGACGTTTCGAGATGATCTCCTCAGCGAGTCGCGACGCCTGGCAAGCCAGGAAACGAGTTGAGCCACGTCAGAAGAGGGTTTGGACGATCTGCGCCAGCACCCTTTCTCCCTCCTTGAATTGCGTTTTGTCGATAAACTCGTCGACCTGATGAGCCTGGGATATGCTCCCCGGCCCAAAGACAACCGTAGGAAGCCCCGCCGCCTGGAAGAAGCCGGCCTCAGTCGCATATGACACGGCTTTCACGTTCGGCGAGGAGCTGAAGCGGCTTACGAGCTGTTCCGCAGCACTGGAAACTACTCTGACGAGCGGCGGAATATGGAAACGCTCGGTGATCTTGATCTTACAACCAGGGGCTGTCGCACACATTCTGGGAAGCACGACATCCCGTGCAAGATCTGAAATCCGTGCGAGGATAGCTGCAGCCTGCCCGGGCTCCATTGTTCTGGCCTCCATCTGGAAGCTGCACCGCGCGGGAATTACATTTCCAGCGGTGCCTCCTTCGATGATTCCGACTGTGACAGTGGGATGCGGCACGTCGTAGAGCTCGGCATTCGGCGATGGCTGTTCCTCGAACTCCCGGGCAATATGCTCCACCTCGCAAATCAGGCGAGCGGCCGCATGAATGGCGTTGGCGCCCAGGTGTGGAAGGCTTGAGTGGGCCGCTTTGCCGAAAATTTCGATCGTCCAATCGAGCGCGCCTTTGTGCGCGCCCACGACCTGCATTTCCGTGGGTTCGCCAACGATGACCGCAAGAGGAGTCGGGACGGACTTCTCGATATGGCAGACGATCGGTTTCACACCTTCACAGGAGATCTCTTCGTCATAAGAAAACGCAAGGTGGAGCGGCTTCGTGAGCTCGGCGATGGGAACGGTCGCGGCAAGCGAGAGGGCGAGGGCGAGGAACCCTTTCATGTCCACCGCTCCACGCCCATAGAGGCGCCCATCCGCCTGTCGCAACGCGAATGGATCGGAAGTCCAGGACTGGTTTCCCGCGGGAACGACGTCCATATGACCCGACAGGACAATTCCGCCCGGAGCCATTGGTCCAAAAGTCATGAGCAGGCTGGTTCGGGTGCCATCGGCTGAGGGGAACCTTTGGATCGCTGCTCCCAAGGATTTGGCAAAGGTTTCGACATAGTCCGCGATGTCGAGGTTGGATTGACCAGATAGGGACTTAAATCCCACCAGCTTGGACAGGATTTCGATAGCATCTTTCGATAGCATCTATAGAGGGCATCCTTCATTCGACCTTTGGTTCCTGGCTGGCTGCGACGGCGGTCTAGCCCGAGGGATGAAGCCGCCGTCGCCGTCCGCCGGCAAATGGGAGGATGCCGTTGGTCGCCATGCCAATACTGTGAGTTCGCCGAGTTTGAGAGGGCAGGGCTCTGCTAAGCCGTTATCCGGTTCACCCTCCGAACTGCCGAAGATGATCTGGTCCAGTAGAATCTGCGTCGCTTTCATCGAGAACGTTTCCCAGTCTCGGGCTCCTCATAGCCGCCATTGGAAGGTCGGATGATGTCAAACCTTCAAACGAGGGTTTGGGGCTCTTATGTGCGCCGGAATGCGTAGCGTTCGCCGAGGTAGACTGCAAAATAGTTGTCGACAGTGGACAATAGATTTGTCATGCTCGACCTTGTCAAGGCAGATGAGGTTTCAAATTGGACTGGGCAGGGCAGATCACGTCGGGAACGATTCTAACCGTCGGACTGGCGCTTGCGACGCTTCCGATCGGCCTGTTGTTTGGATTGGCGCTGGCCTTGGCATCGAGGTCGCAAAATCTTTACGTGCGGGTCGTTGCAGCGGTCTACTCGACAGTGTTCCGCGGCTTACCGGAGCTTCTGACGCTGATCGTGATCTATTACGGAGCGCAGGAACTGCTCAATCAGTTCGCTGACGAAATCGGGATCGACGGATTTGGCGAGATCAGCCCGTTTGCAGCCGGCGTATTCTCCTTGGCTCTCGTTTTCGGGGCCTTCTCTGCGGAAGTCTTCCGGTCGGCGCTAAACTCTATTGCGAGCGGCCAGGCCGAGGCCGCTCAGGTGATCGGTCTTACTCGCTTTCAGACGTTCAAGGATGTCATCGCACCTCAGATGCTGCGAGCGGCGATGCCAGGCCTGTCGAATACGTGGATTGTATTGTTGAAAGATACATCATTGGTCTCAATCATCGCGCTCAACGACCTCATGCGGACGACCAGCCTCGCGGTATCGAGCACCAAGCAACCGTTCGAGTTCTACGGGACTGCCTGCCTCATTTATCTCCTGTTGACCACGGTCTCCGAACGCACCGCGGGCGTTCTCGAGGCACGGCTCTCGCGCGGGTATGCCAGGAGCGCGTCTTGAATTTGTTCCTGCCCGACTTTGCTCCTCAACTTCTGGCCGGTTTTGCCGTCACCTTGAAGATCGTGGCAATATCCGCCTTGCTGGGGTTCCTTGCGGCAATTCCGCTGACGCTGGCGCTTCTCAGTGGTCGTGCATCCATTCGTTTCATAGCAAGTTCATACCTGCTCTTTTTCCGCGGTACGCCGCTGCTCGCGCAGCTTTTCCTGGTCTACTACGGAAGCGGTCAGTTCCGCGCAGCCCTAGAGGGTGTCGGCCTCTGGTGGCTATTCGCGGACCCTTTCTTTTGCACGATCTTGACGTTTTCACTGAACACCGCGGCCTATCAGGCCCAGATTTATCGGGGCGCCATAAACTTGGTAGCGCGCGGACAAACTGAGGCGGCACAGACCCTCGGTTTGTCCCGCTACAACACGTTTGTCGACATCTTGATTCCGCAGGCGATGGTCGTCGCAGTGAGACCGCTCGGCAATGAGCTTGTCCTTCTTGTAAAAGCGAGCGCGGTCGCTTCCATCGTCGCCGTCTATGATCTGATGGGCGCCGCCAGATTGGTCTATGCGAGGAGTTTCGAACTAAGCCCATATCTTTGGGCAGGGCTTATCTACATCTGCTGCGTGTAAGCCTACCCATCACGCTCAAAGAGTTCGAACGCAGGCTGACTGAATTTCAGGCCAGCGCGATCAAGGACTTGGTGAGCAAGGTGGCTGTGATAGTCGACGGCGACCTCGACCAGATTCCCAAAGCACTCAATGCTTTAGGAGTGCTTGATCTCGGGCTAATCGCCAGAACCGTTGCCTTTCTCGGCCACGCGACGAGCTTGATAAAAGCGGCTGAGGACAGTGTTGCGCGCGAAGAGGCTAATCGGGGGCAGGCCGATCCCGCCACGCTCGTTGCCGAAATCACCATGATGCTGACTACCATTGCCCAATCTGATGAGCCGGAGGCGACAGCATGAGGACAACCTTGCCTGCACGTGCGTCAGCCCTGCGCGCTCGTCTGAACCGTCTCCACGAGATGAGTTCCAACGTCGCCGAGGCCGCTGACCTGGAAGGCTTGCGGGGCCAACTCGCCCGGCACGTCGAAAAATTTTCGGCCTCAGCCGAGAAGAGACGCCTCCTTACCAAGGCCGGCATCACCATTGTCGACCCCGCAAGCAGCGTTGCGGTCCGAAAGAAGGCGACTACCGTGCTTGAACGCTTTGCAGCGACACCAAAATCCGGAACAATCAAGAAGGGGCAGGTATGGTCGACGATGCTCGAAGAAATCGATTCGGCCGCACGTGATCTTCAGATGGCGATCACTGCCGCTTGGAAGGCTCAATGGACGAGCCTATTCAGCGGCGAGACGCCGGCTGCGATCGATTCGAAGCTTGCCAAGACAAAGCCGAACCAGGAAGCACTCAAAGTCTATCAGGGCCTCTACGGCCAGTTCAGAGCGCTGTTCGACAGCCTGCCTCCCAAGCGCGGCGGCTCGACGCCAGCCTGTTACAGCAGGGCTGTCGCAAGATCCTCATCGGCACCTATTTCGGCCCTACGCCGAAAGACGCCGCCGACGCTGAGACCCGCACGGGGTGGCGTCGCCATGCGGACGGCCTGATCTGCGACTATCTGCGCTGCCCAACCGATGGTTGTGATGGCGATATGCTGTGGCACAACCAGGATCGGGGGGCCGGGGCCGAACGCTTGGTCTGCCAAACTTGCGACGGCTCAATCGAGAGCGACGAGATCATCCTTACGCGTCGCCGGCTCGAACGCGAAAGCCCCGACATCTTATTCACCACGACCGAGATGCTGAACCAGCGGATGGGCGATGACCGTGTTCGCCACCTGTTCGGCCTGGGCGATCGCTGCGAACGGCCCGTCGAACTTATGCTGCTCGACGAAGTCCATACCTATGCCGGTACGTCCGGCGCGCAGGTCGCGTTCCTGCTACGCCGGTGGCGCAGACTGCTGCGCAGGTCGGTCAGTTTCGTCGGCCTCTCAGCGACGATCGCCGATGGCGCGCGCTTCTTTGCGCGACTGACCGGCGTTCACCAACAGGCGTCTCTCGAGATCGCACCCCGAACCCGCGATATGATGGCGGAAGGCGCGGAGTATCTGCTGGCCCTTCGTGGCGACCCGGTGTCCCGTACCGCGCTTTTGTCGACGACGATTCAGTCCGCCATGCTTCTCTCCCGGATGCTCGATGCGCCAGACGTGCGTCGTAGCCAAGGAGTCTTTGGCCAGCGGCTCTTCTTGTTCGCCGACAATCTCGATGTCATCAACCGGATGTTCTTCGCTACGCTCGATGCTGAGGGGCGGCATAGCAGCGGCCGGATCGACATGAACCGTCACCCTAATGGGGGGCTTGCCACCTTGCGTTCGCCGATGGCGAGCGAACACCGCAAGCTTCATGGCCAGGATTGGCAGGCCGCTGTCGACATAGGTCACACTTTGCAATCCAACGATCGCAAGACTGTCGGTCGCGTAATGTCTTTGGACCCGGGTGTCGGCAGTCATCTCGATATCATAGTCGCGACCGCGTCGCTTGAAGTCGGCTACAATGATCCACTCGTGGGCGGGGTGATTCAGCATAAGTCTCCCAACGATGTCGCCCAATTTCTCCAGCGCAAGGGCCGGGCCGGCCGTTCGCGCCGCATGCGTCCTTGGACGGTTGTGGTCTTGTCAGACTATGGTCGTGATCGGACTGCCTATCAGGGTTATGACCTGCTGTTCGACCCCGAGGTCTCCCCCCGGTCTCTGCCGATCAGCAATCGCTACGTCGAACGCATCCAAGCAGTTTACGCGACGCTCGACTACCTCAGCCTTTTGATTGGACCGAACCCGCACGGCAGTGTGTGGATCAACATGTACGGACCCGCCGGCAGTCCCAACCAGCGCTCACGCCAAGCGAAACTTGCCGATCTAGTCCGCCACATTCTCACCAGCGAAGCCGATCTCGAACGCTACGCAGACTATCTCGGGCAGGCCCTCAAGCTTGACCGCGACGAGATCGATGCGCTGCTTTGGGATCATCCGCGGCCGCTACTGGTTGAGGTGCTGCCGACCGCCCTGCGTCGGCTAGAATCACGCTGGTGGGCTTATGGCGACGATGGCGCCGACTATCAGGTCGGCAACTCGCCCTTGCCCGAGTTCGCGCCCGCCAACCTGTTCAGCGAACTCAACCTACCCGAAGTCGAAATTGCGCTCGGCCGATCGGGCAGCGCAACGCCCGAGCGCGTCGTCATGCCGATCTCGCAGGCAATGAAGGAATATGCGGCCGGCCGGGTCTCGCGCCGTTATGGTATCAGCCATGCGCTTGAGCGCCACTGGATTTGCCCGCAACTTGACCAGAATATCGCGCAAAGTGTCGACCTTGCCCCCTTTGTGCGGGCTGACCTTATCGGCGACTGGCAGATTCGCGCGACCAATGGGACGGTCTTGCCAATGCCGGTCTATCGGCCTCGCGAATTTCTGGTCCAGCAGCCTGCCAATACGGTGGTCGACACCTCGAATGCGAGGTTGCGCTGGCGTTCACAGATTGTCGCGCGCGAAGTCGGCCTGGTCCTGCCTCCCCCTACGGGTAGCCCATGGGCGTCTTTCATTGCCGATGCCCGCTTCTACACCCATCAGAACCTTAGTCCGGTTGAAGCGCGTCGCATGGCGATCGGAAGCGACGCCAGCATCCGCTATCGCGACGGGACATCCTATACCAAAAAGTTCAGCTACGAGATGGCCGGGGGCGCTGCGGCGCTTGGTTTCAGCTTTGGGGTCGATGCCTTCTGCCTGCGCCTTCGTTTTCCGCAAGAGCTCTGGTCGAGCCTCGGTCCCGACTCGGATTCTTGCTACCGAGCGATCCGCACCGCGCGTTTCCACGATCAGGCCACCAACGGCCCCTATCTCGACGCCGTAGATAATCACTTCGCTCGCGAGTGGCTCGCCCATCTGCTCCTCGCTGCAATCAGCAATGAGGCGATCGCCAAGACGATCGGACTCGAGGAGGCCGCCGACAATTTGGAGCAGGGCAGGGCGGAATTAAGTCTCGATCAGACGCTCAGCATCCTGTTCCAGTCGCCTATCGTCGATGATCCCACCGGTCAGGGCAATCTGCAGGACAAGCTCCGCCAGGATCTCGCTCTGCTCATCGCCAACCCACAGGTCCGAACCAGTTTGTTCAGTCTCGCGAAGATCCTGTGGCAACCTATAGCCGCCCATTGGGAACCTTGGCTGCGCGAGGTTTTCGCGGCGACTACCGCGGCAGCAGCCCTCAACGCGATAATGAGCCTTTGTCCGGAGGTCGACGCCGACGGCCTCGTTGTCGACATCGACGCCGGTCCGCGTGAGCCCGACGACGTTCTCGCCGATCAACCAGCAGCCCAAATCTGGATCAGCGAAACCGCCCCTGGCGGCAACGGCCAGATCGAAGAGGCGCTTCGGCAATATGCCGAGGATCCGCGCCGCTTTTATAGTGTCATGACCGCGGCGCTGCGGGACAATGACTTTGCGCTCAGCGACTATCAATTGCAGCGCTTCCTGGGTTTGGTCGTCGAGGAAGACCCCGAAGGCGATCTGGCGATGGCAACGGACGGCATGCGTGGCGCCTATGGCGCAGCCGAGAGCCACCAGGCTTTTTCAGCATTGCGCGAAACGCTCGCGGCAGAGGGTTTCGTGACCTTCCACGCTTTCATGGTCGCGCTCGCCAACCGTGTCCTTCGGCCCGGCTCGACGCGCGAAAGCGACACCTTCTTCCTCGATGCCATCCGGCGATGGTCGGCTGAAGAAGAGCGGCTTGGAGTTGAACTGGATGCGCGTGTTGTCGCATATAGGCTGTCGCGACGCGACGATATCGACACTGCGCTCAGCTTCGCAGACATCGACACGCCTACGGTCAATCCCGACCAATGGCGCTTCGGTGTGATCTATGGCCTGTTGTGGCCGCGCGGGGCGCAGATTCGCCAGGCCGGATTGCACCTCTACTCCCAATTTGCGGATCTGCCGGCGCCCGAACCCTTGCTGTTGATGTCGTTCCTCGCCCAGGAAAATGCGCTCATCGATCTCGAGGAAGACCATTGGCATGCCGAATGCCTGGCACGGCTAGCTGATGCCGGATCGGCAACGCTCATCTGTCCGATGAACCAAGCTGGTCGCCTCGCGGACGCCTTCAATTTCCTCGCCACAAACCCGGTGCAGACCGGTTATCTCTCCGTCTTTGCCCGCGTGCAGGCAGTCCGGTGCTCGGACAGCGCCTATCATGTCGATGTCGATATCGCGGAGGCAGTGCAATGACCTTCGAGACACGTCGAATCTTCAAGAGTGCGGTCACGAGCCAGAATCTAATTCGTGAACTGCTGCAACTGATGCTCCTCGGCGAACTTCTCGCACCCGGCGGCGAGCGGGCTTGGCTGGTCAGCCCATGGATCAGCAATATTTTGATACTCGACAATCGCGCGGGTGGCTTCGGTTCGGTCAATCCTGAATGGGGTGGCCGCGAAGTCCGTCTTGTTGAGGTCGCGATCAACCTGATGGCACGCGGTACGCCGCTCAGCATCGCGACCAGTTTCGACGCGCATAACGACGCTTTCATCGGGACCGTCAGTGAGGCTGCCGAAGAAGCAGGACTTTCCGATCGGCTGCTGATCATCCAGCGCCAGCACCTTCACACCAAAGGGGTGTTGCTAAAGCGGGGTTTGCTCACCGGCTCAATGAATTTGACCTACAATGGCCTTGAGTTGAACGACGAAATGGTCGTCTACGACACCAATGCAAAAACGCTCGCCGAGGCGCGGCTAAATTTCGAATCCTATATCGAGGTTGAAAAATGATCGCCGATCTCGAGCCTTCCGAGGTCGCTTGGCTCCGTGTCTTCTTCAACGCGCCAAATGGGCTCGACTGGAATAGTATCGAGAAACGCGCGGCGCCGCAGGGGCTTATCGATCATGTCTCTACCTGGCTACAATTAGTCAGCAGCGGCCCTCCGCAATCGCCGATCGTGCTGCCCTTTGTGCGCTCTGGCGAGATTGTCGCGTGGTACGCGACTACGCGCGGACCGACCGGCGCATTCGAACTCAAGAAGGAACTGATGGGCTGGCTCGGGCCGACCTATCTTGACCATATCCAAGCTATGCCCGCGGACAGTCCCGATCCAATGGCAGCCGCGATGCGGCAACGCTACGACGGGATCGTTTACCGCTTTTCTGGTGCGGCCGGTACAACGACCGCGCGGATGACCGATCGTCTGACGGCCCTTGCCAACCTCGCCCGGCGCCGCCCGCTGACCAATCGCATGCCCATGCGTCCGGTAGGGGCTATCCGCTCGGACTTCGAACGGGCGCTGCTAGTTCAGGACGCCGAGCGGGCTGAAACCTTGGTCGCCGAGTTGCGTGAGACAGGGCGTCTGAACGAGGAGAACCTCAGATATCTGGATGTGCGGCTGAAGGCCGGCCTTGGTCTTTGGCCCCAGATCGCCCGCGATCACTGGTTGATCAAGACGCTTTCCGATTTGTCGATGCCGGTGCAGATACTCACCGACATCATCGAGGCACTCTATCGCACGTATCTCGAGGATTTGGAGACCGCGCTTGATGGACCGGCGCTGCTGGACGCCTTCAAGCAACATCTCGGCACACCCTATCCGCGTCTTTTTGCAACCCGGCGCGGCATTTGTACGCCGCGGGTGATAAAGGCCTTTCTACTGTTCGAGCGCTCGCTCGACAGGCCAAACAACGTGCTCCTGATAGGTCTGGCCTCCTGTTGCCGACCGATGATCCAAGACTCATGTTGTTCGCAGGGCTTGCTGCGCCTGTTCCCGCACGAATGCCAATACCCGTCGCGGAAGAATCGGTTTCGGTCTCGAATGAAGACGAGGCTGGAGAGGCGTTTGATGACGGCCAATATGACCGTGCCTTCGCGCTTTATCGCGACCTGCCGCTGAGCAAGCGTTCGGTGCAGCGCCTGCTCGCGTGTGTCCTTTTCGTGGATACCAACGATGCGCGTCAAAGTTTGCTTGCCAGGATCGATCAGGCAAATCCGGCATTCTTTGCGAGCCTGGCAGAGCCCGTCCGCAAAAAGATCGACGATCTGCGGGGCGCGTCGCAGCTAGACGCGACCGACGAGGCAACGAAAACCGCGGTCGATGGCTGGTTCGACTGGGCCGAAGGCCTGGCCTCTGGCCGCGACATTGGCACTCTTACGCGTTCCCTCGACAACGCTCTCACTTGGGACGTCGCCCAGATAACACGGAATGACGCTGCATCGAGTCGATTTGCCAGCCTGCTGGGCAGGCTCTCCGGCGCGGCTGCTGAGGCTGCGCGTCGTGCGGTGCCGGCGATCTTCAATGCGGTATTCCCCGACCGCGCGCCGACGAATGAAGCGGCAAGGCCGGTCGCGATTCTGCTGTTCGACTTGATCGCGCTCGACGACGTTCTGACCCCAACGGATCTCGAACTGCTCCAATTGCTCGTAGGGCAGTTGCTGACGATTGGTATGTCCCCGACCGATTACGGCAACCTGGTGAGCGGACTTGAAGATGTCCAGCAGCGCATTGGTTCCTATGCGCACCTCGCTTGGAGCCTCGACATATGCGAGGCACTTGCCGTCGCAGCTGCACCTGGTGACGCGGCGCGTGCGGCCCGCCGGCAGTTATTTCTTCTGCTGGTGGGGCAGGCCCAACCCTTTGCGTATCGCCTCGAGCGCCAGGATGTTCTGCCCTTTACCCTGCTATGCACCGACTATGGCCTCGATCCTGAGGTGCTTGGTGCCATCGCGCTGCCCAAGCAGACGGAAGTGGAGGTGGAAACGCACGACCTGTCAGGCAAGATGATCGCGATCTATACCTTGGTGGAAGCTGCAGGGAACCGAGCCAAGGTAGCACTAATTGAAATGTTTCCCGGCGTTCGCGTTGAAACTAACGCTGACACAGTCGCAACAACGCGACTCACCAGTCTCGCCAAGGCTGCGGACATCTTTGTGTTTGCATGGAAAAGCAGCAGCCATCAGGCCTACTATTGTGTGAAGGACGCCATGGGGGCACGTGAACCTGTAATGGTGTCAGGGAAAGGAACAGCGAGCCTGCTTCGCGCGGTTCTTGATAGTCTGCGCTGAATTTTTAGGGGCCTCACCGAGAGTCGAAATTCCGTGGCCAGGGCCGGGTGCAGGGCGTGCCCACGCGGCCAACTGCTACTTGGACCTTAACGGAGCGGTTGCTAGCGGCTTCAACGCGCCTTGGGCTCCAACATCGAGTACATACCGCCAAACCTTGGAATCGAGCAGGACCCGTGAAGTTCCTCCGCTCTGCTGACTCGTGTTGCGCTCCACCGTCCTCGACATCCTTCTTGCTCGGCAAGGTTGCCGCCATGGCGCCAGGCTGCAAGCTGAGCCTGGATCGGCCGTCTGTGAGGTTTGCCTTCATCATTGATGCCGAGCGCTACCATTGTTCCGGTCAGAACGCCGTCGGCGTGGGAATTGGCCGTGCCGCACGAGTTTCAGGGTGGGGTCCTTCAAAGTCACCTCTGTGAGCCATTTCCAACCGTCGTATTTGTCTCCTGTTTGGCGCAAGTGCGTGTAGCGCTTGAGGGATGTCCAGGATCGGTGTCCGGAATTTGAGGCGACCCTTGGGATGTTAAGGCCAAGCTCGAACAATCTCGAAACGCCATCGTGCCGCAAATCATGAAAACGAAGGTCCTCGATCCCCAGGAGCTTGCAGGCTCGCGTGAAGGACGCGCCAATCGCATCAGTCGTGTACGGGAAGATTTGTTCCGCAACCTTGGGCATGGCTTCGACTATCGCCAATGCTTCCTCCTGCAGGTCGCACCACACATCGTTCCCAATCTTCTGGCCCGGGTTCTTCATCTCGCGTACGAGCACGCGCCCGCCTTCCTTGTCCAGGTCTTTCCAAGCGATCCGGATGATCTCTTCCTGCCGACGGGTTGAGAAGATGGCGAAGGCAATGATCCGATGCATAGGAATGGAGGACGGAGTGGCGGATGACCGGTCCTTGAAATGCTTCATGAGTTTATCGAGTTCGACGAGTGTTGGGCGACGGTCGCGTTCTCGGCTTTTTGTCGTCAGCCCGAGCCTGTCCGCAACGATCCCGGCGTCCTGCATGGCCTGCCGATCAAGCGGGTAATTCCAGGCAGGACGCGCTATGGCGAATACCGCGCCCAGATGGGCAAGGTAGTTGGAGACGGTCTGCGGCTGAACGCCCGTGTCGAGCTTCTCGCGCGCGAAGGCGACAATGTCGGTGCTCGTGATCGAGGCACATGGCTTGCCGGCGATATCGAAGTCCTTGATGGTCTTGAGCACTTGGGTCTTCGTGCGCCCGATCTTTTTGTTGCTCTCGCGAACGTAGCGATCTATCGCGTCGGCCAGTGTTGGGACCCGGTTGTCGTTCGACTTGGTCTGCAGCGCAGATTCCAAGGCTTCGGGCTCTCCAAGATGCTCTTCTCGTTGGGTGAGCCAAGCGGAAGCGGTTAATCGGCGTTCGAAGGTTTTGTTCTCACGCAGAATGATCTTGCCGCCGCGCTTTATGACAATCTGTGCGAGCCATGCTACAGAGCCATCCTTGCGTGAGCGCTTCACAATGGTGCCCATGTCGGTACAACATGCCCTTTGACGGTACAACATTTGTTGTACCTTTCGCGAGAAACGATACAAAATCGGATGAAACGCGACAAGCGTAAAAATGATTGAGAAGGCCTAAGTAGTGGAAAAAGAAAGGAAATCGCAGATTAGCGTATCTCGGCGCTTCGCTATTGCGCCGATGATGGATTGGACGGACCGGCACTGCCGGTTCTTCCATCGCCAGCTGACGCGCGAGGCGCTGCTCTATACCGAGATGGTGGTGGCCGATGCGGTCATCCACGGCGCACGCGAGCGGCTGCTCGGCTTCGACGACAGCGAACATCCGGTGGCGCTGCAACTCGGCGGCGCCGATCCGGGAAAGCTGACCGAGGCGGCGCGCATCGGCGAAGCCTTCGGCTATGATGAAATCAACCTCAATGTCGGCTGCCCGTCCGACCGCGTCCAGTCGGGCACCTTCGGCGCCTGCCTGATGAAGACGCCCGTGCTCGTCGCGGATTGCGTCGCGGCAATGAAGGCGGCGGTGAAAATACCGGTTACCGTCAAGTGCCGCATCGGCGTCGATGAGCAGGATCCGGAACCGGCACTCGATGCGTTGGCCGATGGTGTTTTCGCGGCCGGCGCCGACGTGCTGTGGGTGCACGCCCGCAAGGCCTGGCTGGAAGGACTGAGCCCAAAGGAAAATCGTGACATCCCACCGCTCGACTATGGCCGCGTCTATCGGCTGAAAGCCAGAAAGAAAAACAAATTCATCGGCATCAATGGCGGCATTCAATCTCTCGCAGAGGCGCTGACGCATCTCGACCATGTCGATGGCGCCATGCTCGGCCGCGCCGCCTATCACACGCCAGGGATACTGACCGGCATCGATGCCGCGTTTTACGGCAGCACGGCTGAGTCGTTCGATTTTGCCGCACTGATCGATGCCATGGCGGATTACGCGTCACGCCATATCGAGCAGGGCGGACGCCTCGGGCATGTCACCCGGCACATGGTCGGGCTGTTTCACGGCCTGCCCGGTGCACGCCGCTACCGGCAGATCCTGTCCACCGAGGCGACAAAGCCGGGTGCCGGAGCGGAGGTCCTCAAGGCAGCGTTCGCAGAGGTCGATTTCGGCAGGACCGCAGAGGCGGCCTGAGGAAAAACTTAATCCCGCAAAATCATGCGATCGCCACGGACGTCGAAGCCCGATAGCGAGCCGATGAAATTCATGCCGAGAAGGCTCTGGCCGAGCGTGCCGGGTGCGGCGATCATGATGGGCATGTCCTTGCGCACGATGCCGCCGATCGATAGTTCGTCGGTTCGCACCGCCGCGGCGCGAGTCATGCCGTTGGCGGTAGAGATCGGTATGGTGAAGCGGAGAGCCGCCGAATTGAACCCGACCGCCAGAGCGTCCTCGGCGGTCAGCACGGTACTGGTCGCGCCGGTATCGACAACCGTCAGGATCGGCGTGCCGTTGATCGTGACGCGCGCTTCGAAATGGCCGCTGCCGGCCTTGTCCAGGGTGACGGTGGCATGGCCTTCTTCCACGCCCAGCGCCAGCGGACTGCCGGGAACAAGGCCGGCGGTGACGCGGCTGGCGAAATCCTGCAACTCATAGCGGTACTGATAGCCGGCGATCAGCGCCAGCACGATGGCACCCCAGGCGCCGAGGCTGCGGGCCATGGTGCCCAACGGCCTGCCCGATCTGAGCAGGCCGGCGCCGACGAGCGCCGCTAAAGCGCCAAGCCAGATCAGCTGGCTGAAATCGTAATTCTCAATGCCGAACGTACTGCCGGCGGAATCGTTGAGCATGAGCAGGAGTACACCCGCCCCGATCGCGACGATCAGAATCCACAACAGTCGGTTCATCTCTGCGGCCGGTTCACGAGAGGGCGTCGCGTTCGCGTGCCATGCGGCTGCGACGGGTTTCCCGGCGGGGGCGTCGCTCGACCGTTTCCAGCCTTGCCGGCAGCTCGGCCATGACGCTGCGGCGGGTTTGCGGGGTCATGTCGATCCAGGCAGCGATTTCCGCGCGCGTGCGCCCGCAACCGAAACAGAAGCCGGTTTTCATATCGATCGAGCAGACCAGGATGCACGGGGATTCAATTGCCGTCATAAGGATTTCCTTGGCTAGCCTCCACATGGTGCAACGACAAAGTCAATGCAAGCCCTCCGGGAAACGCCGCCGATGGGTGCTTTCGCGTCAATACCTCGAAGTTGTGCCAGGCTTGGAGGTTGTGCCGGCTTGAGGTTGTGCCGGCTGGCCAAGGCGGCTATGCCGCTCACCAATTCACACGGACGATCGCCATCGACATGACCAGCGCGCTGCCTTTCGACGATTTTCGCGACCTCCTGGTGAGCCTGCCGCCGGGAGATATGGCGGCCAAGGCCCGCGTGCGCCAGTTGTTTGCCAAGGCAGACAAGCCCAAAGGCTCGCTTGGCCGCATCGAGGACATCGCCGCCTGGCTCGCCGGCTGGAGCGGCCGCGCGCCGCCGGCGGTGACGCGGCCATTGGTGGCGATCTTTGCCGGCAATCATGGCGTCACCCGCCACGGCATTTCGCCGCGCCCCGCCGCCGCCACGGCAAATGCAGTCGAGCTCTGCGCCGCCGGCGGTGCAGCAATCAACCAGATCTGCATCGCCAACGATCTCGGCTTGAAGGTGTTCGATCTGGCTCTGCACATTCCGACAGCCGACATTACCGAGGATGCGGCACTGGACGAGCGCGGTTGTGCCGCTACCATGGCCTTCGGCATGGAAGCGATTGCCGGCGGCACCGACCTGCTTTGCCTTGGCGACCTCGGCGTCGGCAATTCGACTGTCGCCGCGGCCCTTTGCACGGCACTGTTCGGCGGCACCAGCGCCGACTGGGTCGGCCCTGGATCAGGGGCGGACGCGGCGATGCAGAAGCGCAAGGCGGAGGTGGTCGATGCCGCGGTCGCGTTTCACGGCGCGAGCCTCAAGGACCCGCTGGAAGCGCTGCGCCGGGTCGGCGGGCGGGAATTCGCCGCGATCTGCGGCGCCATTCTGGCGGCGCGGATGCAGAAGATCCCGGTGCTGCTCGATGGGTTTGCGGTGACTGCCGCCGCTGGTGTCCTACATACCGCCAACCCCGCGGCGCTCGATCATTGTCTCCTCGCAAGCCTGTCGCCGGAGTCTGGCCATGCCAAGGCCGCCGAGCGCCTCGGCCTTCGCCCGCTGCTCGATCTGGGCGTCAGTCAAGGCGAGGCGGTAGGGGCGGCTCTTGCCGCCGGCCTGGTCAAGGCCGCCGCGCTGACCAGCTCCGGCATGGCAGCCGCGGTCCGCGGTTAAGCATTCAGCGCCGGCGCGAGGCAACCGCCTTGGTCGGCAGCGCCGGCAGTTCCTCCATCACCCGGCTCAGCGGGAAAATGGCGATCGCCTCGGTGCCTTCGCGCAGCCTGGAATGGAGCTGGAATTCGCCGCCATGCATGGCCAGCAAGCCTTGCACGATCGGCAGGCCAAGCCCGGTGCCCTGTTCGGCGCTCTTGATTGCGATCGACCCCTGGCCGAAGGCCGAAAGCACGATCGGAATCTCGTCTTCCGGTATGCCCGGCCCATTGTCCTTGACAGAGAGATATTGCCCGCCGCCCGCCGTCCAGCCGACGCGCACGCGGATTTCGCCGCCGGTGGCGGTGAACTTGATGGCATTGGACAACAGGTTGAGCGCAATCTGCCGCACCGCGCGTTCGTCGGCGAACAAGCGCGGCAAGGCGTTTTCGAAATCCTGGACGATGCGGATGTCCTTGTTGCGCGCCTTCAGCTCCATCATGTGGCAGCAATCCTCGACGACGGAGAGCAGCATCATCGGCTCCTCGTTGAGCTGGTAGCGGCCCGCTTCGATGCGCGACAAATCGAGAATTTCGTTGATCAGGTCGAGCAGATGCTGTCCGGAGTCGTGCACGTCACGGGCATAGTCGCGATAGGTCGGGTTGCTCATCGGGCCGAGCACCTCGTTGGCCATCACTTCGGAAAAGCCGAGAATGGCGTTGAGCGGTGTGCGCAGTTCGTGGCTCATCGAGGCCAGGAAACGCGATTTCGCCAGATTGGCGTCTTCCGCCCGCCGCCGTGCCTCGTCCGACATCGATTTTGCCGTCTCCAGTTCGGCGATCAGCGCATCCTTTTCGGAGCGGAACGACAGCAGCATCAGCGAGGAACGGTTGAGCTGGCGCGCTACATAGGCGAAGAAAGGCAACGAGGCGATCAGCAAGCCTGCCATGATCGCCTCGACCGGCATCCATAATTTCGCACTGGCATAAGCATAGATGGCGACCGGGAGGGCGAAGGTCGCCAACAGCGCACCGCGCAGGGACGAGGCCAGGATCGCGGTTGCCGACATGGCGAGCAGCAGCACGACCGCCTTGGCGACCTGGAACTGATCCATTTGGCAAGTTTCGCAGCCGAGCCATGCGAACCAGGCCCAGCCAAGCCCGCACAGAAAATGGCCGATCAGGAAATCCCTATGCGTTTCCAGCGGGTTGAGTTCGGACGCTTGAGTGACGCGTCTGGCCATGAATGCAACGATGGTATAGCAGATGAATGTGAACAGCGCCCAGACGCCGATCTCCTTGCCGATGCCCGCGAGCAAGCCTGCCGCGGCCGTTGCCAGAACGAGCAGCGGAATGACGATCACGCCGCCGGTCATCGAAAGCGCGTGGAGCTTCAACAGCTCGCGGTCGAAGTCGGGATTTCCGGCTTGCTGCGAAAGACGGTCGCGCGTCTTGCGGACCGCGCGCGCGACATCGCTGTTGCGATGGCGTTTCCTGCGGTCCACAATAAACTTGTCCGCCGTGGTCGAGCGTTGCAGGGGCATGAAGTCTTCAATTTACGCGGGCAGCAATTTCAAATCGTTAAGCTACGTTCGAATGATTAACCAACGGTTTGCCATATGAGCCGTTCGTGGTCGCGATGGCCGCGCCAGCGATACTATGCGCCGCGTCCGCGAAGCCTGTGGCGCCGACTGATGGACTATGGGCTGACACTCATCGTGCTCGGCCTGCTGATCCTCCTGGCGGCGCGCCTCGACCGGATCGAGACGCGCAAGACGGAGGGCGCGGCCACCGTCAATGACGGCGATAGCATCACGCTCGGCGGCGAGCGTATCCGCATGCGTGGCATCGACGCGCCGGAATATTCGCAAATCTGCCGCAAGGACGGTGCCGACTATCCTTGCGGCAAGCTCGCGCGGCAGTCCCTGGTGCGGTTGATCGCCGGCAAAGCCGTCTCCTGCAGCGGCTGGCAGCGCGACCGCTACGGCAGGCTGCTCGGCGACTGCAAGGCCGGCGGCAAGGATCTCAACCGTGCGCAGGTCGAGGCCGGCTGGGCGGTCGCCTTTGGCGATTTCGAGACCGAGGAAGCTGCTGCGCGCGCGGGCAAAGCCGGCATCTGGGGCGGAACTTTCGACGAGCCGAAGAACTGGCGCGAGAGCCACGGCCACGAGCTGGTCGAAAGAAAGCACGGCACCTTGGCGTCGATCGGCGATGCCTTGCGTGAAATTTTTCGCTTCTGGTGAGTTGTGCCTATAGTTCGTCGGGACGGACGAGGAGGATGGAGATGAAGCTGTTCGACGGCGGGCGCGCGCCCAATCCACGTCGGGTTCGGATTTTTCTGGCCGAAAAGGGACTTCAGGTTCCGCTGGTGCCCGTCGACATGGGCGCGCTGGAGCACAAAGAGCAGCCGGTCAGCTCGCGCAATCCGCTGAAGCGTCTGCCGGTGCTCGAGCTCGACGATGGCACCGTCATCACCGAATCCGTCGCAATCTGTCGTTACTTCGAGGAACTGCACCCCGAGCCGGCTTTGTTCGGGCGTGGCGCACTCGGCAAGGCGATCGTCGAGATGTGGCAAAGACGTGTGGAGTTCAATCTGTTCGGTTGCGTCGCCGCGGCGTTCCGGCACATCCACCCCGCAATGAGGGAATGGGAGATCCCGCAAATCCCGGAATGGGGCGAGGCCAACAAGCCGAAGGCGATCGAATTCCTGAGGTTTCTGGACACTGAGCTCGCCGGCAGGGAATTCGTCGCCGGCGATGCCTATTCGATCGCCGACATCACCGGGCTGGTCGCCATCGACTTCATGAAGCCGGCTCGCATCAAGGTACCCGAAGAGTGCACCAACGTGCTGCGCTGGTATCGAGAAATCTCCAGCCGGCCGAGTGCCGCCGCCTGACAATGAGTTCCGAATGACCGAAGAGTTGGAAGCCCTGGCGGCGAGGGTACGCGCCTGCCGCATCTGCGTCGATAAGCCGGCCGCCAGGCCGCTGCCGCACCAACCGCGGCCCGTGCTCAGGCCATCTTCGAGTGCGCGTATCCTGATCGCCAGCCAGGCGCCGGGTACCAAGGTTCACATCACAGGCATGCCGTTCACCGACGCCTCCGGCGACCGGCTGCGAAGCTGGCTGGGCGTCGGCAGCGAGGAATTCTATGACACGGACAAGTTTGCCATCGTGCCGATGGGCTTTTGCTTTCCCGGTCAGGACGCCAAGGGCGCCGACCTGCCGCCGCGCCGCGAATGTGCGCCGGCATGGCGCACATCGCTGATGGCGCTGATGCCGCAAGTCGATATGGTGCTGACGATCGGCATCTACGCGCAAAGCTGGCATATGGGCGCGGCGCGCCGTCCCTCGCTGACGGAAACGGTCATGGATTGGCGTGCCATCTGGGCGGCGGCGACCGACCCGAAAGTCCTGCCGCTGCCGCACCCGTCCTGGCGCAACACCGGCTGGCTGAAGCGCAATCCATGGTTTGAAATGGATTTGCTGCCCTTTCTGAGATCGGAAATCCGCTATCGCCTCGGCTAGGCATTCAGCAAGAAATCACTCGCTTTCGTACTGTGCGGCAGAATTTCTTTCTTGTAATAGGCTCGAACAAGAGGGATTATGGTAATCCATTCCTCGAAGCGCGTCGCGCATGAGGGGACGCGCGTTAAATTCTTGTTTTTATGCATGTCGTTGTGCCAAGGCCGCTGCGCACTTGGACGACTTGCATCAGGGGAGCACCCAATGGACCGCCTTGATAGAAAAATTCTCCGCCTCCTGCAGGAGGATGCGACGCTTGCAGTCGCCGACGTCGCCAAGAAGGTCGGCCTGTCGACGACGCCGTGCTGGCGGCGCATCCAGAAGCTCGAGGAAGAGGGCGTCATCAAGCGGCGCGTCGCCATCCTCGACCATGAAAAGGTCAATGTGCGGGTCACGGTGTTCGTCTCGATCCGCACCAATTCGCACAGCCATGAATGGCTGCGGCGCTTTTCGGAGGTCATCCAGGAATTCCCGGAAGTGGTCGAATTCTATCGCATGAGCGGCGACGTCGACTATCTCTTGCGCGTCGTGGTGCCCGATATCGCCGCCTACGACGCCTTCTACAAGCGGCTGATCGCCAAGATCGAGATCCGCGACGTGTCGTCTTCCTTCGCCATGGAGCAGATCAAATACACGACCGAGATGCCGCTGGATTACATGATGCTCGACAAGGAGTCCGGCGCCAACGCCGCCTGAGATTCTTCTGTTTAGTTCTTCTTTTTGTTGAGGAAACTCCAGGGCGAGTTGACCGGCAGCGTGATCGTGTCCGGCACGGTGTCGACATTGACCATCTCGGCCTTGCGCACGGTGTAGCCCGACTGGATGACGCTGACGCCGTCAAGGATGAAAAGCTGGCTCTTCTCCATGCCCGGCCGTAATGCGCCGGTCACCGAAACCGGCTGGTAGGCCTCGGACATCCTGTAAGGGTGGGCAGGCGTGACGAGGACCATCTGGTTGGGCGGCGGCGTCGGCATATGGCTGCAGGCTCCCGTCCACGGCACCAGCAGGAACTGGTAGACGAGATCGCCGTCGCGATCGACCGGCAGCGCATAGCCCGCGAGCTGCACGATCTTGTCCTGCAGATTGAGAGACAGCGTCTCGCCATGATCGGGCATTTTGGCCGCGATCATCGGCAGTCCGACGCTTTCGGCGGCTGCCTGGGTCGCCGGGCGCAGATCCTTCCAGAAAATATGCATCGTCCCGGCGCAAGCGCTGTCTGCCACAATGGACACGAACACCGCGGCCGCCAGGATCGCTCCTGATTTGAGACGGTTTTTCATTGCTGCTCCATTGTTGAGCCTTGATCTGCGGCCTATGTCAGCAAGTAAAGCTGCCGCTGTCGCCAAGGTCAACGTTCAAGCCGCATCACATGCCGACGCGAGCCGGTCATGCCGATCTCGCGAAAGCCGCGGGCGGCGAACGTGTCCCGAAAACCCATAAAGCTGTAGCTCGGCGACGCCTGGTCGACCGGATAGGCTTCGATCGTCCTGGCGCCTTTGGCAAAGGCGTGATCGATGGCCGCGTCGAGCAATGCGCTTGCCAGCCCGCCGCCGCGCAGCGCTCTCGGTACATAGAAGCAGACGATCGACCAGATGCCCATCTCGCTATCGTCCTGCTGCCGTGACAGCTTGCGGTAGGTCTCGCGCGGCGCAATCGAGCACCAGCCCACGGTCCGGCCATCGATCTGGGCGACAATGCCGACCGGCGTGCCGGCGTCGATCAGTGTCATCATCGCGCGTTTCTTCTCGTCGTTCTCGACATGCTCGCGGCGGTCGAGATTGCGCCAAGCCATACACCAGCAGTGTTTCGGCCCGCCGGGTTGCTCGAACAGGTTTTCGAAATCGGCGCGCGTCGATTGCGTCACCTCCGTGAAGCGCACTTCGCTCAGGTCAAGCTTTTCTGGCGGCGAGCCGTTCGAGCGTCTTGTCATCGGAAAGTTCCTTCACGGCATCCTTGCCGATCCAGCGTGCGGTCCTGTCTGTCGAGGCCGCCAGTTTTAGCGCCACGGCAAGGGCAGGGCCGTGCAAATTCATCGATCGCTTGCCGATCGAACGAAGCGCCCAGTTCACGGCCTTCTTCATAAAATTGCGGCCGTCGGTCGCATGCGCCTCGATGATCGACAGGAATTCGAGGAAGGTCGTCTCGGGTTCCTTCTTCCGGTGGACTACCGACCAGGCCATCATCGCAAAAGCCGTGCGTCGAACGAATTCCCGTTCGTCGACCGCGAATTCGGCGATCAATTCGTTCCAGCAATCCGTATCGACAAAGAGATCGGAGACCCCGTCGACGATATCCCACGAGTCGAAAGTCGCCGCCCATCGTCTTGCATCCGCGGCGGAGAACCGCTCCGGATCGGCTGTCACGGAAGCGATGAACTGCGCCTCCATGATGCCTGTCTGCCAAAGCTCAAAGGCACGCTCATGGTTGCGCTTGATTTTCTTGGCAATCTGCCGCTGCACGCCATGCGAGATACCGAGCGCACGTTCGATCTTGATGCCGTAGCGCAGCATGCCAAGTCGATTTTCCTCCGAGGCGATCGAGCGCAGATGAGCGACAATTTCATCGGCGCTGGATTGAGGCGAAAGCTCGGCCACGGTGAAATCCTATTTCTCCAGCCTTGCCAGCAGCGAGGACGTGTCCCAGCGCTTGCCGCCCATCGCCTGCACGTCCTTGTAGAACTGGTCGACGAGTGCCGTCACCGGCAGTTTGGCGCCGTTGCGATCGGCCTCGGCGAGGCAGATGCCAAGATCCTTGCGCATCCAGTCGACGGCGAAGCCGAAATCATATTTGCCGGCATTCATCGTCTTGTGCCGGTTCTCCATCTGCCAGGAGCCGGCCGCACCCTTGGAAATCACCTCTATGACCTTTTCGATGTCGAGCCCAGCCTTCTTGCCGAAATGGATGCCCTCGGCCAGGCCCTGAACGAGGCCGGCGATGCAGATCTGGTTGATCATCTTGGTGAGCTGGCCAGCCCCGGCCGGTCCCATCAATCCGACCATGCGGGCATAAGCATCTATGACTGGCTTGGCCCTGTCGAAGGCGTCGGGCTCGCCGCCGACCATCACGGTCAGCATGCCGCTCTCGGCGCCTGCCTGACCGCCGGAGACCGGGGCGTCGAGGAACGAAAACCCGAGCGCTTGCGCCTGCTGCGCCAGTTCGCGCGCGACCTCCGCCGATGCCGTGGTGTTGTCGATGAAGATGGCGCCTTTCTTCATGGAATTGAAGGCGCCTTCGGCACCGGTCGTCACCGAGCGCAGATCGTCGTCATTGCCGACGCAGGAAAAGACGAAGTCCTTGCCCGCGGCCGCCTCGGCTGGTGTCGCGGCGAAGCTGCCGCCATGCTGGGCAACCCACTGCTCGGCCTTGGCCCTGGTGCGGTTGTAGACGGTGACGTCGTGACCGCCCTTGTTCTTGAGATGTCCGGCCATCGAATAGCCCATGACGCCAAGACCAAGAAATGCCACCGAAGCCATGTTTTCGAATCCCTTAGAAGCCTGCTTTGCGGTCTTCTTACCGGATCAGGCAAGGCGATGGGAGTCAGCGGTGCAGATGGATGGTGATGCGCCGTTCGATCCACTCGACGCCGTGGCGCAATGTTTCCACGATGATCAGATAGATGATCGCCGCCCAGATGTACGACTGAAAGTCGAAGGTGCGCGCATAGGTGAGCCGGGTGATGCCCATCAAATCGTAGACCGTGATGATGGCGACGATTGCCGAGCCCTTGATCATCAGGATGATCTCGTTGCCATACGGGCGCAACGCGACGATCAGCGCCTGCGGCAGGATGATCTTCCACATCGTCTGCAGTTTGTGCAGGCCGAGCGAGGCGGCACCTTCCCACTGGCCCCTCGGCACGCTCTCGATTGCGCCACGCAAAATCTCGGCCTGGTACGCGGCCGTATTCAGCGAAAAGGCGAAGATCGCGCAGTTGAACGCTTCGCGGAAGAAGCCCCACAGTCCGACCATCTCGAGCTCCGGCCGGAAGGAGCCGACCCCGTAGTAGACCAGGAAGGTCTGCGCCAACAGCGGCGTGCCGCGAAAGAAATAGACATAGGCATAAGCGAACCCCGAAAGGATCGGGTTCTTCGACATGCGTGCATAGGCGATCGGCACCGACAGGATCGCGCCAAGCACAATCGAGATGGCAACCAGCAGCAGCGTGACGCCGAGGCCGGATATGTAGCCGGGTGCATATTTCTGGAAGAACTCCGAGTTCCACGCAGCGACCAGGTAGACGACCATGCCAATGCCGAGAGCGATCCACAGGCCGACCAGGACATGGCCGAGGATGCGTTGACGCGACCAGCCGCGTGCGGGCGGCGGCGGCCGGTCGACTTTCAGCGTGTCGGTGGCAAGGCTCATCTCTTGACCTCGCTGCCGCCGACCGCTCGTTCGATCGCGTTGATGCCGAAGGAGGAGACGATCGCCAGCAGGAGATAGATTAGGCCGGCAAAACCGTAAAACAGGAAGGCATGCTTGGTGACGCGCGCGGCAACCCCGCTCTGCCTGAGGATCTCGTTGAGACCAACGGCCGAGACGAGCGCGGTGTCCTTGAGCAGGATAAGCCAGAGATTGGCAAGTCCGGGCAACGCGATGCGGATCAACTGCGGCAACACGATCAGCCGCATCGTCTGGCCGCTGGACAGGCCAACCGAATAGCCTCCCTCATATTGCCCTTTTGGAATCGCGCGGAACGCGGATAAAAACACCTCGCTGGAATAAGAGGAGAAAATGAAGCACAGCGCGATCATGCCGGCGACGAAGCTGTTGACGTCGGCGGAGGTGCCAGGGCTCACCAGCCGGACAATGTACTGCAGGATCAATGGGATGCCGAAGAAGATGAGAAATAGGGTGAGCAGCTCGGGTATTCCGCGAAAAATCGTGGTGTAGATGTTCCCGGCCAGTCTCAGCGACGGCTCTTCCGATTGTTTGGCCAGCGCCACGAAAAAGCCGAGCGTCAGCCCGAAGGGCAGAGTGGCCAGCGCAAGACATACTGTGACAAACACACCCGCGGCGATGTCGTCGAGCCAGCCTTCGGGTCCCCAACTGAGAAGCGTCAGTGCGCTCTGCATCCGCCTGCCTGTTCTCCTTAAGGCTCTTTGAGACCCGTGCCGCGTCACCCCTCGTGCGCGGCATCCTTATAAGAACGGCGGGAATCTCCCGCCGTTCAAGTCCTCGTATGTCGGTCGATCAGGACTCGCCGCCATAAACATCATATTTGAAGTATTTGTCGTTGATTTCCTTGTACTTTCCGTTTGCGCGAATGGCGTCGATCGCCGCATTGAACTGGTTGACCAGGTCGGTCTCGCCCTTGCGCACGGCAATGCCGGCGCCCGGACCGTGGATTTCGATGACCGGCTTGATTGTGCCGACCAGCTTGCAGCAGGCGCCGTCCGGCGAATCCAGCCATTGCTGCAGCACGACGATGTCGTCATTGGCGGCATCGAGCCGGCCATTGGCCAGATCGAGCTGGTATTCCTGTGCGGTCGGGTACGGCTTGACGGTGCTGTCGGTATAAGTCTTGGTCGAATAGTTGAAATGCGTGGTGGACGCCTGCACGCCGATCGTCTTGCCGGCCAAATCTTCCTTGGTGACACCCTTGATGTCGGTGTCCTTGGGCGCGGCAATCGCCGGCGGCGTATTGTAATATTTGTGGGTGAAGTCGACCTTCTCGGCGCGTTCCGGCGTGATCGACATCGACGCGACGATGGCGTCGAACTTGCCTGCCTGAAGGGCGGGAATGATGCCGTCCCAGTCCTGCGCGACAAAGGTGCACTTCACTTTCATCTCGTCGCAGAGCGCCTTGGCAATGTCGATATCGAAGCCTACGAGCTGGCCGTCGGCTGTCAGATTGTTGAATGGGGGATAGGCTCCCTCGGTGCCGATCCTCAAGGTCTTTTCCTGGGCCTGGGCAACGCCAAGCGTCAGCAGCGCAGCCGAAGCGGCAAGCGCGATACGCAGTGCAATACGCATAATGGTCCTCTCTGTTGGTCCCGGCCGTCGTTCCCGAACGGCTCTGTGGGCGGTGCTTTTGACCGCCCGCTGATGCGATACTCCCATTCTTTCCCAAGAAAAAGCAACTGCAAAACCGTCGCTTGAGGGAAGGTCATGTTTAGAAAGCGATGACGCTGGGTCAGACGCCTAAATTGGAAAGCAAGTGGGCGGAAACTGTCTTCTGCCGCATTTTCAGCGCGACAGGCTTGTGGCGCGCTCGATGAAGTCAGCTATCGAATTCGTGTCGTCGAGATCGAAGGCCGGCAGGTCTTCGCCGACAATGGGGAAGTCGGAGGCGATGGCGACAATGTGTGGATCGCCTGCCGAGAGCGGTGTCCGGTCCTTGGCCTCGAGCCGTCTCGTCTCGATTTTCTTGTGCGCTTCGCGCTTGTAACCCTCGACCAACACGATGTCGCACGGTGCCAGCCGTGACAGGATCGCGTCTAGCGTCGGCTCGTCCTCGCCGCGCAATTCGTGCATCAGCGCCCAGCGCCTGCCCGACACGACCGCGACCTCCATCGCTCCCGCCTGCCGGTGGCGAAAGCTGTCCGCTCCGGGTTTGTCGATGTCGAAATCATGATGGGCGTGTTTTACCGTCGACACTTTCCAGCCGCGCCGGACGAGTTCGGCTACCAGCTTTTCGGTCAATGTCGTCTTGCCGGAGTTCTTCCAGCCGGTGATGCCGAAAATACGTCTTTTCATGGCTCGATGCTCTGCAACAGATGCACGGCCTGGGCAAGGTCGTCGGGAGTGTTGATGTTGAAGAACGGATCGATCTCGGCCCCGCCGGATTTCAGGATGGGAAATTCCACCTCGACAAAACCGTGCCGGTCGATGAACGCCGCAACGCGCCGGTTGTCTTCCTCGACGAGAAATTGTCGCAAGACCTGATCTAACCCTAGCGGCCAGAGTGCAAAGGTCGGATGCCGTTTGCCGCCGGAACAGGCGACCGCAATCGAGCCGGGGCGTTCGTCGGCTGCCGCGAGCAGCCGCTCGACCATATCCCTGGGCAGGAAAGGCGTATCGCCGGCAGCCGTGACCAGCGCCTGGCAGGTCGTGTCGGAAGCCCATTCGAGGCCGGTCAGGATCCCGGCAAGCGGCCCGGCATAACCTTTGACAGTGTCGGCAAGCACCGGAAGCCCCGTCGCGGCAAACCGTGTCGGATCGCCATTGGCGTTTAGCGCAAGCGGTCCGACCTGCGGGCCAAGGCGCGAAACGACACGGTCGAGCAGGGTACCGTCGCCAAGCGCAAGCAGCGTCTTGTCGCCGCCACCCATCCGACTCGATCGGCCGCCGGCCAGAATGATCCCTGCAATATGTCGGCCCATGGTTTGCTGCCTAGACCCAAAATCCAGTTTTCAAATCAGACAGTCGTCGACAGTCACTCTATATGCCGTCCGGCGCCATGTCCGGTCCAGCGCTTTCGGCGGCTGTTTTTCGCCGGCCGACGATCCGTTCGCGGTAGAGTGCATAGAGGCCTGACGCGATGATGATCGTGGCACCGAGGATCATCGGCAGATCGGGGACATCGCCGAAGATCGTGAAGCCAAGCAGGATCGACCAGAGCAGGGCGGTGTAGCGAAACGGCGCGATGAAGGAGATATCGCCCACCCGCATCGCCGTGATGATGAAGTGATAGCCGATGAGCACGAGCACCGCCGCCAGCGCCAGGAACGCCGTGCTTTGTCCTGTCATCGGTGTCCAGCCGCCCATCGGCGAAAGCAATGCCGCGCCCAGAACTGTCATGGCAAGGGCGGTGGCGCTCGACACCAGCAATGTCGGAATTGCCTGCGGGATTCGCTTGGTAGCGAGATCGCGCACCGCGCAGCATGCGACGCTGGCCAGCGCCAACAGAGAAAAGACGCTGAACCCTTCGAAGCCCGGCCGCACGATGATCAGCACGCCGGCAAAACCGACGGCAATAGCCAGCCAGCGCCGCCAGCCGACGCCCTCGTTGAACACAAGCGCGGCGCCCATCGTCACCGCCAGCGGCAGCGCCTGCAGCACGGCGGAGACATTGGCAATCGGAAGATGTGCCAGAGCAACCAGGAACGACACGGTGGCGCCGGCCTCGCCGGCGACGCGCAGCGCAACGGTCGGCTGCAGCATCGAACCTGGCCGGGCAAGCGCGCCCCGTTGCCACGCAAGCAGGCTAACGAAAAGCGAAGCGAAGGCGCCGCGGATCAGCATGACCTGCGCCATGCTCATCGATTCCGATGAGAATTTGGTGATCGCGTCGTTGAGAGTGAAACCAGCCATGGCCACCATCATGAACAACGCGCCGCGGAGGTTTGGCGAAAGAGGCAAGGCGATTACCGGGTGAGTCCTGCAGCAAGCGTCTAGCAGGCACCCACAAGACAGCAACGTCAAAGGGCTGGGCCACAGCCTTTCTGTGGCCCGTGACATCTGCCGCGCAAGAGCGGCAGGGCTTATTTGGGCGTCAGTACCTCGGTGCCGTTGCCTTCCTTGCCGGCAATCGTCCACAGGCCATGCAGCGAGCCGTCTTCCTGCACCTTGTAGACGACTAGACCGACCGCCTTGCCCATGACATAGCCGGCGGAGAAGGCATCGTCGTTGCGCATGCAGATACCGTCCGAGGACGAGCCGCCTGTCTCCCAATGGATCGTGCAGGTCGTCTCGCTGGTCAGCGTGATCGTGGCGTCGCCACGATAGGACGACCCATCGAAATTGGTGCCGGCCACGGCATAGGTGCCGCCGATCGACTGAGCCGCCGCGGGCAGGGCCGCGAGGCTGAGCAATGCAAGAGAAAGAATGAGTTTGCGCATATCGTATTCCCCCACTGGGCGAAGAACCGCTCCAGAGCAGAGGCTAGGCCCGAATGGGCTTGCGGTAAATCCGGTGACCGTTTGCGGACAAGACCTTTTCTGGGTGTGACCCCAAAAAAGGTGCCGTTCTAAAGGATGGGTTCGGAGGGCAAATTTATCACACTGCGGCTCGAGGAAAATTTTTCGACGAGATCAAATTTGCTCGGCAAGATTCACCAAATTGGTCATTGTAAGCTTCTGATCGTGTTGGGGAGATGGTCCATGATGAATGCACGAGGCAATGCGGACTGGCTTGGCACAGGCAGCAGGCGGCATGTTTCGTCGGCTTTCCGGTTCTCTTCTGCCCTGGCGGTTATCCTCATGGCGATAGCGCCTGCGTTCGCCGAGAACGGCGCTTCGGCGTCGGCAGTCGAACGGATGTCCACGCCGGGTCACGAAGCGGATGAGCTCGCTCGCCGCGTCGGGAAATGGTCCGTCGTCAACACGATCTGGCCAACGCCCGGCGCCCAGCCGATCGTGATGACGGGGCTGGTGGCCGAGCGCACGATGATCGGTTCCTTCATGCAGGAGGTGATGCGCCCGGCGCCCGGGTCGAAAATGCCGGACTTCCAGCGGATAGCCTATTTGAGCTATGACCGGGTGGAGGGCCGCTGGAAGTATGTCTCCATGGACACCCGTTTCCCGGCAGGGATCATGCCCGCCTGGAGTTTTGGTGGCGAGGAGGACGGCAAGATTTCACTGCTGTTCCAGCCGCTTGGTTTCGTCGGCTTCGGCCCGGAGGTCGAAGGGCGGTTCACGGCCTCCGATTTCGTCATTTCCAGGGACGGCGACAATCACGAAGTGGCCGAGCAACATTTCCTCCAGGCCAATGGCAGCGGCAAAAAATGGCTTGCCGTACGATATGACTACACGCGCCAACAACCGTGACTCGCTAGCAAAAACAATAGGCTGCCAATAAGTTCTGACGTCGCCGGCGCTCACGGTCCCCTGAGGCTGCCGGCGATCGCATCGACGAGCGGGTCGTATTTCGATTTCAGGGCTGGCGGGTAGTCGATCCAGACCGTGCGGATGACACCGTCTTTTCCGAACAGGCGGCGTTCATAGAAGATGTTCCCGCCTTTGATGCCCGACAGCACCGCCCAGTTCTTGCCGGTCTTGCTGTAGGTGATCCTGTAGCCAGGTTCCTTGCTGGCCCTCTCGGCGGAGACGAAGGCTGTCGGGGTGTCATCATCGATGTTGAGGATACCCGAACAGATCAGGCTGGCGCCATCGGCAGTGAGCCATTGTTGTCCATCGCCATTGTCCGGCTCAGGCTGGCGAAGAGTGAAGATTTCATCCGGAAAGGTGCAGATGGTACCGAAGCGCTCGTTCGTGTAGGTAAATGGCGCGGCAACTGCCGTGGTCCCCGCCATCACTCCGAAAAACGTCAGGACTGCAAAAAACCGCTGCACGCCTTGCCTCGCGCCGATACCAAGGCGATTATTCTTGCACGAAATCGGCGAAAAATCAGCCGCCGGTGACGCTCATATGCCGCGACACCGACGGACGGTTGGTGCGGCGATCGATGATGAAGTCGTGGCCCTTGGGCTTGCGGCCGATTGCTTCGTCGATGGCATCGGCGACCAGCTCGTTGCCTTCCGACGCACGCAGCGGCGCGCGCAGGTCGGCCGCATCTTCCTGGCCGAGGCACATATAAAGGGTGCCGGTGCAGGTCAGCCGGACCCGGTTGCAGCTTTCGCAGAAATTATGCGTCATCGGCGTGATGAAGCCCAGCCGTCCGCCGGTCTCGGCGACTTGGACATAGCGGGCCGGGCCACCGGTCTTGTAGGGAATGTCGCTTAGCGTGAACTGGCGTTCGAGAGCCGCGCGCAGCAGCGACAGCGGCAAATACTGGTCGGTGCGGTCGGCGTCGATCTCGCCCATCGGCATGGTTTCAATGACCGTCAGATCCATGCCGCGGCCATGCGCCCAGCGCAGCATTTCCGGCAATTCGGCGTCATTGAAGTCCTTCAACGCCACGGCGTTGAGCTTTACCTTTAGCCCGGCCGCCTGCGCGGCGTCGATGCCGTCCATGACCTTGTCCAGATTGCCCCAGCGGGTGATCTGGCGGAATTTGTCGGCATCGAGGGTATCGAGCGAGACGTTAATGCGCTTGACGCCGCAGTCGGCGAGCTCGGCGGCAAAGCGGGAAAGCTGCGATCCGTTGGTGGTCAGCGTCAGCTCTTCCAGTGCACCACTCTCGAGATGCCGTGAAAGCTGGCGTACCAGGTGCATGATGTTCTTGCGTACCAGCGGCTCACCGCCGGTGAGGCGGAGCTTGCGCACACCCTTTTCGATGAAGACCGTGCAGAGCCGGTCGAGCTCTTCCAGCGACAGCAGGTCCTTCTTCGGCAGGAACGTCATGTCCTCGGCCATGCAATAGGTGCAGCGGAAATCGCAGCGGTCGGTGACCGACACGCGCAGGTAGGTGATCGTGCGACCGAAAGGATCGATCATATCCATGCTTGTGCGCTTCCCGTGGCCGTGAACGGCTTCGTTATATATGGCTATGTGATACGAGCCAACGTGGCATTCAAGATAGAAGCTCGCGATCTTCGGTAACATTCCGACGCCGACAGGTCATGTCGGAACTTTCCATGCGGCCTTTTCCCTTGACGCGAAGCGGCGTAGGGAAGGGCAGTTCTCCGCAGGATCCACCACCATGACAGCGCCAAAAGAACTCAGGGTCTCGAAGGACCGCAAGCTGCTTTCCGTCACCTTTCCGGGCCATCAGCCGTTCGAATTGTCGGCCGAGCTGCTGCGTGTCGCCTCGCCATCGGCCGAGGTACAGGGCCATTCGCCCGAACAGCGCGTCACCGTTCCCGGCAAGCGCAATGTAGCGATTCTGAAGATCGAGCCGGTCGGCAATTATGCCGTGCGCATCACCTTCGACGATTTCCACGACACCGGCATCTTCACCTGGAATTACCTGCATACGCTGGGTCATGAGAAGGATGCACGCTGGGCCGCCTATCTCGCCGAACTGGAAGAGAAGGGGCTGAGCCGCGACCGTTGAATGGATCCCGCAGGACTCTCAGGTCAACGCAGGATCGCCAGTATCTCGCTGGTGTCGTGATAAAACGGCGTGCCTTCGATCAGCCGGTCATCCTTGAAGCGCAAGACTTCGGCAAACGGCTGTTTGATGGTTGCACCATTGGCCCGCGATGTCAGCGAAAGCGAGCAGCTCATGAACACCGTGTCATCGTTTTGGGCGACCTGAAGGTCCTCCACCGCCACGTCGCTCCAGATTTCCCGCATTTTGCGGAAAAGGGCGCCAACGCCGTCGAGGCCGCTCCAGTCACCGGCATAGGGCAGGGAGCGCGGCTCATGCACGACAATCTCGGCATGAAATGCGCCGGCAAGCACATCGAGGCTGTCCGGCCCTGATTGCAGGAAACGCATTTCAACATTGAACATGTTTTCAATAAGTTCCATGGCGGTGCGTCGCCGGTCGAGCGGTTTATCCATTTTTGACCTCCGTATCCGTTGGCACGATCATGCAGGTAAAGCGGTTTGCCCTTGTTTGCGTTGCCTCGACACCCGTTTCCTGATGACCGGCAAACGGGCACTTGTCGTGAAAACGTCATCCATCTGGAGTAGCGCCGGCAAAGCTTTGGAGACGAAAACATGTCCATGATCACCAGCATCGAACAGCTTGAAGCGCTCTATGGCCTGCCCGGCGAGGCGTCGGTGGTCAAGGAACTCGACCAGCTGATTCGCGAATACGCAGCTATCATCGAGGCTTCGCCGTTTGCCGCGCTCGCAACCTGCGGGCCAGAAGGGCTGGACTGCTCGCCGCGCGGCGATCTCGCCGGCTTCGTCCGCATCCACGATCCGAAAACGCTGATGATGCCGGACCGGCGCGGCAACAACCGTGCCGATTCGCTAAGGAACATCCTTCGCGATCCGCGCGTCGCGCTTCTGTTCCTCGTGCCGGGTTCCGGCACGACGCTGCGCGTCAATGGCCGCGCCCACATCACCACCGACACCGGGCTCTGCGCCTCGTTCGCCGTCGAGGGCAAGCCGGCGCGCTCGGTGACGATCATCGAGATCGATGCGGTTTATTTCCAGTGCGCCCGCGCCATCCACCGATCGGAACTGTGGAATCCGGCAAGGCATGTCGACCCGAGATCGCTGCCGACTCCCGGCCAAATCCTGGAAATCACCAGCCGCAAGAACATTGACGGCGAGGTCTACGACAAGGAATGGCCCGAGCGCGCGAAAAAATCGATGTGGTGAAGCATTTGGTGGTGGAGCACTGGGCTGTCAGGCGGTCTTCAAAACCTCGGCAATCCTACGCATCTGTTCGCCGATCATGTCACATTGTTCCGGCGTCGACTGGCTCATCGCCTTCTCGATCAGCGCCATATGGACCTTCAGCGCCTGCATCAGCAGTGCCTCGCCGGCCTCTGTCAACGTCAGCCTCAGCACGCGCTTGTCCTTCTCGTCGCCCTCGCGGCGCAGCAGGCCACGGGTCTCCAGCTGAGGCAAAAGCATGGTGATGTTGGAGCGGCCGACCAGCAGCCGACGAGCAAGGTCGTGCTGCGACATGCCGGGATGACGGTAGAGGTTCATCAGCACGTCGAGCTGCGCCGGCTTCAGGTCGAGCGGCGCAAGCTTCACCGCCAGGGTGCGTTCCACCACATGGCAGGCGCGCGCCACCGCGACCCAGTTGCGAAAACGCGGGTTGTCCCAGGGCAGGTCTTGCTTAATGTTCATGTTTGAACTATTATGTTCATGCTTGAACCAATGAATGGATCGCCACTATGGCATCATTTGGACTGAAGGTCATCCGCGGCACGTTCGGCGTGGCTGAGCATGTGGCACCGCGACTCACCGGGCGTGCTGCATTCGAGCTGTTCTGCCGCACGCCGCACGAGAAGAGCTTGAGCAAAGGCGAGCGCCGCGCAATTGATCGCGCCGCCGATTTCATGACCCAGGCACGCCATCACCGGCTAAAGACCAGAACCGGCTGCGTCATGGTGCATGAATTCCGGCCCGAGCCGGGCAGGGCGACTGCCGGCACCGTGCTCGTCATCCATGGTTGGCGTTCGCGCACCGAATACATGCGCACGCTGATCGAAGCCTATCGCGATGCCGGCTACAAGGTGGTCTCGCTCGATCTGCCGGGCCACGGCCAGTCGCAGGGCCGCCGGCTTACCCTGGTCAGTGCGGTCGATGCGGCACGGGTTGCCGGCGAATGGTTCGGGCCGTTCGCGGCCATTGTCGGCCATTCCTTCGGTGGTGCCGTTGCCGCCAACGCCGTCGCCGGTTCGATCAGGAACATCCCGCGATTGGCGGCCGGGCGGCTGGTGCTTATCGCCGCGCCGAGCTCGCTGCCGGCGATCTTCGCTGATTTCAGCCGCATGCTGAATGTCGGCTCGCGCTCGCAGGCCGCCATGGCCGACCGGGTCGAGCGCATCGCCGGCCGGCCGTTGCACGAGTTCACCGGTGACCGCCAGCTCGCAAGCACGCCGCTGCCGACGCTGGTGATCCACGCGCCGGACGACCGCGAAGTGTCGGCCGAGCATGCAAGGCTCTACACGCGCGCCGGCGACCATGTGCGGCTTTACTGGGCCGACGGGCTCGGCCACCGCCGCATTCTCGCCGACAGGGGTGTGGTGGAGCGTGCCGTTGGCTTCGTTGCCGGCAGGCTGGAGCCGTCTCTGCAGTGACCTGAATATCGTTCTCGTCAGCCGGGTTCGACCGTCACGCTGCCCCGGTGCTGGCCATCGCTATCCAAGCTGCCATTGCCCCGGCCACTGTCGCCAGAAGAGCCGAGCGCGACGCGCCGTCGCGCGCCTGGATCGACATGCCGTGCTGCACGGTCGCGTAGAAGGTCGCGGCCGTACCGCAGTCGAAATCGACCGGCAACTCCCCCTCGGCCACGCCACGCTCGAGCCGTCTCAGCAAGGCTTCGCGGTTTTCGGCGCGGCGACGGCGCAGATCATCGCAGATGGCGCCGCGGCTTGAGTCCTGGTGCAATGCGCCGAGCGCGATCAGGCAGCCTTGCGGGCGACCGGTCTGTGAATAGGCCCTGGCCGTCTGCCGCAGGAACCGCTCGACCGCCTGACGCGCGGTCGGCGCCTTTTCCAGCGCGGACCAGATCTCGGTTCCCTCGACCCGCGTGTAAAGCTCGGTTGCCTCGAGAAACAGCGCTTCCTTGCTGCCGAAGGCGGCATAGAGGCTGGGAGAGTTGATGCCCATTGCGGCGGTCAGGTCGCTTATCGACGCGCCCTCATAACCCTTGGCCCAAAACACTTCCATTGCCCGCCGCAAGGCGGCGGCTCGATCGAAGGTGCGGGGGCGGCCTCGTTCCGGCATGGCATCCTTTCTGTATTGATCGATACATAATTTGGTTGACGCGGTTCAGCAAGGCTGGCAGATATTTATGTATCAATCACTACAAAATGGAGAAGCAGGTGTCATCCAGAAGATTGAACGGCAAGGCCGCCCTCGTCACCGGCGGCAGCCGCGGCATTGGTGCGGCGATCGCAAGAAGGCTCGCGGCTGACGGCGCAGGCGTGGCGATCACCTATGTGAATGGCGAGGAAGGGGCGCGTGCGGTGGTCAGGGAAATCGAGGCGGGCGGCGGCCGGGCCTTTGCCATCAAGGCCGACAATCGCGATGCTGGGGCGATCGAGGCGGCAGTCGATGAGGCAGCAACAGCCTTCGGACGGCTCGACATCCTGGTCAACAGCGCCGGCATCTGGCGCGCTGCGCCGATCGATGCCCTGTCGCTTGCCGATTTCGACGAGACGATGGAGGTCAACCTCAGAGCCCCGTTCGTCGCCGCCAAGGCGGCAGCAGCGCATATGGGCGAGGGTGGCCGGATCATCTCGATCGGCAGCAATCTGGCCGAGCGTGCCACGGACGCCGGCCTGAGCGCCTACTCGGCCAGCAAGGCTGCCTTGGTTGGCCTGACCAAGGCCTTTGCACGCGATCTCGGTCCGCGCGGAATCACCGCCAATGTCGTCCATCCGGGGTCGACCGATACCGACATGAATCCGGCAGCCGGCCCCCACGCCGAGCATCAGCGCCAGAAGATGGCGATGCCTCGCTTCGGCACCGCCGACGAGATCGCCGGCATGGTCGCCTGGCTTGCCGGTCCCGAAGGACGCTTCGTGACAGGCACGGCATTGACCATCGACGGCGGCGCCAACGCTTGAGGTTTGGCTCACGGGCACTACCATTGGTCGGGAGCGACGGCGGATTCGCTCCCCCCGTCACGACGTTGTGAAACCGTTCTGCAACAGACGTTCCGAAATTTATGAAAGCTTAACGAAATCAGTATGAATCAGTGTAGTCACGCCTTACATCCGCCATGGGGTGGGCGAGACCGTGAAAGCGGTGCGGAACGGGATCCGGTTCAACCGGAGCGGGTGATCCATGAAATTCCTTGGAAACAAAGCAACCGTGCTGCCGTTTGCGGTGGCCGCGGCAATGCTGGCCTTCGGGGCGCCGAAGGCTGAAGCGCAAGGGTTCTTCGACATGCTTTTCGGCGGCGGCGTCAAACACGCACCGCCGAAAGGTAACTTTCCGCCGCCACCGTCAAAATACAAGCCGAAGCCCAAGGCGCCAGCCGCTTCCGGTGGTGGGGGCGGTGGTGGTGCGCAAATCAGCGGCCCGTCCTATTATACCTACAAGAGCGATCCGCTGGTGCGCGTCGATTTTTCGGCACTGTCGGCAGCGCCTGAACCAGCAACGCCTCAGGACGCTGCCTTCGAGCCGGCGGCCACCGGGGCTGCATTCCGCGAAGCCATTGCCGGCCTCGACGGCTATGATCTCTACGCCGAGAAGGACATCGCCAAGGCGCTGATCGCCTATTACTCGGCCAATCCGGATTTCATCTGGGTGACGGGAACCAGTCCCAGCAGCCGTGCCCAGGATGCCGTGCGGGTGCTGGGCGAGGCCGCGAGCTACGGCCTGACGCCCGCCGACTACACCGTCGAAGTTCCGGCAGCAGGCACATCGGCGGGCAATGTCGATGAACGCCTGAAAGAGCTGGTCCGCTTCGAGATGGCGCTGTCGGCGCGTGTCCTGCGCTACGCCCGTGACGCACAAAGCGGCCGCGTCGATCCCAACCGCATGACCGGCTACTACGATTTTCCGCCGAAGCCGCTCGACATGGAAGGGGTGCTGAAGACGCTGGCCCATACCCAGCAAGTGCGCACTTATCTCGAGTCACGGCATCCACAGAATTCCGAGTATCAGGCGCTGCGCGTCGAACTGGAAGCGCTCCAGGCCAGCGCCGAAGACGAAATCACCATCGATCCCAATCTGCTGTTGAAGCCGGGGCAGACCAGCCCCGAGCTGCCGAAGCTTTTGACAAAGATCGCGCGCAATCTCGATGACGAGATGGGCGGCGCCTATGGCGAGGTCCTGGCGAGGCTCGCTACCAGCGAGGTCTACGATCCGGAGCTGGTGCCGGTGATCCAGGCGGTGCAGAAACGGGCCGGCATGAAAGGCGACGGCGTCATCGGCCCGCGTACTGTTGCATCGTTGGCCGGAACGTCCAAGGCCGACAAAATTCAGAAGGTTCGGGTTGCGCTCGAAGAGTTGCGCTGGTTGCCTTCCGACCTTGGCAGCCCGCGCGTCTTCATCAACCAGCCGGCTTTCACCGCGAGCTATATCGATGATGGCGAGGAGAAGCTGAAGACCCGCGCCGTGGTTGGCAGGCCCACCAACCAGACTGCTTTCTTCTATGACCAGATAGAGCAGGTCGACTTCCATCCCTATTGGGGCGTGCCGCAGTCGATCCTGGTCAACGAGATGCTGCCGCGGCTGCGGCGGGATCCTGGCTATCTCGACCGCGCCGGCTACGAGGTGGTCAATGCCCGCGGCAAGCGCATTCCCTCGTCCTCGGTCAATTGGGGCGCCTACGGCGCAAAGATACCCTACGGCGTGCGCCAGCTGCCGAGCGAGGCCAATGCGCTGGGCGAGCTGAAGATACTGTTCCCCAACAAGCATGCAATCTACATGCACGATACGCCGCAGAAGTCGTTTTTCCAGCGCGACATGCGTGCGCTCAGCCATGGCTGCGTTCGCTTGCAGGATCCGCGCGGCATGGCCGCTGCCGTGCTCGGCACCTCGGTCGACTACATCGAGGACAAACTGAAACACGGACATTCGACCGAGGACCTGACACGCAAGATCCCGGTCTATGTCGCCTATTTCACCGCATGGCCGGACCTGTCCGGCAAGGTCGAATACTTCAACGACGTCTACGGCCGCGATACAAGGCTGCAGCAGGCGCTCGACGGCACGGAAGCGGTGCGTTCGCCGGCAAGCTGACGAATGCGGTTCTAGCGCTGAAACAATGGACGCCGGACACCGGCATCGCGTCCGGCGATGAGCCAATAGACCAAGCCCGCGACAACGCCTGCGGCGGCAATGATGCCGATGTCGGCCCAACGCTCCGGGTTCGTGTCATCCGGTACGCTGGGCCAGATCAAGGCGAAGCCGCCAACCGCGGCCGCCGCGCCGAAGACCATGTGCAGCCAAAAACTGCGCAGCGAGAAAAACTCGGCAATCAGTGCGAAGATCAGCGTCTGCAGGCCGGTCAGCACGATCCTCAGAAAATAGATGAACATGCCGAGCGGCGGCAACAGCAGCACCGCAACGGGGGTGACACCCATGACGTCGAAATAATTCGGCGCATTTGGCAGCGAACTCAGCCCGCCATAGATCGCCGCCACCGCGATCAGCCCAACCAGTACCGCTATGAAATAACCCGCGAGCATCATCAGAAAGCGTTTCAATACGTGCTTTACCGTCGCCATGCCCACCCCCGCGCGCAATGATAGCACCGCAGTCAGCCATCAAAGTCATATCTGCGCAAGTGCATGCCCAAGGCCGGGTGCCTCCGGGCGCGCCTTTTTCGAATGCTGACCTTTGCAGGCAGCGACTATTTCGGCGCGGCTGTCACCGGATCGTAGGTGATTTCGACTTTCGCCTTGTCGCTCGTGTAATAAATGACGGTGTAGCCATCGCTGTCCCAATCGATTTCCTTGATGTAGCGGAAGTCGTCGCGCTGCTCGACCTTGGCGATGATTTCCGACAGCTTCTTGGCATTCTGCGGCGGCACCGGATTTTCGTCCGCGGCAAAGGCCGATCCGCCGACAAGCAGCACGGCGGCCGCCAAAACAAGTCTGGACATGGCTTTCCCTCACATCTCGATCAGCAGAAACTCGTTTCTATGTAGGTTTGTTCCGGGATAGCGGAGCGTTGCGCTACAAGGAGGCGCCGTCCGTACCTGATTTATGGCTGCCGAAAGAACACGGCGACTGCTTAAAATCATGATGCGTCGCCTCAACATCGCGGCCGTAATAGTGCCGGTGGTCATTCGGGGTTTTACATGCAAATGCGTCATGTCATCATATTTGTACTTTTCACATTTTCCATTCCGGCCATTTCGATGCCTGTCCAGAAAGCCGAGGCGCTAGAACCTGAACGCTATACGGTCTATTGCGCCGACGACCGCATCGAGGTTTCGTTCTGGGATATCGAGCAGATGAAGGTGCGGGCCGGCTCCAACGTTTTCCAGTTCCAGAGCTATACGAGCTACAGCAGCGCCTTGAATTTCGCCCAAAAGAATTTTGGCGGCGAGGGGGCTACCTGCAGCTGCTAGTGGTAAAAATCTGACGCTTGGTGCCCGATGCGGTTTATCTGTTCCGACCCTTTCCGGTCGTACAGACGTGGCAATGCTACGGCGTCAGTTGACCCGTTCCGATCATTGGCCATCTTGCAACCGTTTGAAATCTGGCGCTAGATGGGACATGGGACCATTACTGCGCGAGGTCTCTATGGCAAACACAGAAGAAGGAACGCGCGTAGCAGGAGTTTGGCTTGCGATCGCCTCTATCCTGCTGGCAGGCGCGCTGGTCGGCCATGGTCCGATCGATCCCGATATGGGTCGCCAGATGGGAGTCATCACCGACGACCCTGTCCGATGGGCGATCATCCATTGGGTTTCCGCGGTAGCGCTATCACTGTTCGTCCTGACAGGTCTGATCGTGCTGGCGGCCAGATCGCGCCTCACCGAGGCGTGGTGGACGTTGTCTGCCTGGGGTGTGCTGACTGTCGGCGCCCTCTGGACCATGACGACCGCGGTGGCCGAGGCCACCGTGGTCTCCGCCGCTGCTGCCGCCGGGGACACGGCAACTTTCGAGGCCTGGTGGGCATTTTCCGAAGGAAAGGCTAACGGCTTCATGTTTTTGGCGTTGGCCGTTGCCGTGATCGCTGGCAACGAGGCGCAGACCACTCACCGAGCCACGCCGGTCTGGGCATCGTACATCGCAGTCGTGGCCGGAATTGGAGCCTTCCTCGGTTGGCCCCTGGGCATGTGGCTCGGAGTCACCCTGGGCAGCTTCGTCTGGGTCGTGGCATCACTGGTGATGTCCCTGTGGACACTTTGGTTCGGGTTGGGTTTAGCGCCGACCGTGATTCGGGCTGCGGCCTCACAATGGGTGACATCGAGTCCGTAGCGGGAGCGTAGCGAGCGACCGCTTGATGACCGCGACGGGCGCTCCAGCCGCTCCGAGGCGGCGGGGATTGCTTCGCGCCGCTGAAAACGGCCTCGACGCGCGAGTTTGCCGAATGGGCAATATGCTTGCAGTAGGCGCGATAAAGCCGCTTCAGCAGCCGGAGCGAAAGGCAGGTTTACCCAGAGCGGGCCTACTGCTTCGGCACCAAGCGTCAGATTTTGACCACTAGCCGCTCTGACTTGGAATTGATTCAGGAAGCAGATGGTGGGCGATGCAGGGATTGAACCTGCGACCCCACCCGTGTGAAGGGTGTGCTCTCCCGCTGAGCTAATCGCCCGCTCGTTGCCCGAAGGCCAAGCGCGCCGCGATATAAGGGAGGCCGGCCTGCGAAGTCAACCACTTGTCGGTCGGCATCTGGCGGTCCGCCCGATGGGCAGCTTTCAGCCTTCTGCCGCGGCCATCAGCCCTTGTACCAGATCGAGCGTCAGCGAATCGAAATGCGAGATCACCGCCGACGGTTCGAACTCTCGCACATGACGGTCGGTGTAGCCGAAATCGACTGCCACTACCGGAATCCCGGCGGCTTTCGCCGTGTCGATGTCGGTCTGCGAATCACCGACCATCAGTGCACGGTGCGGGTCGCCACCGGCGCGCGCGATGGTCTGCGTGAGATGGCGCGGGTCGGGCTTGCGGAACGGAAAACTATCCTGACCGCAAATCGCCGCGAAATGCCTGGTCATACCGAGCGCCTGGATCAGCGCCACCGAATTGGCCTCGTATTTATTGGTGCAGATGGCCAGCAGGTAACCGGCTGCCTCGAACCGTGCGATCGCCTCGGGGACGCCGGGGTAGGGGCGCGATTTGCCGGGGATGTTAACGGTGTAATGGTCCAGAAACAGCTTGAGCAGGCGGTCGTGCTCCTCCACTGCCAGCGACCTGTGCTGTGCTGCGTGAGCGCGCTCGATCATCACCCGGCCGCCATGGCCGACGAAGCGCCTGAAGCCGGCTTCGTCGACGGCCGCGAGCTGGCTGGCGGCAAGGCTGTGGTTGAGACTGTCGAGCAGGTCCGGCGCCGTGTCGATCAGCGTCCCGTCGAGGTCGAACACGATGATCGGTCGGGTCATGGCCTGTCCTGTGACGATTTGATTGCCGGCAGGCGATAACCGCTGCGGCCCGTTCAGGCAAGCCGGCTTATCCACCGCGGGCAAGGTCCTTTGACCAGCCCGGCAAAAATGCTACGAGCGCCGAAACAAATCTCGGGACCCGGCATGGATGCTAGGCAATTGAAGGTTGAGGCCGCGCGGGCAGCGCTTGCCCATGTCACGGATGGCATGCGGCTCGGCATCGGCACCGGCACCACAGCGGACGAGTTCGTGCGGCTGCTCGCCGACAAGGTCGCCACCGGCCTGACTGTCATCGGCGTTCCGACCTCGGAGCGCACCGCCGTCCTTTGCAGCGAGCTTGGTGTGCCGCTATCGACCCTCGAGGAAACCCCCGAGCTCGACCTCACCATCGACGGCGCCGACGAGATCGATCCGGCGCTGACATTGATCAAGGGCGGCGGCGGCGCGCTGCTGCGTGAAAAGATCGTCGCGGCGGCCTCCGCCCGCATGATCGTCATCGCCGACAGCTCCAAGATGGTCGAGATGATCGGCCGTTTTCCGCTGCCCATCGAAGTCAACCGGTTTGGCCTGCGCGCCACCGAAATTGCGGTCGGCGCGGCGGCTGCAAACCTTGGCCTTTCCGGCCCCGTTACATTGAGGATGACGGGGAGCCAGCCATTTGTTACAGACGGCGGCCATTTTATCCTCGATGCATCTTTTGGCCGCATTCCGGATACAAGAGCGCTTTCGAATGCTCTCCACGCCATTCCGGGCGTGGTCGAGCATGGTCTTTTCATCGGGCTGGCATCAACGGCCATCATAGCCGGCGGCGACGGCATCCAAACCGTCCATGCCGCCCGAAAATCAGGGAGTTTTACCGATCATGATGTTGCATAACCGGGTTGGCCGCTTTTTTGCCATTCTGGCGGCCTCGGCCGTTTTCGCGTTTTCGTCGCCTGCGTTTTCGCAGGACGTCACCGATGCGCATTTGAAGGCGGCGCGCGCCGCCGTCGCGGCGATCCATGCGACGGATACGTTCGACAGCATCCTGCCGCAAGCGGCCGCGGCACTGGAGCAGCAGCTGATCCAGAAGAACCCGGACATGCAGGAACTGATCGCCAAGACCATCAACGAGAAGGCGATGGCCTTGGCATCGCGCCGCGCCGACCTGGAAAAGGAAGCGGCGCTCGCCTATGCAAAAGTATTCTCGGAAAAGGAACTCAATGAAATCGCCGCGTTCTACAATTCCGATTCCGGCAAGAAGCTGCTCGACAACGGCCCGATCGTGACGCGCGAACTGGTGAAGGCTGCCGAGATCTGGCAGAACGGCCTGGCTCGCGATCTCGCCCAGCAGGTCGGCGAGACCCTGGGTGCAGCGGCGAATGCCAAGGCGCCGGCTGCACCTGCCGACGGTACCGCTCCGGCCGATGGCGCAGCTCCCGCGGACGCTACACCGAATTGATTGCGGACTTCCGAGCCGCCTGACCGCCACTGGACCAAAAGCCCGGCAAATCCGGGCTTTTCTTTTGATAGTCGGCAGCCTACCTGTCTCGGGGTTTGAGGGGCAAGGAGTTCAGCCATGGCCGGTTACGACTACGATCTTTTCGTCATCGGCGGCGGCTCCGGCGGGGTGAGGGCGGCGCGCGTCGCGGCCGCACTCGGCAAGCGTGTCGGCATTGCCGAGGAATATCGCTATGGCGGCACGTGCGTGATCCGTGGCTGCGTGCCGAAGAAGCTCTATGTCTACGCCTCGCAATTCCCCGAGCATTTCGCCGATGCCGCCGGTTATGGCTGGACGGTGCCTGAGGCGCGTTTCGACTGGCAGACGCTGGTCGCCAACAAGGACCGCGAAATCAGCCGGCTGGAGGCCATCTACCAGAACAATGTGCAGGGCGCCGGCGGCGAGGTCTTTCATTCGCGCGCCACCCTGGTCGATCGGCATGTGGTGCATCTTCTTGGTGAGGATCGCACCGTTACCGCCGACCAGATCCTGATCTCTACCGGCGGGCGACCGGCGCCGCATCCGGCATTGCCCGGCCATGAGCACTGCATCTTTTCCAACGAGGCCTTCGACCTCAAGGAACTGCCGAAGGCAATCATGATCGAGGGCGGCGGCTATATCGCCGTCGAATTCGCCAACATCTTTCACGGCCTCGGCGTCGACACGACGCTGGTCTACCGCGGCAAGGAGATCCTCAGCCGTTTCGACATGGACCTCAGACGCATGCTGCACGACACGATGGAAAAGAAAGGGATAAAAATCCTCTGCCACGCCGTGTCCGAGTGGGTCAGGAAGCGGCCTGACGGCCGGCTCGACGCGCTTGTCACCGGCGGCACGGTGCTGACGGTCGACCAGGTCATGCTCGCCATCGGCCGCATTCCCAATACCGAGAACATGGGCCTGGAAGGCGTCGGCATCGAGATGACCAAAACCGGGGCAATCCACGTCGACGAATACTCCCGCACCAACATCGACAACATCTGGGCAATCGGTGACGTCACCCATCGCGTGCAATTGACGCCGGTGGCAATCCACGAGGCGATGTGCTTCGTCGAGACCGCCTTCAAGGACAAGCCGACGGCGCCCGACCATGACACGATCGCTACCGCAGTCTTTTCGCAGCCCGAGATCGGTACGGTCGGCCTGTCGGAGGATGAGGCGGCAAAGCGCTTTTCGGATGTTGAAATCTACCGCGCCACCTTCCGGCCGATGCGGCACACACTGTCCGGCCGCGACGAAAAGATGCTGATGAAGCTGGTCGTCGACGGCGCCTCGAAAAAGGTCCTCGGCGCCCACATCCTCGGGCCGGATGCCGGCGAAATGGCGCAGCTTCTCGGCATACCGCTGAAGGCCGGCCTGACCAAGGATGATTTCGATCGCACCATGGCGGTGCATCCGACCGCCGCGGAAGAACTCGTCACCATGTACAAGCCGACTTACCGGGTGAGAGATGGTGAGCGCGTCTGACGCGACGACAACCCATCGCGGCAACGAAATTGCCGCGATGGAAGTGCGTGAGTTTTCTTACAGCAACGTTCCGCGCAGGATCACCAGCGCCACAGAAAAATAGATCACCAGCCCGGTGACGTCGACCAGCGTGGCGACGAACGGGGCCGATGCGCTGGCCGGGTCGAAGCCCATGCGCTTCAGGGCGAACGGCAGCATCGATCCAGACAGCGAGCCGAAGGTGACGATGCCAACCAGCGTGGCGCCGATCGTCATTGCGATCAGCGGCCAGTGCGGGCCGTAGTCGTAGAAGCCGAGATACTGCCAGAGCGCGATGCGGCAGACGCCGACCACGCCAAGAATCGAGCCAAGCACCAGGCCGGTGGGCAGCTCGCGCAATGCCACCCGCCACCAGTCGCCAAGGCCGATCTCGCGCAGCGCCAGCGCCCGGATGACGAGCGAGGTCGCCTGCGAGCCGGAATTGCCGCCGGAGCTCATGATCAATGGAATAAATAGCGTCAGCACGATCGCCTTTTCCAGCTCGCCCTCGTAACTTTGCATCGCGTTGGCGGTCAGCATCTCGCTGATAAACAGCGCGCACAGCCAGCCGGCGCGTTTCTGGATCATCGCCAGAAAGCCCATCTTCATATAGGGCTCGTCGAGAGCCTCCATGCCGCCGAAACGATGCACATCCTCCGTCGTTTCCTCGATCATCGTGTCGATAATATCGTCGATGGTAACGATGCCGAGCAGTTTGCCGTTGTCCACGACCGGAACGGCGAGCAGATCATATTTCGAGATCAACTGAGCAACCTTTTCACTATCGGTCAGCGGTGAAACGGTGATAGGCGCACGATCCGGCGCGATTGCCATGATCAGCTCGTCGGGCCCGCCAGCGATCAGTCGACGCAGGCTGGTCGAGCGCAACAGGACATGCGTTTGCGGATCGACGATGTAGATCGCGTAGACGGTTTCGCGCGTCCGCTCCACCTTGCGGATATAATCCAGCGTGCGGGCCACGCTCCAGTCCGGCGGCACGCTGACATATTCGGTCGTCATGAGCGAGGCGGCGCTGCCCTCGGGATAGCCGAGAATGGCAAGCAGCGTCGCGCGCAGCGGTGGCGCCAGGCCGCCGAGCAGTTCGGAACGAGCCGGCTCGTTCCGATCGCGCAGTATGTCGGCGGCGCGGTCGACCGACATGGCGGCAAGCAGTCTGCCTGCCTTGATGCGGGGCAGCGCCTCGACCAGTTCGGATGCGCCGTCGAGTTCAGGCTGGTCGAAGATCTCGACCAGCCGCTCGAACGGCACTTCGCAAAGCAGCTCCGATGCCGTCTCGCGGGGCTCCTGGTTCAAGGCCTCGACGATGTCGGCGACGTGTTCGTTGGCAAGTACGCGAGCGATGGCGATGGCATCGCCGCCCGCTGGGGGGGAAAACTCGTTCATGGCTCACTCCTTGCCGTCCGGCAGGACGTGAGCCTGTCAGGTCACGTCAAGCGGACGGCGGTTGCGTTCGACTGTGACTGTCGCCAGGCATGGCGCGGTGACCTTTCTGCTCGCGGGTTCGAGTTGAGATTCTGCAAGCCGGCGCAACATAGGAGCGCGCCTTGCCGAGTCAATCGCGAGAGCGGGTTAAAACGGCGGCAAACCGACTGGATCGCGAGACTGTGATCGGGCTACGTGGCAGGCTGGCTGGACGCTGGCAATGGTGCCGCAGCTATCTCTGCTTCAGCCGGCGGGGAAAGCGCAGCCACTTGTCCTCGGCCGGCCGCGTCGGCTGCGTGAGGATGGTGGTGAGCTCTACCGGCAAGCTCGGAACCAGCGGCTTCTTGGTGGCGACGCCGTCGGCGATCGCAACCACGCTGTGGTAGAATTCGGTGCCCGCGAGCGATCTCGGCGGCGTCGCCTCATGCATGATCGAGATCACAGTTGCATCAGGGCAATTGTCCTTGATCGCCTGGTGGAAGGCGATCCGTCCATCGGGGTCGAGCGCGCCGGTGGCTTCGTCGAGGAACAGCAATCCCGGCTGCTGCAGCACGATGCGGGCGACAACTAGCTTCTGTTTCTGCCCACCCGAGAGAACCTGATCCCATATCTTTCCTTCACGGCTCTCATCGGCCAAATGCTCGATGAAATCGCCGAGGCCGGCCTTGTGCAGGGCGGATGCGACCTGCACATCGGCATAGTCATGCTCGGAACCGGGCAGGCAGACCAGTTGCTTCAGCGAGACCTGCTGCAGCTTCACCTCCTGGGCGGCGTAGAAACTCTTGACCCCTTCCGGGAAGACGATGGTGCCGCGGCCATAAGGCCACAGGCCGTTGATCGCCTTGACCAGCGAGGTCTTGCCGCAACCGGATTCGCCCTTGAGGAAAGTCCACTCGCCACGCCGGAAGCGCAAGTTCGCGGCACTCAGGAAGGGCGTTGCGTCCTCGCCCTGATGCGCCAGTTCGAGCTTCTGGATGGTCAGGCCGAACACCGGGTTCTGGTGGTCGTAGCGGAACTCGGATCGGCCGGTCTGCTGATAGAATTCCTGCGGGTGCTGGACGTTTTCGATTGCCTGCGCCAATTCGATGACGCGCTGGCTGTTGGCGCGCAAGGTGGCGATCTCCGGCATCACATGGATGAACCACGAACAGTTGCTGATCAGCTTATCGACCTGGCCGGAAGCTGTCAGATAACCCTTGAGGTCGAGGCCGTTGTGGATGAAGGGCACCAGCCCGGGCCCGAAAGCGACAATCTTGGCACCGATGAAATTATAGATCAGCTCGAACGAGGTGTAGCCGGTATTGACGATGTTCAGTCTGGCCCAGGTACGGTCAATGTCTGCATAACGCTGGCTGTGTACAGTCTTCTGCACATTCTCGCCCTGCGATGCGGCGACATGAAAACTGCGGCGCAGGAACGTGATCAACTCGCTGCGGTAATTGCCTTCGGCCTGCTGCATTCTGACGTTTAGCCACTCCAGCATTCGGCCGAGTTTCAACGCGATCCAGGTGTTGAACGGCACATAGACAGCGATTGCCAGGAGAGCAAGGACGGCGCTGCCGTAGCTGCCGAGAAACTCCAGCCCCTTCACCTCGACAGAGTTTTTCAGCAATTCGCCGCCGAGAAAGTAGAACGAAGCGAAGACGCCTAGCACACCCGAAGCAAGCCCGATGGCTCCACCGGTCATGGCCTTGATGGATTCCTGCACGCGCTGGTCGATATTGTCGGGAGCTGCATTCCCGGAAGAGCCATGCTGGGCATGGAAATGGGTATGATTGGAGTCGAGCAAGGCCTCGTTGAATCGGCTATCCAGCCAGCCACGCCATTTGCGATGCAATGTCTTGGAAACAAGGTTGCGAATGCCGGCAATAACCAAGTCCTTGAGCACGACCAGCAGCACCAGCCAACCGGCGTTGGTCAGTATTGTCTTGAGTGGCGTCGTGTTCGCGGCATCGTGGAAAAAAGCGATCGAAGCCGCCAGCTCGGCCCCAGCCACCGTAAACCAGACGTCGGCTTTGCTGGACAGCGCGATGATCAGCGCGATCACCAGCGTCAGCGTCCAGGCTTCCCTCCAGCGGTCCGAGAACCAGTAGACCCGCATCAGCCCCCAGAAGCTGCGCATCGAAGATACGGGCGTCAGGGGCGACTGCCTTGCGGCACCGCGGAGCCATTTTTCCGATATTGAATGTCGCGTTGGTCTATCGACCCGAATCACTATCCCGCCCAAACGATTTTTCTTTTGTTACGGACAGTAACACCAATTGATCATTTTCCATTAGCTTTTCACCAGTCGCAGGTGGCTTAGCTTGCCGGCCGTTGCAGTGGAGCAACAGAATGAATGATCACGGCGCTGTGCCGTCACGTTTCGAGGGGCGGAATACCAACGCAATTTCAAATAGTTACTTGCCTGCGCCCGAGCAAGTAGAGATCTTCCCCAAGGGAAGGTCTTCACACAGCTTTGTGAACATAGAAGCGCCTTCCAGCGGCCGATCTTCACAGCCTGAACCGCCTTCACGGCCAGTCCGGCCTCGTCGGCGGGCAGGACGTGACCGTATGATTCGTGTTTGAAGCCGCCTTGTCAGGAACCCGTAATCGGCCAAGCAATGACTTTGCCGACACAGTCCAGGATGCGGATCAATATCAATTGGCCCGTGCTTTTTTAAAAGCGCGCCCAAACCGCGTTTGACAAAGATGCGCTTCGGATCGAACCTGCCGGACGCATCCAGGTTTGAACCGGGGGGAAGTTCTTCATGCTTGCACGGACATTGTTTGCGGCGATGCTCGCAACGTTCGCCTGGCTGCCGCAAACATATGCCGGCAGCCAGACCGTTCCCGCAAACGCCGAGGGACAGATCGAGTTCAACACGCCGTCCGGCAATATTGGCTGCATCTACACGCCGAAGGGCGGCACCAGCACCTACGAGCCACAGGATGGCGGACCGGAACTGAGCTGTTCGCGCGTCGAGCCCAGCTACGTCACCGTCATCCTCGGCCCGAAAGGTCCGGCGACGCTGATCAAGAATCCGGGCGAGCAAGGCTGCTGCGGCGACGTCACCAGGCTGGCGTACGGCAACAGCTGGAGCAAGGCGCCGTTTTCCTGCCAGTCATCCACCAAGGGATTGACCTGCACCGGCAAGCATGGCCATGGCTTTTTCGTCAGCAAGGCCAAGGTGACGGTGAAATAATCCGACTCAGTTCGCCGTCTCCAGTTCGCCGCGTGCCTTGGCCGCGGCGACCTGGCGCAGCGCATCGGCGAGCGTATCGGCGTCCTGGGCGCCCATCACCGCATATTTGCCTTCAAGCAGAAAGCACGGCACACCCGATATGCCCATGCGCGAAGCGGTGGCGATTTCGGTGCGCACCGCCTCGACATCGGCGTCGGTCGGCAGAAGCGTTTCGACCACGGACGCATCCATGCCGGCCTCGCGGGCGGCTTCGATCAGCACGGCATGATCGCCGAGATTGGCGCCTTCCTCGAAATTCAGCTGGAACAGCCGGCGCACCAGCCGGTTCTGAATGGCCTCGCCGGCCGTCCCGGCCCAGCGAATGAGACGGTGCGCATCCAGCGTATTGGGCGCGACCTTGATGGCGTCGAAGGCGAAGGAGATGCCTTCAGCCTCGCCCAGCGGTTCGATCCGGGCATGGATTTCGCGGATGCGTTGCTCGCTGCCGAATTTCGCCACCATATAGTCGCGGCGGTTCTTGCCTTCGGGCGGGATTGTCGGGTCGAGTTGGAAGGGCCGCCAGCGTATGTGAACGTCGATATCGACGGCGGCAATCGCCTTGTCGAGCCGTTTCTGGCCGATAAAGCACCAGGGACACACGACGTCGGAGACCACATCGACGGTAATCGAGTTCTCGTCGTTCATCTTGATCTCCTGTTGTGAAGAGGTCACTTCGGTTTGCGCCACCAGGTCGGCAACTGATAACCGTATATGGGCGTCTTTTGCGGATGTTCCAGATAGTTCCAATAAGCGAGCCATTGCTGGTTGTTGTGCTGCGTCGGCACCATGTAGTTGCCGGAGATCAGCAGCCGGTCGAGAACGCGGACGGCGGCGACGGAGTCCTCCTTCGAACGAGCTCTCAGCATCGCCTCGATCGCCGCATCCACCGCCGGATCGGCGACGCCGGCGAGGTTGAACGATCCTTCGGCCTTGGCGGCAGCGGATCCCCAGCGCCCGGTTTGCTCGATACCGGGCGACAGCGAGTTGTTGAAACCGGTCGAGCCGACCAGCACCTCGAAATCGAAACGCTGCTTGCGCGACTGGATCTGATCACCGTCGAGGCTGCGGATGCCGACATCGATGCCGAGCTTCTCAAGGGTGCGCTGATAGATAGCGGCAAGTCGCTCTTCGTCCTGCGAGGCGGTCAGGATCTCGAAACCGAACGGCTTTCCCTCGGGATCGAGCATCGCGCCGTCCTGCACCGTATAGCCCGCGCTCTTCAGCAGCTCGAATGCCGCCTTCAGCACCTTGCGGTCCTGGCCGGAGCCGTCGGTAACGGGCGGCCTGTAGGTGCCGTCCATGACATCTGCGGGCACGCGGCCGGGATAGGGGGCCAGCAGGGCCTTTTCCTTTTCGCTGGCCGGGTGGCCGAGCGCGGACAGCTCGGAATTCTGCCAAAAGCTCATCGTGCGCGTGTATTTGCCGCCGAACAGATTCTTGTTGGCCCATTCGAAATCGTAGAGCATGCCGAGCGCGCGCCGCACGACCGGATTGGAAAATTTCGGCAGCCGCGTGTTGAACAGGAAACCGTTGACCACCGGCGGAATGCCGGTATCGAAAGTTTCGGCGATGACCTCGCCCCTGTGGAAGGCCGGAAAATCGAGATCGCGCTCGCGTTTGACCGGGTCGCTGTCGTCGTCGATGGCGCAGATGCCTTTCTTGAACGCTTCCTGCTTGGCGTTGGCGTTGAGGAAATATTCGATGGTGATCTGGTCGTAATTGTCGAAGCCGCGCTTGGACGGCACGTCCTTGCCCCAATAGTCCGGATTGCGCTTGAACACGATGCGCTGACCGGGCACGACTTGCGCCACCGTGTAAGGCCCGCTGCCGATCACCGGCTTTAGCGTCGTCCTGTCGAAGGTGTCCTTGTTGAAGGCGTGTTTCGGGATGATCGGCGTCAGCGCAATGATCAAAGGAAATTCGCGGTCGGCCTTGTCGTTGAAGGTGAAGCGCACACTGCGGTCGCCGGTCTTTTCGAGCTTGGCAATCGCTTTCATTCGCTGGCTGTAAGGTGGGCGGCCCTTCTCGGTGAAGACGTCATAGGTAAACAACACGTCTTCCGGCGTCACCGGCTCGCCGTCCGACCATTTGGCGTTGGGATCGAGGTGGAATTCGATGCTCTTGCGCTCGGGATCCATGTCGGCGGTATCGGCGAGCAGGCCGTAGAGACTGAAGGCCTCGTCGTAGTTGCGCTGCATCAACGGCTCGAAGACAAGATTGCCAAAGGCTTGATCCATCATGCCGCGCGCGGTGGTGCGCAGGCTTCTCAGGATGAACGGATTGATATTGTAGAAGCTTCCTACGACGCAATAGGTAATGCTGCCGCCTTTCGGCGCGTCGGGATTGACGTAGTTGAAATGATCATAGTCGGCCGGCAGCGCCGGCTCGCCCTGCATGGCAAGCGCGTGCACCGGTTCCGACAGGGCCGGCTGCAGGGAAAGGCCGACAAACAAGATTGCGGCGATCAGCCAAACGACAACGCGGCCCATGACCGTCTCCTTCCCGATTCGATGCGCAGCATACATGAGCCGGTCGTGCACCGGCCAACCCCTTGAGCCTATCCCTTGGCCAAGATTCGCGAGACCCGGGCTGGATTCGGCACCGCTTGCAGTGTAACACGCCGTCCGAAGTCATTCTGTTGCCTCATTTCGGCAACAGGTAGCTGGACCACACGGCATGAAAAAAGCCGGTTCCGGGATCATTTGAGAGGAATGCACGACATGACGAGCCTTAACAGCAACGCGTACCGCCTGTCGGTCATGGCCGCGGGCGTGGTCGGCATTCTGGGCGCCGGGATTCCCGCTGCTTCCGCGCAGCAGCAACAGCAGATTCCGCAAGGCTGGTTCAAGGCCTGCACCAAGCAGGAAGACGTCGACATCTGCAATGTCCAGAACATCACCACCGCCGGCAACGGCCAGCTCATCACTGGCGTCAGCCTGATCGAATTGAAGGGCAAGGTGAACCGCAAGGTGTTCCAGGTGACGGTTCCGACCGGCCGTCTCGTTCCTCCCGGCATCGGCCTCCAGATCGACGGCGGCAAGGCGCAGAAGCTCGACTATGTGATCTGTTTTCCGGATCGCTGCGTGGCGGAAGTGCCGCTGACCGATCAGCTCGTCGCGTCCTTCAAGAAAGGTTCGAACCTGACGCTGACCTCGGTCAATTTCCAGAACCAGCCGAACCCGATCAAGATCGCGCTGACCGGCTTCAGCGGCGCCTTCGACGGCCCGCCGCTGCAGCAGTCGGACATCGAGGACCGACAGAAGAAGCTCCAGGAGTTCGTCGCCAAGAACAATCAGGATTTTGCCAAGAAGCTCAAGGAAGAGCAGGAAAAGGCGAAGGCCGCCAACTGATCGACGGGTTTTCGAACCAACAAAAAAGCGGGGGCTCATACCCCGCTTTTTTTGTTTGGACCGGCCGTTTGTCGGGTCCAGCCAAGTCTCAAGCCAGTCCCAGCCCGGCCAGATCCCGGCTAAGTCAATGTCTCAATTGGTGCTTCGGCTCGTAGCGCCCGTCCGGCTTCTTGTCGAACATTTCACCTATCTGCGGATGCCGGACCGGTTCGCCCGACCGGTCCTCGAGTAAATTCTGCTCGGACACATAGGCGATGTATTCCGTTTCGGAATTCTCGGCGAGCAGATGATAGAAAGGCTGGTCCTTGCGCGGCCGCACGTCAGCGGGGATCGCCTCGTACCATTCGTCAGTATTGGCGAATTGCGGATCGACGTCGAAAATGACACCGCGGAACGGAAACAGCCGGTGCCGAACCACCTGTCCGATCGAGAATTTGGCTGTCTTCATCGCACTCACCACTTGAACTTCTTGAACGCCACGCATCCTGGAACACGCAAGGAACGCTCCAGGACTTTAGATTCTTACGCACCCGTCCGGCAAAGATTGGCCCAGACCTTAAGGTCGACATCGTCATTATTTGGCGCAGACGCCGCGTCAATTCAATCCCGATCCCCTTGATGCCGGGTTGAGCATCGCGAGATGCGGATCAAGGGCGGTGGCCAAGATCGCTATCGCTCAGCCGGTTTTCGCAATCCGCCAAAAAAAGCCGCAAAACCGCTGCCGGGTCGAAGACCCTCGCGCATGAAAAACGCCCGTAACGGCGCAAACCCCTCAAGCGCGCCCAGGCCAGCGCTGCGCGCCAGCTGGGCCGGCAGCATGTCGGAAAGCAACGACATGTTCAGCAGGTTGACCGCGCTGCTGCGCGCCAGAATGTCCGGCCGCCGCTTGAAATCATAGGCTGCAAGCGCCTTGGCGACGCCCGGGTCCGAGCGGTTTCTGCTTGCTGCACCAATCAGGTCGTCGATGTCCCGGATGCCGAGATTGAGGCCTTGCGCGCCGATTGGGGGAAACACGTGGGCGGCTTCGCCGACTAGGGCTACGCGGCGCTGCGCAAACCGCCACGGGCTCACCGCTGAAAGGGGGTAGACCTGCCGGCCGGGCTCAACCGACACGCGGCCCAACATCGATTGCATCCGCTGTTCGACCCGCGTCGAAAGCTCGGCGTCGTCGAGTGCTGCAAGGTCCTTGGCGATATCGGGTTCGAGCACCCAGACAAGGCTGGACCGGTTGCCGGGCAGGGGAACCTGTGTGAACGGACCGGTCTCGGTGTGGAATTCGGTCGAGGTGAAGGCATGGTCGCTGCGGTGACCGAAATTGAGCACCAACGCCGCCTGCGGATAGGATCGGATCGAGGTCCGGATGCCGGCTGCCTCGCGGGCCGGCGACTGACGGCCATCGGCGGCAACTGCCAACGATGCCTCAACCTCGCTGCCGTCGGCGAGAACGGCATGGGCATGGTCGGCATCGAGGCGCCATGCCTCCACCATCGACTTTCGCCATTCGATGCCCGAATGCGCGACAGTCTCGGCTAGCGTGCGGTTGAGAACGCTGTTGGGCAAGTTCAGCCCGAATTGCTCTTCGTTGATCTCGCTGGCGCGAAAGGTCACTGTCGGGCTGCGGATCAGCCGGTTGGTTGCGTCAACGATACGCATCACCTTGAGCGGCGCTGCGTGCGGCCTGATTCCGTCGAAGATCCCTAGCCGTTCGAACATCTTCAGGGCAGGGTTCATCAAGGCTGTCGTCCGGCCGTCGGGGCCGGCTGCATCGGGTCCGACGAGCGTCACGGGAAAGCCCGCCTCGGCAAAGCCAAGCGCCGCGATCAGCCCCGCAGGGCCGCTGCCGGCGACCAGTATCCGTGCTGTTTCCCGATGGTTCAAATTCGGCTTCCGGATTGCGAGGTGAGGCCCGTCCGACCTGCTGGTCCATATAGGTCAGGTGATGCGGCTTGATCAACGCGGCGATTCGGCCCATTCGGTTGCCATGACCGGCCAACAAGACGATTTCAGCCACCTCGACGGCACCGGCCGCGCGATGGCGAGCGTTGCGTGCAGCCCTCGACTGACGGTGAGCGTCGTTGCCGGCATGGGCATCGCCCTTGCCTGGCTCCTTCTCGGCGCAATGGCAGTTCGTGGTGCCGTAAGCCGGCTCCCGGGCACCGATGCACCCGGCGACACGATGCTGGGGAACCTGCCGCAACTGCCGCTGCCGGATTTCCTTGCGCGTTTCTTCGCCCTTTGCCTTGCGCCGGCGCCGCTTCGCGCAAGCGTAGGGGCGCAAGGCGGGGCACTCACCGCGATGTGGCTGTTGATGGCCATCGCGACCATGCTGCCCTCCGCGGCGCCGATGATCCGCACCTATTGCGAGATCGCAGATACCGCCAGGATCAAGGGGGAACCCGTTGCCCATCCGTTGATCCTTGTCGCTGGATATTTGAGCGTCTGGCTTGCCGCCTCGGCAATATTCGCTGCCCTGACGCTCGCAGTCCATGCATTCGTGTCATCCGGGCAGATGCTCGATCCGCTGCTTGGAATTGCCGGAGCAGCCGCGCTGTCGATCGCTGGCCTCTATCAGTTCAGCTGGCTGAAGAAAGCCTGTCTGGAGAAGTGCAGAAATCCGTTCTCGGTCCTGTTCGCCAACTGGAGCGCCAGGCCCATTCGCATTTTCCGGCTCGGTATGGAGCAGGGCCTGTGGTGCCTTGGATGCTGCTGGGCGCTGATGCTGGTAATGTTTGCCGTCGGTGTGATGAACGTGTTCTGGATGGCGCTGATCGGCTTGTTCAGCCTGGTCGAAAAACAGACGGCAGGCAATCTGCCGACGCGGTTGGGCGGTGCGATACTGCTTGTCTGGGCAACCGCGCTACTAGTAGTCTCGGCATGAGGGGGAGAATTCGATGACAGATCAAAACTGGGCAATGAAGGGAGAGCTCATCCTTTCCTGCAATTGCACGGTTTTTTGCCCTTGCGTTCTGTCGCTCGGCAATCATCCGCCTACGGAAGGCTATTGCCAAACCTGGGCGGGGTTCCGGATCGATGCCGGCCATTTCGGCGAGGTCGACCTGTCCGGTCTCAATCTTGGGCTGGTCATGGAAATCCCCGGTTATATGAGCCGCGGCAACTGGACGGCGGGCCTGTTCATCGACAAGCGCGCCTCGGTTTACGCTGTGAAGGGACTGACGAAGATATTCACCGGCAAGGCCGGTGGAACCACATCGCTGCTCTCCATCCTGGTCGGACAGTTCCTCGGCGCCGAGCAGGTGCCGATCACCTACGAGACGCGTGAAAAAACACGCATCTTTCAGATACCGAAGATCATCGATGGTGCGGTGACGCCAATCACCGGCAAGGATCGCGACAAGGATACGGTCATCAGCAATTCGGAATACTGGATTGCGCCGGAAATCATCGTCGCCAAATCCGACAAGAGCAAAATGCGGGCCTTTGGCCGCAACTGGAACTTTGCTGGCCGTTCGGCCGAAATCTGCAAGCTGGACTGGCGGGGCCCGTGAGCAAGAAGACGACGGCCAGGAAAATCGCCGACCGGATTCCGCGGCCGAAGAAGAAAGTCACATGGCCTCAGGCGCGGGCGTTCTCGGTCCATCTCTTGACCGCGTCGGGCTCATTTCTGGCGTTTCTGTCGCTAGTGGCAGCAAGCGAGCAGCGCTGGACGGCGATGTTCTGGTGGCTGGGGCTGGCGCTTTTCGTCGACGGCATCGACGGGCCGATCGCCAGGAAGCTCGATGTCAAGGAAATCCTGCCGACTTGGTCGGGCGAACTGCTCGACAACATCATCGATTACGTGACCTACGTGTTGATTCCGGCCTTCGCGCTCTATCAGCGCGGTTTCATGGGCGAGCGCCTGTCGTTCCTGTCGGCGGCGATCATCGTGGTGTCGAGCGCAATCTACTATGCCGATACCGGCATGAAGACGAAGGAGAATTTCTTCAAGGGCTTTCCGGTCGTCTGGAACATGGTGGTGTTCACGCTGTTCGTCATCGAGCCCGGACAATGGGTTTCTTTCGCCGTGGTCGTGGTGGCCGGCATTCTCACCTTCGTGCCGATCAATTTCATCCATCCGGTGCGGGTGAAGCGGCTGCGGCCAATCAATCTCGGCATGACGCTGCTTTGGTGCGCTTTCGGCGCGCTGGCGCTGGCGCAGGCCGCACTTGCCTCCTTCTACGACCAGATCGGCGTGCTGGGCGAGCAGGTCAGCGATTTCATCAAGTTCGGGATTACGTTCACCGGGCTTTACCTCGCCTGCATCGGCGCTATCATGCAGTTCTTCCCAAATCTCGGCGCCAAGCCGGATAAGAAAGCCTGATCCCAAGAGAGCCAGAAAATGTCCAAAGCGATCCGCATCCATGCCCATGGCGGCCCGGAGGTCCTGACCTATGAGGATGCCGATCCCGGGCAGCCGGGCTCGGGACAGATCCTGGTCAAGCATACCGCGATCGGTCTCAATTTCATCGACGTCTATTATCGCTCTGGCCTTTATCCGCCGCAGGGCGGATTTCCGCTGATCCCTGGCGGCGAGGCGGCCGGCGTGGTCTTGGATGTCGGCTCGGATGTCGACTGGCTCAAACCCGGCGATCGCATCGCCTACGCCGTGACGACCGGCGCCTATGCCGGGCAGCGCGTGATCGCCGCCGACCGCGTGGTGAAGGTGCCGGACGGCATCAGCGACGAACAGGCTGCAGCCATGATGCTAAAGGGCATGACCGCCGAATATCTGTTGCGCCGTACATTCAAGGTGAAAGCCGGCGACACGATCCTGTTTCATGCGGCGGCCGGCGGTGTCGGGCTGATCCTCGGCCAATGGGCCAAGCATCTCGGCGCGACAGTGATCGGCACGGCGAGTTCCACCGACAAGATCGAGCTCGCCAAGGCGCATGGCTTCGACCACGTGATCAACTATCGCGAACAGGATTTCGTGGCCGGCGTTGCCGCTATCACCGGTGGCAAGAAATGCGACGTTGTCTACGATTCAGTCGGCAACGACACATTTCCAGCCTCGCTCGATTGCCTGCGGCCGCTCGGCACTTTCGTCAGCTTCGGTCAATCGTCTGGGCCGATCCCGCCCTTCAGCATCTCGTTGCTGGCGCAGAAGGGCTCGCTGTTCGCAACGCGGCCGACGCTGTTCGTCTATAATGCCAGGCGCGAAGACCTCGAGGCTTCCGCCGCCGCCTTGTTCGGTGTGGTGCTCAGCGGCGCCGTCAAGATCAAGATCAACCAGCGTTACGCGCTCAGCGAGGCCGGCAAAGCGCATTCCGATCTCGAAGGGCGCCGGACCACCGGGACAACAATACTTATCCCTTAGGCGCCCGCAGTTTCGGGCCGCCGATGCCGCCGTTCTTGCGAACTGCTCTTTACCGCTTGAGTTTCCGCTGAAATTCTTGAAGCTCTTTCAAGTCGTGAGGCGCTTACCGTAGAGAGCAGCCCGCGCATACGATGCTTGCGGGAACACAGAACATGTCTGGCAAACCAGATGGAGGCACCGTGAGTGCAGATCAGGACGGCGCAAACCTGCTTGAGGTTCGCGGCCTCACAAAGATATTCGGCACGTTGACGGCGTGCGACCATGTCGATCTCAACATCGCCAAGGGCGAGATCCATGCGTTGCTTGGCGAGAACGGCGCCGGCAAGTCGACCCTGGTGAAAATGCTGTTTGGATCGCTGGAACCGAATTCCGGCGAGATTTTCTGGAATGGCCAGGCGGTCAGGATCACCAGCCCCGGCACCGCAAAAAAGCTCGGCATCGGCATGGTTTTCCAGCATTTTTCCCTGTTCGAAGCGCTGACGGCGGCGGAGAACATCGCGCTGTCGCTGGATGACGGCTCGCCGATCAGCACGATCGCGGCCAAGGCGAGGGCGCTCTCCTACAGTTACGGCCTGCCTCTCGATCCGCTATCGCTGGTCGGTGATCTGTCGGTCGGCGAGCGTCAGCGTATCGAAATCATCCGCTGCCTGCTGCAGACGCCGCAACTCATCATCCTCGACGAACCAACTTCGGTGCTGACGCCGCAGGAGGCCGATAAGTTGTTCGAGACGCTCGAACGGCTGCGTTCGGAAGGAAAGTCCATCCTCTACATTTCGCACCGGCTGGAAGAGGTCAAACGCATCTGCGACCGCGCCACCGTGCTGCGTCACGGCAAGGTGGTCGGCCATTGCAATCCGCGCCAGGAAACCGCGTCTTCGTTGGCGCGGATGATGGTCGGCAACGAGGTGCTGGCCGTGGTGCGGGCGCCGGCCGAGGGTATCGAGACCGCGCCGGTGCTGCTTCAAATCCGCGAACTCACCCGCAAGCCGGCGACCCCGTTCTCGATTCCGCTCAGGAACATCAATCTCGAGGTCCGCGCCGGCGAGGTGATCGGCATTGCCGGTGTGGCCGGCAACGGCCAGGGCGAATTCTTCGAATCCGTTTCCGGCGAGGTGCTGCAGCAGGATGCCGGCTCGGTCCGCATCCGCGGCAAGGATGCCGGCGGCCTCACCATCACCGGCAGGCGCCTGATGGGCGCTGCCTTCGTCCCGGAAGAGCGGCTCGGCCATGGCGCAGCACCGCGCATGAAGCTTTCGGAGAACCTGCTTCTGTCGCGCCACGCCACCGATGGCAAGATGTTTGTCGGCGCCGGTGGAATGGTCAAGGGCGATGCGATCCATACCGCTTCGCAGCGCATCATAAAGGCAATGGACGTGCGCAAGAGCGCGCCGGATCCGGAGGCTGCGGCTCTTTCGGGCGGCAATCTGCAGAAATTCATCGTTGGCCGCGAACTCGACCGCCGGCCGAGCGTCTTGGTGGTCAATCAGCCGACCTGGGGGGTCGACGCGGGTGCGGCGGCCCACATCCGCCAGGCGCTGATCGAACTGGCGCGCAGCGGCTCGGCGGTGCTGGTGATCAGCCAGGACCTCGACGAGCTGTTCGAGATTTCCGATGCGATCACGGTCATGCACAATGGCGAACTGTCGAAGCCGCTGCCGATAGCTGAAGCGACGTTCGAGAAAATCGGGCTGCTGATGGGCGGCGCCGAACCCGGTCATGCCGAACATACGCTGGAGACGGCTTGATGCGCCTCGAACTTGTAAAACGCCCGCAGCGCTCGATGCTGTTTTCGGCACTCTCGCCTTTCATCGCTTTCGTTTTGACGATCATTGCCGGCGCCATCATGTTCGCGCTGCTCGGCGTCAACCCGTTGACTGCGTTCCGCATCTACTTCATCGAACCGATCAGCCAGGTGTGGCAGCTGCATGAGCTGGCGATCAAGGCCGCCCCCCTGATCCTGATCGCGGTCGGACTGTCGGTCTGCTACAAGGCTAACATCTGGAACATCGGCGCCGAAGGCCAGTTCATCCTGGGCGGCATTGTCGGCTCGATCATCCCCGTGCTGTTTCCGCAGTTCGAAGGCCCATTGGTGCTGCCGCTGATGCTTCTGCTCGGCATGGTCGGTGGGGCCGCCTATGCTGCAATCCCGGCACTGCTGAAGACGCGCTTCAACACCAACGAGATCCTGACCAGCCTGATGCTGGTCTATGTCGCCCAGCTCTTCCTCGATTGGCTCGTACGCGGGCCGTGGCGCGATCCGCAGGGCCACGGTTTCCCGCAGACCATCCAGTTCAACGACTCGGCCATCCTGCCGGAACTCCTCCCGGAATCCGGCCGGGCAAACTGGGGATTTGTCTTCGCGCTGATCGCGGCGATACTGATCTGGATCCTGATGAGCCGTATGCTGAAAGGCTTCGAGGTCCGCGTGCTCGGCTCAAGCCCGAGGGCAGGGCGCTTCGCCGGGTTTGGCCTTAACCGCATGGTCTTCTTTGCCTTCCTGCTGTCGGGCGCACTGGCCGGACTTGCAGGGATTTCGGAGGTCTCGGGAGCCATCGGACAATTGCAGCCGGTGATCTCGCCCGGCTACGGATTTACCGCTATCATCGTGGCATTTCTCGGCCGGCTCAATCCGCTCGGCATCGTCGCCGCAGGCCTTGTACTGGCGCTGACCTATCTGGGCGGCGAGGCAGTGCAAAGCGCGCTCGGCATCTCCGACAAGGTGGCGCGCGTATTCCAGGGCATGCTTTTGTTCTTCGTGCTCGGCTGCGACACGCTCATCCATTACCGCATTCGCCTGACCGGCTTTTTCGCGCCGAAGCTCGAGGCAGCGCCGAAGCTGGAGGGAGCCCGCTGATGGACATCACCGTCAACATCCTCTTGACCATCGCGACGGCGGCGACGCCGCTGCTGATCGCGGCGATCGGCGAACTGGTGGTCGAACGTTCGGGTGTGCTCAATCTCGGCGTCGAAGGAATGATGATCATGGGTGCCGTCGGCGGTTTCGGCGCCGGCTATCTCACCGGCTCGCCTTGGATAGGGCTGTTGGCGGCAATCACCATGGGGGCAGTGTTCTCGTTGCTGTTCGCCGTCATGACGCTGTCGCTGGCCACCAATCAGGTGGCCACCGGCCTGTCGCTGACACTGCTCGGCCTCGGCCTTTCCGGCATGATGGGAACGAATTTTGTCGGTCAGCCCGGCGAAAGGCTGCCAAACCTCGATATTCCCGGCCTGACCGCAATCCCGGTCGTCGGCAGGCTGCTGTTCGGCCAGGATCCAATCTTCTACATCTCGATCGCGCTGACCGCCGCCGTCATGTGGTTCCTGTTCAAGACCCGCACCGGGCTCACGCTGCGCTCGATCGGCGACAGCCATGCATCCGCCCATGCGCTTGGCATCCACGTCATCCGCTACCGCTATCTCTCAGTGATTTTCGGCGGCGCTTGTGCCGGCCTCGCCGGCGGTCACCTATCGCTGGTCTACACACCGCAATGGGTGGAGAACATGACCGCCGGTCGCGGCTGGATCGCGCTGGCTCTGGTCGTCTTCGCCTCCTGGCGGCCATGGCGGGTGCTGGCCGGCGCCTATATTTTCGGCGCGATCTGGGTTGGCCAGCTTCACGTCCAAGCCATTAATCTGCAGGACTTCGTCGACGCGCCCTGGTTGCTCTACAAGTTAATTGCGTTCTTAAAATCGTTTCCCTCGCAACTGCTTTCTTCGCTGCCCTATCTGGCAACCGTCGTGGTTCTCGTTCTAATCTCGCGCAACAAGCGTTTGACGATGATGAACACGCCGGCCTCCTTGGGCCAGCCATTCGTTCCGGATCGTTGACAACAAAAAGACGGAAGCTCCAAGGCTTAACTCAGAGAGGTAACACAATGAAAAAACTGCTTATTGCCCTGATGGCGACGACGGCCGCATTGTCGCTGGCGGCATCAGCCCAGGCGGCGGACAAGCTGAAGGCGTGCTGGGTCTACACCGGCCCGATCGGCGATTTCGGCTACTCCTACCAGCACGACCAAGGCCGCCTCGAGGTGGAAAAGGCACTCGGCGACAAGGTCGAGACCGCCTATCTCGAAAACGTCTCCGAAGGCCCCGATGCCGACCGCGCCTTCGAGCGCCTGGCGCGCGAGGGATGCAAGATCATTTTCGGCACGTCCTTCGGCTTCATGGACCCGGAAGTGAAGATCGCCAAGAAATTCCCCAAGGTGATGTTCGAGCACGCCACCGGCTACAAGACGGCCGAAAATCTCGGCATCTACAATGCGCGTTTCTACGAAGGCCGCTACGTGCTTGGCCAGATCGCCGCCAAGCAATCGAAGTCGGGCGTCGCCGGCTACATCGTTTCCTTCCCGATCCCGGAAGTGGTGATGGGCATAAATTCCTTTATGCTCGGCGCACAGTCGATCAACCCGAACTTCAAGGCGAAGATCGTCTGGGTGAACTCCTGGTTCGATCCGGGCAAGGAGGCCGATGCTGCCAAGGCATTGTTCGACCAGGGCGCCGATATCATCGTCCAGCACACCGACTCGACCGCTGCCTTGCAGGTGGCGGAGGAGCGCAAGCTGCACGGCTTCGGGCAGTCCTCCGACATGATCAAGTTCGCGCCGCACGCGCAGCTGACCTCGCTGACCGACGAGTGGGGTCCCTACTACATCAGCCGCGTCCAGGCGGCGCTCGACGGCACCTGGAAGCCCGACAATGTCTGGCTCGGCATTAAGGACGGCGCCGTCAAGCTGGCGCCGTTCACCAACATGCCCGACGACGTCAAGGCGATGGCCGAAGCCACCACCAAGAAGATCGCCGACGGCTGGAACCCCTTCACCGGGCCGATCGCCAAGCAGGACGGCACACCTTGGCTGAAGGAGGGCGAGGTCGCCGACGACGCCACGTTGCTCGGCATGAATTTCTACGTGAAGGGCGTCGACGACAAGCTGCCGCAGTAGGCGGTCGGAAACATATCGAACGAAAGGGCGCCACGCGGCGCCCTTTTCATTTTGGACGGAATATCAGACTGCTGAGCCGTAAAGGTCGTAAGCGTCGGCGCGCTCGATCTTGACCGTGACGATGTCGCCGGCGCGCAGTGGCCGCCGCGACTGGATATGGACCGAACCGTCGATTTCGGGCGCGTCGTATTTGGTCCGGCCCTTGGCCGAATTGCCATGCGCCTCGTCGATCAGGACCGGCAGGCGCTTGCCAATTTTCTTGGCTAGCTGCGTTGCCGAAATCTTCTGCTGGCGCTGCATGAAGCGGTGCCAGCGGGCTTCCTTGATCTCCTGCGGCACTTGCTCGAGGCCGAGCTCGTTGGAGCGGGCGCCTCTGACCGGCTCGTATTTGAAACAGCCGGCGCGGTCGATCTTGGCCTCGTCCAGCCAGTCGAGCAGCATCTCGAAATCGTCGTCCGTCTCGCCGGGGAAGCCGACGATGAAGGTGGAGCGGATAGCAAGGTCCGGGCAGACGTCGCGCCAGCCGCGAATACGCTCGAGCGTCTTTTCGCCATGAGCGGGCCGGCGCATGTTCTTCAGCACCTGCGGCGAGGCGTGCTGGAACGGGATGTCCAGATAGGGAACGATCTTTCCTTCGGCCATCAGCGGGATGACATCGGCGACATGCGGGTAGGGGTAGACATAGTGCATGCGCACCCAGATGCCGAGCTTGCCGAGTTCCTCCGACAGGTCGAGGAATTTTGCCCGCACTTCGCGATCGCCGAACATGCTGGTCTGGTATTTGATGTCGATGCCGTAGGCGCTGGTGTCCTGCGAAATGACCAGGATTTCTTTGACGCCGGCCTTGGCCAGTTTCTCGGCTTCGCGCAACACGTCGGCCGCCGGCCGCGAAACGAGATCGCCGCGCAGCGCCGGGATGATGCAGAAGGTGCAGCGGTTGTTGCAGCCTTCCGAAATCTTGAGATACGCATAGTGGCGCGGCGTGAGCTTGACCCCTTGCGGCGGCAAAAGGTCGATGTGGGGATCATGGCTCGGAGGGGCAGCCTCATGCACCGCCGCCATCACGCTTTCATAAGCTTGTGGTCCGGTGATGGCGAGGACGTTCGGATGTCTTTCACGGATGACGTCCGGCTCGGCGCCGAGGCAGCCGGTGACGATAACTTTGCCATTCTCCGAAAGTGCGGAGCCGATGGCGTTGAGCGATTCGTCGCGAGCCGAATCGAGGAAGCCACAGGTGTTGACGACGACCAGGTCGGCGCCGTCGTGCTTGCGGGCGATCTCGTAGCCTTCGGCGCGCAGGCGGGTGATAATGCGCTCCGAATCCACAAGGGCTTTCGGGCATCCAAGGCTGACGAAACTGACGCGAGGGGCGGACATCTAAGCTTTTCCGGATTTTCAGGATTGGCGGCGCAGTATCACACTTGTCGCGGCATTGGTATGGGCAGCGGCTGCGGCGAAACGCAACCGCCAGCGTCGCCGAAGGCTCGCCGAAGCTGAAAGGCCGACCGATGAGAATTCGAGTCGGCGTGTCAGCTCACCGCACTGCTGACATGCGGCAAGACTTCCACCGCGCCCCGGTAGATCATATCGAGTGCGACATAGAAGATGATCAAAAGGCCGATATAGGCGATCCAGCGATGGCGGTGCAGCAGCTTGGCGATGAAGCTCGCGGCAAGGCCCATCAGCGCGATCGACAGGACGAGGCCTATCACCAGCACCTGGAAGTGATCGCGCGCCGCGCCGGCGACCGCCAGTACGTTGTCGAGCGACATCGACACGTCGGCGATGACGATCTGCAATGCCGCCTGACCCAAGGTCTTCTTGCGCGCCTTGCCGGCCACCATATCATCGCTGTTGATATCGGAATTGGACAGCGCTTCGGTCGCCTCCACCTCGTCGGCATACGACGTGCGCAGCTCGCGATACATCTTCCAGCACACCCACAGCAGCAAGATGCCGCCGGCCAGCAGCAGGCCGACAATCTGTAACAGGGTGACGGTGATCGCAGCAAAACCGATACGCAGCACCGTCGCCGCCACCACGCCGATGAGAATCGCTCTCTTTCGCTGCTCGACCGGCAAGCCCGCCGCGGCCAAGCCGATGACGATGGCGTTATCGCCTGCAAGCACGAGGTCGATGGCGATGACCTGGAGCAGGGCAGAGAAGCCCGCGGCAGTGAAAATTTCCATCGACTGGAAGTCCCTTGCTGGTTGGCCGACCGTTCGCGTCGAATGCCTGGAGGGCCTAACGTGTATGGTTCCCGCGCGTCAAGGGACTGGTTGGAACAAGGCTGGCAATATACAGAGTTTGCGACGATCGGCCCGAAACACCGGCAAAATGCGGCCACAGGTCGCGAATGCCTAGTTATAGAGGTTGTATTTGGGCCAGTCGCTTTCCGGAATTTCATCACCGATCCGATAGCGGAGCTGCAGGACTTCCATATGGTCCGGCGCTGTTTCGCATTTGAATTTCAGCCGGTACCACTGTCCCTTGCTGCGAAACGCAGCACCCGGGCTCTTGATCGCATCGGCGCCCATTTCGGGCGTCGCAAAAGCGTAGGCGACGACACGATCGGCTTTGTATTTGTGGTCGTCGCGGGTAATCCGGTCGAGAATTTCGGCGTCGCATCGCTGCTCCAGCCGGGTTTGCGGATCGAGTTTCAGCAGGCCGGCGCGCAATGCGCTGTCCATTGCGCTGGCCGGCCAAGCCACTATCGTCCATCCGAGGACCGCAGAAAATAGTTTATTCATGGGCGGGAGAAGCATCATATTCGGGCGGAGAAATCAACCCGACGAGCGCGGCTGCGCGGCGGGTGACAGTCTTCGCTTTGTGGCAGGTTGTTGATTACGCAATAGTATCACCGGTACTTTGGTATCGTTGCCACGATCAGCACCTGTCGCATTTCAGCGACGCGAGAGGTGGTGCGCTGCATGGGGCAGAGCGGCGGTTCTCCCCGAAGCGGACCGGCCTGTTAAACCCAGGCAGTCGAGAATCCGACGAGCGGAAAACTCGACGTCATGCCTGCAGGATTGAAGAAATTGGCCGGATATGGCGGAGGGAGTGGGATTCGAACCCACGGTGGGCTTGCACCCACGCCGGTTTTCAAGACCGGTGCCTTAAACCGCTCGGCCATCCCTCCAAGGTGATTTTTCAATCACTTAGGATATCGCGAGAGGAGCGGGTTCGAGCTGTCGGTACCGGATTGGCACCAGGACGTTCCCCGACCGGTTCGCGCTCCATTCCTGTAAAGCCGCATTCAACACCAAGTCAACCGTGGCGGCCGCACCTTTCGGCGCGATCCAGGGCGGTGAGCAGCGTCATGGCGAGCTGTGTTTGTGCTGAGTGTGGAAAATCGTTTTTAAAACCCGCACGGACTATTAATCGTTGAGCGTCGATATGTGGAGCGCATTAGGCACATGTAAGTAAATCGTATTCTGGAGTTGATTTTGGCCGTACTTGGCGCTCTCCCGCCCGGTCTTCGCTGTAGACCAATCCGCGAAACCGACTGGGAGGGAGTGGTTGATTGCCTGTGCAGGGGCTTTCCGGCGCGTAACCGGAGTTACTGGATACACGCTCTGACCCGCTTGTCGCAGCGGCCTGTGGTTGCCGAGTTCCCACAATATGGCTTTGCTTTGGAGCATGCCGGTCGGATCGTCGGCGTTGTGCTCACCCTTTATGCTCGCTATCAGGGGTCGGAGAGCGAGGAAATCCGCTGCAATCTTTCAAGCTGGTCAGTCGATGCAGATTTCCGTCCCTATGGCGCCATGTTGGTTGCGGCGGTTCTCAAGCGGAAGGACGTGACCTACACGAACATTTCGCCTGCACAAGCGACATTGAAAGCCAACCGGGCGCTCGGCTTTCGGCTCTTCTCCAGCGGACAATTTACCTTCTTGCCGGCTTTGAGTTCGGCGCAGCGGTCATGTCGCGTGGTCGAAGTGCGTCCCGATCTTCCGGAATTGGCGATGCTGCCCGAGAGTGAGAGATACATACTCTCGGAACACGCCGCGCTGGGCTGCCTGTCGTTGATCTGCATTTGCGACGGAGCAGCGTTCCCCCTGGTATTGATGCCGCGCCGAATGTTGCACGGTGTTATCCAGTGCCATCAGGTCATCTATTGCCGCTCGCTTGCGGATTTGAGCCGCTGCGCCGGTGCGATGGGGCGCTTTCTCTTGCGAAGCGGAATCCTGGTTTGCTTTGTCGACGCCAAGGAGCCGATTCCAGGCTTGGTGGGATGGTACCGCCCAAACAAGGGGCTGAAATACTTCAAAGGTCCCAGACCACCCGCACCTGGAGATCTGACGTTCACCGAACTTGTGATATTCGGTCCCTGAATCTGCACTCGCAGCCACGCCAAGCCAGGGGCAAAGTGCGCCACGAACGGCGTTTCTGATCGATAAGCGATGGTTTTCATGCCGATCGGCGAGGCGGTCCGTGCCACAATCTCGCCCGGTTCCGACCACAATCGGTTAATACGGTGATAAACAATTCCTGCGCACAAAAAGGATTGGGGTAGGGCGTCGCCGGCGTTTCTGGAGTGGGTGCTTTGGCATCGCTGACGTTCATGCTGCGGTGCCTTCGTCGATGCTATAGGGGACAATCAAAATATGCAGACCACGGCGCGCCCGCGTCTTCGTCGCGCTTCCGCTTTCGCGCTGTTTGCCTTGTCGGCAGCCTTTCTTGCAGCATGTGCCGGGCCGCAGCAAAAGGCGATGGTCAACAAGAGACCTCGCTCCAAGGAATATTTTTCCGAAGCCGAATACGGCGTGAAAGCCAGCCCGCGCGTCATGTTCAAGACGTCTCGCGGACGCGACCAGCTCGGCAAGCCCTATCAGGTGCGCGGCAAGTGGTATTATCCGAAGGAAGACAAACGTTACGCCAAGGTTGGCCTCGCATCCTGGTACGGTGAGGCCTTCCACGGCCGGTTGACCGCCAACGGCGAAGTCTACGACATGGCAGATCTGACGGCGGCGCATCCGACCATGCCGCTGCCGAGCTATGCGCGGGTCACCAACATGAAGACCGGCAGCTCGGTGATCGTGCGCGTCAACGACCGCGGACCCTATCATGATGGACGCATCATCGATGTGTCGAAGCGCGCTGCTGAAATGCTCGATTATGCCAACATCGGTACGGCCGAGGTGAAGGTCGAATATGTCGGCCGTGCGCCGCTCGAAGGCAATGACGGGCAGTATCTTATGGCTTCGTATCGTCCAGGCAACAGGGCGCCGGATCCGTCGGACGGCCTGCCCAGCGGTGTCATGGTCGCGATGAATGGGCCGTCGCCAAGCCTGCCGGTGAGCGCTGCTGCCGTGCCGTTCCCCGTTCAGCTGACGAATTCCGGGCAGGGATCCGATGCAGGGCCTGTCATGGCAGTGCAAGCATCTGCTTTGGGAGACATTGTACTGCCCGATTTCGGCCCGATCGTGCCGGAGCGCCCGGAGATCAACCTGCCGGCGCAATCGCCGTTCACCATGGCGTCGCTGTCTTACGCCGACGAGCGCGTGCAGCGCGCCTCCAACGCGTTTGCCGGGCTGAATGGCACCGGCATGTCGCCCGCCGAGCTTCTTCAATCGTGGAAGCGGCAAGCCGCTCCCACCAACTATGTCGCGGCGGGTTCATTCGAGAATGCCGCCGAAGCGGAGCGTGTGGCTGCCCAGCTTTCCAGCTTCGGCAAGACCGAAATCCAGCGCTCGGAACTTGAAGGCAAGGACTGGTACTCGGTCAACCTCTTTGCCGACGGTCGTGGCAGCCTGGACGAGATGCTGCAGGCAGCGTGGTCGCATGGTGCGCCGGATGCGCTTGCGGTACGCAACTGAGCTTGGGCTGCCTGGTTTTTTCGCGCGCGATTGATACGCCAGGCAAAAGCCTGATAGCTTCTGCCAACTTGCAAAAGCGCCGGCTCACTGGTCGAACCTGATGAAATCTTTTCACCCTTTCACCGGGCTTATGGCGCTCGGCCTGCTGCTGCTCTCGCTTGCGCAGGCCTCAGCTCAGCTTTTCGAGACCAAGGCCGCGCAGGCCTTCATGATCGATGCCGAAACCGGAACCGTGCTGTTTTCCAAGGACGCCGACAGGTCGATCCCGCCGGCCTCGCTGGCCAAGCTGATGACGATGGAAGTGGTTTTCGACGCCATCAAATCAGGGCGCATGACGCTCGATGACACCTTCGTGGTGAGCGAGAACGCCTGGCGCAAAGGCGGCGCTCCTTCGGGGACATCGACCATGTTCGCCAAGATCAAGTCGACGATCCGGCTGGAAGACCTGATCCAGGGCGTGACCGTGCAGGCGGCCAATGACGGCTGTATCGTCATCGCTGAAGGGATGGCCGGGTCCGAAGCAAACTTCGCGGCGCAGATGACCGAGCGTGCCCGCCAGATCGGCTTGCAGAAATCGACTTTCGTCAATTCCACCGGTCTGCCGGCCGATGGGCAGCAAACGAGCGTTCGCGAACTCGCGCTTCTGGCGCTGCATATCTGGCGCAACTACCCGGATCTCTACCGCTATTACGGCCAGAAGGATTTTACCTGGAACAAGATTTCCCAGAGGAACCGCAATCCGCTACTGGCCATGGACATAGGCGCCGACGGGCTCGCGGTCGGTGCCAGCGAGCAATCCGGGTTCGGCATTGTCGGCTCGGTCAGCCACAACGGCACAAGGGTGATCGCGGCGATGAGCGGCCTGGCAAACGACCGTGAGCGTGCCGAGGAAGCGCGAAAGCTGCTCGACTGGGGCGTTCGCTCCTTCGAGAAGACTGAAGTATTCGCCAAGGACGAAGTGGTTGGCGAAGCCCAGGTCTTTGGCGGCGCCAAGTCCGGTGTCACGTTAAAGGCAAAAGGACCGGTGCAGATCTTCCTGCCGATCACCAACCGCGACAAGCTCACCGCCAGGATCGTCTATGACGGACCGGTGGCAGCGCCGGTGGAGGAGGGGCAGCCGGTGGGTACGCTGCGCGTCTGGATCGGCGATACGCTGAGCCAGGAGACGCCGCTGTTTGCCGCCGAGTCGATCGGTGTCGGTTCGCTGCCGCAGCGCGCGCTCGACGCCGCCAAGGAACTGGCCGTCGGCTGGCTGCGTTAGCACCGTCGCGGTGGACCTTTTTTCCCGCCGGGACTATACGGTCCCCGAAGTATGGACAAAGGCTTTGGCGCGCGGATTTTTCATCACTTTTGAAGGCGGCGAAGGAGCAGGCAAGTCGACGCAGATCGAGCGGCTGGCAAAGAAGATGCGCGCCAAGAAATACGATGTGCTGGTGACACGTGAGCCGGGTGGCTCGCCGGGCGCGGAGGCGGTCAGGCATGTCCTGCTTTCAGGCGCAGCCGAGCCGTTCGGCCCCAAGATGGAAGCGCTGCTTTTCGCCGCTGCGCGTTCCGACCATGTCGAACAGGTCATCCGGCCGGCAGTCGAGCGCGGTTCGGTCGTACTTTGCGATCGTTTCATGGATTCCTCGCGCGTCTACCAGGGCGTCACCGGCGGCCTCGACCCGGCATTCATGGACGCATTGGAGAAGGTCGCCATCAACGGCATGGTGCCGGACATGACACTGATCTTCGACATCGACCCCGCCGAGGGCCTGAGGCGCGCTACCGCCCGGCGGGGCAGCAGTGACGGACCGGACCGCTTCGAGAAAGAAACATTGGCCATCCACCAACGCCGGCGCGAGGCGTTTCTCGCGATCGCCTCAGCTGAACCCGAACGCTGCGTTGTCGTCGATGCCTCAGCCGACCTAGATGCGGTGGAGGATGTCGTTACCGCCGCGGTCTTCGCGGCTCTCGAGAGGATGATGCCGGCACAAAGAAGGCAGGCGGCGCCAGCATGATTTTCGAACGCATCGCGCCCGAACAGCACGACACGCTGGACGGGGTGCCCGAGCCATCCGAGACGCCGCGTCTTGTCGGTCACCTGCAGGCGGCCAACATGCTCGCCACCGCTTACCGCTCGGGAAAGCTGCCGCACGCACTGATCTTTGCCGGACCGGTTGGCATCGGCAAGGCGACGCTGGCCTTTCACCTGGCGCATCATCTGTTGAAGCACCCGGTCTTCGAGCAGGCGCCGGAAAGCCTTGCCGTTCCAGATCCGGCTTCGTCGCTGTTTCGACAGATCGCCACCGGCGCGCATCCTTCGGTGCTGCATCTTACACGCCCGGCGAACGACAAGACCAAGAGCTTCAAGACAGTGGTCACGGTCGACGAAATCCGCAAGGTCAGCCGTTTTCTGTCGCTGACCTCCCACGACGGCAGCTACCGGGTGGTTATCGTCGATCCCGCCGACGACATGAACACCAATGCTGCCAATGCCTTGCTGAAGAATCTTGAAGAGCCACCCGCGCGCACCTTGTTCATCCTCATCGTCCATGCGCCGGGCAGTCTGCTGCCGACGATCCGGTCGCGCTGCCAGATGGTGCGGTTGGCGCCGCTCGATGCCGAGAGCTTGATGACGGTTCTGGAAGGCATCGAGCCGCCGCCACCGGAGGATCCTGGGGCGCGCGCGGCGCTGGCGGAGCGGGCAGGGGGCAGCGCGCGCAATGCGATCCTGTTGACGCAGTATGGAGGGCTCGAAATCGCCGCCACCCTCGACGCCCTGGTGATGTCCAAGAAGATAGATGTCGCAGGCGCCTACCGTCTTGCCGAGGCGGTCGCCGGCCGCGACCAGGCAATCCCGTTCGAGATATTCAATCGCCGCGCGCTTGATCTGCTGTCGGCCGGCGCCAGCCAGGCCGCGCTCGCCGGCGATCTCGCGCGGGCCAAAACGCTGTCGGATACTTGGCACGAGGCTTTGAACGCTATATCTGAAACCGAGACCTACAATCTCGACAAAAAGCAGCACGCCCTGACCATGATCGACCGCCTGAATTCTGCAATGCGAATGTGACGGCCGCTGGCGTGGCTTTGAAGCCCCTGGGTATTGATCCCAATCAGTCGCAGGAACTTCGAAGCCACCACATTGGCGTCGGATGGCAATTGCCGTTTCGATGCGATATCTCACCGCGACATCTTTCATTCAGACATTCATGACGGCTCATCCATGGCACGCGAAAAATACTACGTCACGACGGCTATTTCCTATCCGAACGGCAAACCGCATATCGGCCATGCCTACGAGTTGATTGCCACCGACGCGCTGGCCCGCTTCCAGCGGCTCGACGGTAAGGACGTGCTCTTTCTCACCGGCACCGACGAGCACGGCATCAAGATGCTGCAGACGGCGAAGAGAGAAGGTATTTCAGCGCGCGAGCTGGCAGACCGCAACTCGGCCGATTTCGAGCGCATGGCCGTCGCGCTCGATGCCTCCAACGACGATTTCATCCGCACCACGGAAAAGCGGCACTACAAGGCCTCGCAGGCGATCTGGAAGGCGATGGCCGCCAATGGCGACGTCTATAAAGGCGGCTATGCCGGCTGGTACTCGGTGCGTGACGAAGCCTATTACGGCGAAGAAGAGACCGAGGTGCGTGCCGACAATGTCCGCTATGGGCCGCAGGGGACGCCGGTCGAATGGGTCGAGGAAGAGAGCTACTTCTTCCGGCTGTCGGCCTATCAGGACAGGCTCCTTGCACTTTACGAAAACCAGCCCGATTTCGTCGGTCCTGCCGAGAGGCGCAATGAGGTGATGAGCTTCGTCAGGTCCGGCCTGAAGGACCTATCGATCTCGCGCACCACGTTCGACTGGGGCATCCCGGTGCCGGGCGACGAGAAGCATGTGATGTATGTCTGGGTCGACGCCTTGACCAACTACATCACCGCCGCCGGCTATCCGGATCCGGCCAATGAGAGATGGTCGTTCTGGCCGGCAAACGCGCACGTCATCGGCAAGGACATCGTCCGCTTCCACGCGGTCTACTGGCCGGCTTTCCTGATGTCGGCTGGCATCGAATTGCCGAAGCGCGTGTTCGCGCATGGTTTTTTGTTCAACCGCGGCGAGAAAATGTCGAAGTCGGTCGGCAACGTCATCGACCCGTTCGCGATGATCGAGCACTACGGCCTCGACCAGGTGCGCTATTTCTTGCTGCGCGAAGTGCCGTTCGGCCAGGACGGCAGCTACAGCCATGATGCGATCGTCAACCGCACCAATGCCGACCTTGCCAATGGCCTCGGCAATCTGGCGCAGCGCTCGCTGAAGATGATCGCCAAGAACTGCAGCGGCGCGGTGCCAAAGCGCGGCGAACTGACCGAAGCCGACAGCGCCATCCTCGACCAAGCGGTGGGGGCACTCGCCGTCGCGCGAAAGGCGATGGCGGATCAGGGCATCCATTTGGCGCTGGCGGCGATCTTCGGAGTGGTGGCCGAAGCTGACCGCTATTTCGCCTCTCAGCAACCCTGGGCGCTAAGCAAAAGCGATCCAGAGCGTATGAAGACAGTTCTGTGGACGACGATCGAAGTCGTCCGGCGCGTGACGCTGCTCTGCCAGCCCTTTGTTCCGGGGTCGGCTGCTAAGCTGCTCGACCTGCTGGCGGTGCCGGCAGACAACCGTGACTTTGCGCATGTCCACGCCGACTATGCGCTGGTGCCCGGCACAGCATTGCCTGCGCCGGAGGCGGTCTTTCCGCGTTACGAAAAGCAGGACGCGAACGCCTGATGCTGGTCGACAGTCACTGCCACCTCGACTTTCCGGATTTCGCCGAAGAGCGGGCGGCCATTGTCGCCCGCGCCCTAGCGGCCGGCATCGGCCGAATGGTGACGATCTCGACGAGGGTGAGGCGATTTAACCAAGTGCTTGAGATTGCAGAGACTTTCGATGAGGTCTATTGCTCGGTCGGCACCCATCCGCATAATGCGGCCGAAGAGCTTGATGTCACTGTCGATGATCTGGTGCGGCTCTCTGCTCATCGCAAAGTGGTGGCGATCGGCGAGGCCGGACTCGACTATTTCTACGATCATGCGCCGCGCGACGCACAGGCGCAGGGCTTTCGCACCCACATCGCCGCGGCGCGCGTGACCAGCCTGCCGCTGGTCATCCATTCGCGCGACGCCGACGACGACATGGCTGATATCCTCGAAGAAGAAACGGGGAAGGGCGCCTTCCCCTTCATCCTGCACTGTTTTTCGTCGGGGCGCCGGCTGGCCGAGATCGGCGTGGCGCTCGGCGGCTACGTCTCGTTTTCCGGCATCCTGACCTTCAAGAACTCCGCCGAGCTGCGCGCCGTCGCCGCCGATGTGCCGCGCGACCGTCTGCTGGTCGAAACCGACGCGCCATACCTTGCGCCGATCCCGTTTCGCGGCAAGCGTAATGAGCCCGCCTATGTCGCGCATACAGCCAAGGTGCTGGCCGAGACGATCGGCTTCAGCGAGGCCGAGATCGCTAATATCACCACGGATAATTTCTTCCGGCTGTTCAGGAAAATGCCGCGCCCGAGCGCGCCGGGCGCCTGACGCATGAGCGACCGGTTACGTCTTACCGTCCTCGGCTGCGGCTCATCGCCGGGCACGCCACGCATCACCGGCGACTGGGGCAATTGCGATCCCGCGAACCCCCGGAACCGGCGCACGCGCACCGCAGCGCTCGTCGAGCGGATCGCGGCGAGTGGCGCCCGGACCACGGTCGTCATCGACACCGGCCCGGATTTCCGCGAGCAGATGCTGCTGGCATCGGTCAAGCGCATCGATGCGGTGGTCTATACACATCCGCATGCAGACCATATCCACGGCATCGACGATTTGCGCGGCTTCGTGCTCGAGCAGCGCCACCGGATCGACATCCATGCGGATCAGGCTACCATGCTGCGCCTACGCGAGGCGTTCCGCTACTGTTTCGAAACACCGAAAGGCAGTTCGTATCCGCCGATCGTCAACGCCCATGTCATCGACCACCACAGGCCGGTGGTGATCGCAGGCGAGGGCGGCGCCCTCACCCTCGAACCGCTGCTGCAGCTCCATGGCGACATCACCTCGCTGGGTTTCCGCATCGGTGGGCTGGCCTATTGCCCTGACGTCAGCGACTTTCCGGAGGCGACCGCCAAGCGTTTGCGCGGGCTGGACATGCTGGTCATCGACGCGCTGCAATACACCGTCCATCCGAGCCATCTGTCGCTTGGCCAGGCGCTTGGCTGGATCGAAAGACTGGCGCCGAAGAACGCGGTGCTGACGCATATGCATGTGCCACTCGACTACGCTACGGTAATGGCCGAGACGCCGGCCAACGTCGAGCCTGCTTATGACGGCATGACGATCGAAATCCCTTACGAATCAGCGTGAAAGACTAAGTTTTTACGGCCTGGGTTCCCGAGTTGGATATCGCGAGGTGCTATCTTCACGTCACATCCAATCGGCCAAGCTAGTTCCATAATCTATCTTATGCGACTACGCCTATAGCATCCGTTGGCGGTGAGATCAGGCCGGTCACTCTTAGACATTCGCAACAGCGCTGTGGGGCAACGGGCATGCTAGGGTTGCGACTCATGAACACGCTTCCGCTGCTTGCAAGTCTTGCCCTCACCCTCGCCTGCGCGCTCACTGGCGCGCGAGCGCAGGACCTTGATCGTGCGCCAGGCGAGAACGACTTGGCTTTCGCCAAACGTGTTGTTGGGTTCGCCGACAATGCTGATCCGCACACCACAGCCGTGAGCTGGAACGGCCTCCAGACACTCTTCGTCGATTACCAGACCGCTGAGGACTATCCGGAACGCCCGCTCGTCGCGCTGCAACGGCTAGCTGACAATAGATATCGCGCAATCCAGGTCACGATCGGTGAACAAGAGGGTGACACACCGGACATAGCGCTCGGCCTCGCCAACGCCGACCACGACCCGGCGAAGGAACTGATCGTGATACTTTCCTGGGCTCAGATGCACTACGATGTCGAAGGGACGCTCTACGAAGTTCGCATCTTCGATGGCCCCAAGCCAGGCCAGAAGGCGCTGACTCAATTGAAAGCGAGCCGGAAGTTCGACGCCACATGCGACTGCCATTGGCGCGACGGCACAACGAAGCACTTCCGCTTCAAGACGATCGCAGCGGTCAAGGCTGAACTGAAGCGCCTGGGTTATTAGCCGCCGGCGAGGGCTCGCTTCCCGGATGTTGCCCTCGCCATCTCGCCTATGCTGACCCGCAATCGTCCCCAGCGCCGGTACAGGCACAGTCTGGGTCACTCATCAGAACTCCATATCACCGAAGTCACCATCACCGAAGTCACCGCCATTGTCGGAGCTGGCATCGCCTGCCTGATCGGCTTCGTCCGGCTGCGGCGTCGGCTGTTCAGCTGCCTTCGCTTCGCTGCCGCCAAACATGCCGGCGATCGCGTTGCCGAGCAGCACGCCGCCGGCCACGCCCATCGCGGTCTGCGCAGCGCCGGCAAGAAAACCGCCGCCTGCCCGCTGTGGCGTGTCCTGCGGCCCTTCAGTTGCAACGGAGGCGGCGCGCCCTACCCGCGGCACCGAGCCTGAGCGCCTGCCGCCGCTGCGGCCGAAGAAGCCGCTGAGCGGTCCACCGCCGGCCGGCTGCCGCGCCTGCTCCTCCAGTTCTTCGATGCGCGCCTGAGCTGCGTTCAGGGCCTGCTCCTGCACCACGATCGTCTGGGCCATGTAATATGGCGCCCCAGGCTGCTGGGTGATCTGGTTCTGGATGAAGCGCTCTGCTTCGGCATCGCGCGGCGGCGCCTGGCGCTCGGCGCTTGCCAACTTCTCGAAGAGCTGTCCGATCGCTTGCTGATCGTTTCTGTCCATGATGTCCAACTCCGGTCTTGGTTCAACGCCGGCTATTCGCGCTCGCCGGTGAAGTTCAACAGCAGTTGGAAGATGTTGATGAAGTTCAGATAGAGCGAGAATGCACCGAAGACAGCGAGTTTCTGCTGTGATTCCGCGCCGAAGTTTTCCGCATACTGCTCCTTGATCGTCTGGGTATCCCAGGCGGTGAGGCCGATGAAGACGGCGATGCCGATCACAGAGATCGCGAATTGGAGCGCGGTCGAGCCCAGGAAGATATTGACGATGCTGGCGATCACCACGCCGATCAGGCCCATGATCAGGAACGACGAAAACTGCGTCAGGTCGCGTTTGGTCGTGTACCCGTAAAGGCTGGTCGCGCCGAACATGGTGGCGGCGATGAAGAAGGTGCGTGCGATGCTGGTGCCGGTAAAGACCAGGAACACGGAAGCCAGCGACAGGCCCATGACCGCGCAGAATGCCCAGAACATCGCCTGGGCGCCGGCTGCCGACATCGCCTGCATCCGAAACGAGAACAAGAGCACAAAGGCCAGCGGGGCCAGCATCACCACCCATTTCAGCGGTGTGGAGAAGATCGGCACGTAAAGGGCGGGCGTGGAAGCCACCACGAACGCGATCACGCCCGTAACGACGAGGCCAAGGCCCATATAGTTATAGACGCGCAGCATGTGCCGGCGCAGGCCTTCATCGTAGACGGCTCCGGCTCGGGCTCCGGCCCCGATATATCCGAGATTGTTCATGTGGTTCTCCTTCTTGCAGGTCGATCAGTAAAGCGTTTTGGCGAGCGCTTCGGCCGTGCGATCGAGACCGCCGACATCGCTGCGTCCGACGACCGCGTAGGCGACCTCGCCGATCTGGAAATAAGCCGAGGAAACTTCGCCCGAGGGAACGACGGTCGGCTTGACGACGTCGAATGTTCCGGGCCTGATCGCGAACAACGAGACCAGCCCCATCTCTTTCGTCTCGACAGCCATCTCGACGCTCGGTCCGAATTGCGATGGATAGATCTGCACGTCACGGACCGTCCAGTCCGCTGGCAGCGATGGCATCACGATCGCCGTCACGGCGCGGATTTCGTCGGCATTGTAGTCAGGCGCCTCGAGTTGTGACGACATCGCCTCGCGCACGAGCGTCGTCCGATGCGCCCGGACTGCGTCCTCCACATAGGCGGGCGGATGGGTCGAAGCGACGACTTCCGTCACCGATATCGGTCCGATGAGCCCGTTCGCAAGCCAGCCGGCAGCGACGAAGACAGCGACTGCCGCAGCTCGCTGCAAAGCACCAAGGACGCGGCCGCGCGCCAATCCTCGCTCCAGCCGCCGTGCAGCATCGGCCGTCGCGGGCCGCGCCATGCCTTTCGATCCGGCAAGCGCCACGCGCAATTCGTCACGCATCCGCAGGTCGGACATCACCCGCGCGGCCGCGTCCGGGCGGGCCGAAAGGAACGCCTCGACCTCGATGCGACGAGCCACGTCCAGCTGATCGTCGACATAGGCGTCGAGATCGGCGTCGGTCACGGGATCGCGCAGTTGGTTCATGATCCACCTCCGACGATCTTCAGATGGCCTTTCGCGCGTGCCGGCACCGCGTCCTCCATCTCGCGCAGGGCCGCACGCGCCCTGCCGATGCGCGACATCAGCGTGCCAAGCGGCACGCCACTCACCTCAGCGGCCTGGCTGTAGCTAAGCCCCTCGATGGCGACGAGATGCAACGCCGAACGCTGCTCCTCCGGCAATTCGAAAAACGCTTCGCGCACCTGCGCCAGACGGACCGAATGTTCCTGCGGAGCCTGGACATTCGCCTCGGCGAGATAGCCGGCCTGTTCGATTCGCATTGCTTCGGATTTGCGGGACCGCAGACCGTCGATGAATGCATTATGGACGATCGACAGCAGCCATACGCGAAGATTTCCGCCGGAGCGGAAGCTGCCGCGTCGCTCATAGGCACGCACCAGCGCATCATGCACCAGATCCTCTGCATCGGCGCTGTCGCGCGTCAGCGAGCGTGCATAGCGGCGCAGCGAACCGAGCTGTCCCAGAATATCGAAGCGTGGCATCGGCCGTTTCATGTCCTGTTTACGGAGCAGGTCGGGATGTTAATCCCGCTCTCCCCGAAATTTTCTTACGGCTCGCCGCGTTCTCGTCCTGGGAGATATCGGGCCGCTCTCGCCCGCCAGATAGTATCGGCCGCCCTCGAGGCAAACCGGCGCCGAGTTGACGCATATGAAACTGCTGGCAAAGTACGGCCGGTTTGCGTATCACTCCGCCGCCAACGGAACCTTATCGATGTTCGAAAATCTCCAGCCCGCGCCTGCCGACAAGATCCTGGCCTTGATCGGCCTCTATCGCGCCGACCCGCGTCCCGACAAGGTCGATCTTGGGGTCGGCGTTTATAGGGATCGCGACGGCAAGACGCCGGTGATGCGCGCGGTGCGCGAAGCCGAAAAGCGGCTGCTGCAGGGCCAGGATACCAAGACCTATCTCGGCCTTGCCGGCGATACCGCCTTCAACGCGGCGATGGCCAGGTTGGTGTTCGGCCCAGCCGCCGACATGACGCGCATTCGTGCGGCGCAGGCGCCAGGCGGCTCCGGCGCGCTGCGGCTGGTAGCAGAGCTGCTGAAAAGGACCCGCACCGACGCGATGGTCTGGCTGTCGGATCCGACATGGCCGAACCACATGCCGGTGATGCGCGCCGCTGGCCTGCAGACACGCGAATATCCCTATTTCGACGCTGCTTCTGGTGCGGTTCGCTTCGACGACATGCTGAATGCATTGAGAACCGCGAATCCTGGCGACGTCGTATTGTTGCATGGCTGTTGCCATAACCCGACAGGCGCCAATCTAGACATCTCGCAATGGGCTGCCATTGCCGATCTTGTCGTTGAGCGCGGCCTGCTGCCCTTTGTCGACATCGCCTATCAGGGCTTTGGCGAGGGACTTGATGCGGATGCCGCCGGCTTGCGCCTTCTGGCGGCAAAAGTTCCGGAAATGGTCGTTGCCTCCAGCTGCTCGAAGAACTTTGCCGTCTATCGCGACCGAGTCGGTGCAGCGCTGATCATGGCGAAAGGTGGCGTGCAGGCGGATTTGGCGATGGGCCAGATGCTGTCGGCGGCGCGCGCCATGTATTCGATGCCGCCGGACCACGGCGCGGCGGCGGTGCGCATCGTGCTTGAAGACCCCGCATTGCGTTCCGACTGGGAGGCAGAGCTTGAAGAGATGCGGCTGCGCATGCTGCGGCTGCGCGTCCAGTTCGCCGAGGCGCTGCGGCGGCAGTCCAACTCCGACCGTTTCGATTTCGTCGCCAGCCATCGCGGCATGTTTTCCCGGCTTGGCCTGTCGGAAGCGCAAGTCGAGCGGCTGCGCGCCGAGCATGCCATCTATATGGTCGGCGACAGCCGCATCAACGTTGCCGGCCTGCCCGAGGACGGCATGGATGCGCTCGCCAAGGCGATAGTCTCCGTGCTCGACTGATACTTTTTGCTAGTTAGGATCTTTTCCGGAAACCGGCTTCCACTTTCGGATCATGGTCTGGCCGCCCATCTGTGGACAAGACGCCCTCGCCGGCTGAAGCCGTTGGCCGCGCGGCCAGGTACAGGATAGCGTTCGCCTGATGAAACCCTCGAAAGACATTTCCCGGCTGATCGAGATCATGGCCGCGCTGCGGGCGCCGGAAACCGGCTGCCCGTGGGATATCGAGCAGGACTTTTCGACAATCGCGCCGTACACGATCGAGGAAGCCTACGAAGTGGCGGACGCCATTGCGCGCGGCGATCTGGACGATCTGCGGGATGAACTCGGCGATCTCCTGCTGCAAGTGATCTACCACGCGCAAATGGCCGAGGAGGCCGGCGAATTTTCATTCGGCGATGTGGTCCTGGCCATCACCACAAAAATGATCCGCCGCCACCCCCATGTCTTCGGCGACAACAAGGCGCGCAGCGCCGGCATGGCCAAGGGCATGTGGGAAAAGATCAAGGCAGAGGAAAAGGCGGAGAAGCGCAGTGCGCGCCTCACCCGTGGGCTCGACCCGGAAGACCATGGCAAGGGCTTTCTCGACAGCGTGCCGGTCGCCCTGCCCGCACTGACCCGAGCGCTCAAACTGCAGGAAAAGGCCGCCCGCGTCGGCTTCGACTGGAGCGAGGCGGCACCGATCCTCGAAAAGATAGAGGAGGAGATCGGCGAATTGCGAGAAGCGCTGGCCAAAGGCGACAGCGCGCCGATCAAGGATGAGTTCGGCGACATGCTGTTTGCGGTCGTCAATCTCGGCCGGCACCTCAAAATTGATTCCGAAGCGGCACTCAGCGGCACCAACGAAAAATTCCGATCGCGCTTCCACTATGTCGAGCGGACGCTGCAAGCGTCGGGAAACAGCCTCGAAGAGGCGACGCTGGACGAGATGGAAGCGCTCTGGCATCAGGCAAAAAGCGCGAAGTAAACGCCTCTACCCGTTGTTTTGACGGCGCAATCGGCTTTCGATCTCCTGCCGAGCGCTGTGTGTAGCCTTGAGCGCGACGGTCACGCTGCCATCCTCATTGTCGTCGCGCGAGACGATGTCGCCGTTGCGGTAAAGCCAGTCGACGACGCCGAGTTGGTCGGGCTTGAGTGTGACGGTGAACGTCTCCAGTTCGCCCGACATCATCGTCTCGATGATCGTCTTCAGCGCATCGATGCCCTCGCCGGTTACCGCCGATATGGCGATCGGCGGTGCCTTCTTGCCGTCAGCACCATCGGCAAGCAGCCGCGCCCGGTTGCCCTCGTCGAGCCGGTCGATCTTGTTCCATACTTCGATGACGCGCTTGCTATCGCGGGCATCGACGCCGAGATCGGCAAGGATGCGCTCGACATCTTCGGCCTGCGCGGCCGTATCGGGATCGGAGATGTCGCGCAGATGAATGACGAGGTCTGCCTCGACCACTTCCTCCAGCGTCGCCCTGAAGGCCGCGACCAGATGCGTTGGCAGGTCGGAAATGAAGCCGACCGTATCGGAAAGGATGATCGGCGTGCCGTGCGGCAGACGCACGCGGCGCAGCGTCGGGTCGAGCGTGGCAAACAGCATGTCTTCGGCCAGCACCCCTGCTCCGGTCAGCCGGTTGAACAGAGTCGACTTGCCGGCATTGGTGTAGCCGACGATCGCCACCACCGGAAATGGCACCTTCTTGCGCTTGGCGCGGTGCAGGTCGCGGGTGCGGCGCACAGTTTCGAGCTCGTGCTTCAGCTTGGTGATCTTGTCCTGCAGCACACGCCGATCCGACTCGATCTGGGTCTCGCCAGGGCCGCCGAGAAAGCCGGCGCCGCCACGCTGGCGCTCGAGGTGGGTCCAGCTCCGCACAAGGCGGCCTTTCTGGTAGTTGAGATGGGCAAGATCGACCTGCAGCGTGCCTTCCTTGGTGCGGGCGCGCTCGCCGAAAATCTCCAGGATCAGCCCGGTGCGGTCGAGCACCTTGGCGTTCAACTCTTTTTCGAGGTTGCGCTGCTGTACCGGGGTCAGCGGATGATCGACAATGACCACTTCCGCGTGGCCCTCTTTGACGATCTCAGCGAACTCCGCCACCTTGCCGCTGCCGAGCAAGGTCGCCGGGCGTGGATCGTTGACGGTCACCACCGCCGTGTGGACCAGGTCGAGGTCGATTGCGCTGGCGAGGCCGACGGCCTCGTCGCGACGAGCCTCGGCGGAACGGGTCAGGCGGGGGCGGTTGGTGTCGTCGTCGCCACGAGGCTGCCGGGTAAGCACCGGCACGATAACCACCGCCCGGGTCGGGCCGTTGGCCTCTGTCCCGGTCTGATGTGCTGGTTTTCCGCGAATGCTGCGGTCCGCGTCTTTCTCACGTGCCAATCAGGCGCCCTGGCTTTCCTCACCATCGAACATCTGAACCGGCTGGCTCGGCATGATCGTGGAAATAGCGTGCTTGTAGACAAGCTGGGAATGGCCGTCGCGACGCAGCAGAACGCAGAAATTGTCGAACGAAGTGACCACGCCGGTCAGCTTCACGCCGTTGATGAGAAAGATGGTGAGTGGATTTTTGCTCTTGCGAACTGAATTCAGGAACAGGTCCTGAAGATTTTGCGATCGTTCCGCCATTGTTCTTGTCTTTCGCCGATCCCCTTCGGTTTGCAGGCCAATGCGCCAAATTAGCCGGCACATGTCAAGCACGCAAACACCATCTTGCCGTCAGTAACGACAAGCAGAACGAGATATATTGATGTTCATTCCATCTGTGCGGTTATCAGGCTGGACTTTTTTCCGCAACGTCAAAAAAGGCCTGCCGTAATGAAACTGTTATCGAGCCCGGGTGGCCGTTGGCGACGGGAGCGCCATCGATCGCCACCACCGGCATGGCAATCGTGGTCGCGGAGCTGATGAAAACCTCGCGCGCGGCCTTGGCTTCAGCCACCGAAAAACCGCGCTCCTCGATCTTCAGGCCGAGCTTGGCGGCCACGTCGAACAGCGTCGTACGGGTGATGCCGCGCAGGATGCCGTGGTCGGCCGGCCGCGTCACCAGCACGCCATCCCCGGTGATGATCCAGGCGTTCGACGATCCACCTTCCTTGACGGTGCCGTCGACATCGACGAACCAGGCCTCCTGAGCGCCGGCTTCCTTGGCTTTCTGCTTGGCCAGCACGTTCGGCAGCAGGCCGACCGACTTGATATCGACCCGATCCCACCGGTTCTCCGGCACCGTGATAACCCGGATCCCGCTCTCGGCGCGCTTCGCGGCAGCTGCAGGATCGGCTTTTTTGGCAGTCACCACCAGCGACGGCTTCGTGTCCGCCGGCGGAAAGAAAAACTCGCGGCTGGCGACGCCGCGTGTCACCTGGACATAGACCAAGCCGTCGACGACATGGTTGCGGCGCACCACCTCGCGCATGACGAGCGGCAGCACGCCGCGCGTGATCGGCCAATCGATCGAGAGTTCGGCAAGTGAGCGGTTCAATCGGGCGAGATGGCGCGGCATGTCGACGATGAAGCCTCGTGCCACCTCGCAGACCTCGTAGACGCCGTCGGCGAATTGATAGCCACGGTCCTCGATATGCACGGAAGCTTCGGCGTGAGCGACGTAGCGCCCGTTCACATACGCAATGCGCGGCATGGCTGATCCCTGAAAGAAGTCCAGCTTTCTTATGCGATTCCAAGACCGCCGTAACCGATAATTGGGTGGGCCACGACTGGTTTGGCTGTCAGACGCCCAGCGACTTCAGCTTGCGGTGCAATGCAGAGCGTTCCATGCCGATAAACTCTGCCGTCTTCGAGATATTGCCGCCAAAACGGTTGATCTGGGCGATCAGATAGTCCTTCTCGAATTGTTCGCGCGCTTCCCGCAGCGGCAGCGCCATTATGTGCTGATCGGATTTGTTTGGAGTGCGCGGCATGACGTCGCCGATCTCGGCAGGCAGGAGATCGGCGGTGATCGGCGCATCGACATCGTCGCCGCGCGCCAGGATCATCAGCCGCTCGACATTGTTGCGCAACTGGCGAACGTTGCCCGGCCAGTTATGCGCCTGCAGCACCGCCAGCGCGTCGTCGCCGATGCGGCGCGGCTTGATGCCGGCCTGGCGAGCGATCTGCTTCATGAAATTGTCGACCAGATAAGGAATGTCCTCGCGACGCTCGGCCAGTCCCGGCACCATGACCGGAACCACGGCCAGGCGATGATAAAGGTCCTCGCGGAAACGGCCGTCGGCGATCATGGCTTCCAGGTTCTGCGAGGTCGACGAGATGATGCGCACGTCGACCTTGACCCGCTTGGTGCCCCCTACCCGCTCGAACTGCTGTTCGACCAGCACGCGCAGGATCTTGTTTTGCGTCTCGCGCGGCATGTCGGCCACTTCATCGATGTAGAGAATGCCGCGATGGGCTTCCTCCAGCGCGCCGACCTTGCGTTCGACGCCGTTCGATTCGGTGCCGAACAACTCGATCTCCATACGCTCAGGCGTGATGTTGGCGGCGCTCAGCGTCACAAACGGTGCACTCTTGCGCGCTGAGAGCGCGTGGATGGCGCGCGCCGCCAGTTCCTTGCCCGAGCCGGAGGGGCCGATAATCATGACGCGGCTGTTGGTCGGCGCGACGCGCTCGATGGTCTGGCGCAATTGGCTCATTGCCGATGACATGCCGATGAGGTCGAAAGTCTCGCCGCTGCGCAGCTTGAGATCCGAAACCTCGCGTCTCAATTTGGAGGTTTCGAGCGCCCGTTCGGCGATGAGGATCAGCCTGTCGGCCTTGAATGGCTTTTCGATGAAATCATAGGCGCCGCGGCGGATGGCCGAGACTGCCGTTTCGATATTGCCGTGGCCCGAGATCATCACCACCGGCAGGTTCGGGTGCATCGTCTTGATCTCGTCAAGCAAGACAAGGCCATCGAGCCGCGAGCCCTGCAGCCAGATGTCGAGGAAAATCAGCCTGGGTGCCCGGTCGGCAACCGCCGCAAGCGCGCTGTCGGCGTCAAACGCCGTGCGTGTTTCGTGACCTTCGTCGCTCAGGATACCGGCGACGAGTTCGCGGATGTCTTCCTCGTCATCGACGATGAGAATATCAGACGCCATTACCGACCTTTTCAGTTTCTTTTTCGTGTTCCGTCTTGCCCTCGCCGCGTACCGGAACGGTGGCGGCAACCGGCAGGATGATGCTGATCATTGCACCCCGCCCATCGTGGAAGTCCGCTGGTGCATCGTGCAATTCGAGTCGCCCGCCATGGTCCTCCACGATCTTCTTGACGATAGCGAGGCCAAGCCCGGTGCCTTTCTCGCGTGTCGTCATGTAAGGCTCGAGCAAGCGCTGCCGGTTTTCGCGCGGCAAGCCCCTGCCGTTGTCGATGACGTCGATTCGAATCGCGCCATTCTGACGCCCGGCTTGAATCCGGATTATGCCGTGCGGACGATCCTCTGCATCAAGTCCGTCGATGGCTTCGGCAGCATTCTTGATGACGTTGCCGAACGCCTGCGCCATCAGGCGGCTGTCGAACGTGCCTTTGAGCGGCTCATTGCCGAAGACGCGCTCGAAGGTGATGTCGGCGCGGCTCACCTCGACCAGGAACGAGGCCTCGCGCAACGAATCGCGCAGATCGATTGCCTTCATTTCCGGTTTCGGCATGCGGGCGAACGCCGAGAACTCGTCGACCATGCGGCCGATGTCCTCCACTTGCCGGATGATGGTGTCGGTGCATTGATCGAAAACCTCACGGTCCTCGGTGATGACCTTGCCGTAACGGCGCTTGATGCGCTCGGCCGAAAGCTGGATCGGCGTCAACGGGTTCTTGATCTCGTGGGCGATGCGCCGCGCCACGTCGGCCCATGCAGAGGAACGCTGTGCCTGGACCAGATCGGTAATGTCGTCGACTGTCACGACGTAGGATTTATCCTCCGAACCGTCGTCGCCGGCTTCAATCGTGATCTGCACGTTGAAGGTCCGTTCGGTGCCGGCACGATAGAAGGTGACCTGTTCGCGATAGACCGGCTTGCCCGATTTGCGGCCGATCTCGAAGACGCGGCCGACATGCGGCAGCACGGCGGAAAGGTTCTGCCCAAGCGCTGCCGTGGCGGATATGGCCAGCATCGTTTCGGCCGAACGGTTGACGATGGTGACGATGCCATATGGATCGACGCCGATGACCCCGGCGGTGACGCCGGCAAGCACCGCCTCCGAAAAGCGCCGCCGCTCGTCGATCAAATCCTTGGCCGACAGGATCTCGTTGCGCTGCGATTTCAGCTCCATCAGCATCTTGTTGAAGGTGTCGCCGAGCGAGGCGACGTCACCGTCGGAGGGGCGGACAGGCACGGCTACGTCGAGATTGCCGGTAGCGACCTCATCGGCCGCGCCGATGAGCTGACGAATCGGCCGCACCAGGCGGTCGGCCACCGCAATGCCGGTCCAGATGGCGGACAGGATGATGATCAGCGTCAGCGACAGATAGGGAAGCGCGAAAGCCACTTGCGAGGTGCGGCGATTGTCTTCGAGACCGCGATATTCGGCGGTGTTGGATTTGACGATCTGCCGCGCCTTGATCACCTCGGGATCGACGAGGCGGATGGTGTAGAGATAGAGGCCGTCGATCTCGCGCAGCTTGACGATGGCACCCATGATGTTGCGGGTGCGCGGTTCTATCAGCACCGGCTTGCCGTCGGCAGCGCTTGCCACGGCGCCCTCAGGCGGCTCCGGCATGGCAAAGTCCGCGTCGGTCTTGGCGCTCATAACGAAGGAACCATCGGGCTTGATGAGTGCTGCGTGCGCCAGCGAGCGTCCCACCGCCTCCTTGTTCATGAGGTCGAGAAAACCGGTACGATCGAGGCCGTAAAGCGTGCGCGAAGCGTCGAGGTCGTAAGCCATCGACAACGTCGTGCCCTGAAGATTTCGCGCGTTTTCCTGCACATAGGCGTCAGCGATAGACAACGACGAATTGACGATCGTCTTGGTGCGGATCTCGAACCAGCGGTCGAGGCCGATGTCGAGCGTGATCGACGCGATGATCGCCACCATGATCGCGGGGATGGCGGCGACTAGCGCAAACATCGCCACTATGCGCACATGCAGGCGCGACGCAGCCTTGCCATGCCGTCGTGCCATCAGGATGCGATGCACCTCGCGGCCGACCAGCAAGATCAGAAACAGGACGAACGCCGCATTAAGCGCAATCAGCGCCAGCGTCGTCCTCGCGTCGGGCGTGATCGGCGTCGCGCCGACCAGAATGGCGAAGGAGATCGCCGCCGTCACCAGCGCACCGGCAACGGCGATCACGCCCGGCAGCGCAAGCAGCCGGCGACCGTCTCGCGCGCCCGTATTGCTGAAAAGCGATTTGCTCAGTGTCGGTGCGTGCAGGGCCATGTCGCCGTCTAGAGCCAGTGATTGCGTCGGATGTATGCAACGCATTGTGGCGATTATGCAACAAGTGTGGCCGAGACGGAAATCTTTCGGTAATCGATCCCCTGGAAAGCGCTCGTAAAGGGATTCGTCTAGACCTGCCTGGACGATTTGTAGACGTTGACGCCGAGTTCGCGAATCTTTTTGCGCAGCGTGTTGCGGTTGAGCCCCAGCAATTCCGCAGCCTTGATCTGGTTACCGCGCGTTGCGGTCATCGAGGCGAGGACCAGCGGGTATTCGACCTCGGAGAGGATTCGCTGATAGAGCCCGGCCGGGGGCAAGTCGCCGGCAAACGAGGCAAAATAGCGTTGCAGGAAATGCTCCACCGCCTGGCCGATGGAAAGGTCATCGGGAATGAGGTTGCCGCCACCTGGAACCACAGGCCTTTCGCCGGTCTTCAACTCCGCCTCGATGATCTCGGCGGAAATCTCGTCCTGCGAATACAGTGCGGCCAGCCTGCGGATGAGGTTTTCGAGTTCGCGCACATTACCGGGCCATGGGTAGCGCTTCATCAGTTCGATGCCGCCGGTGGAAATGCGCTTGGTCTGCAGGCCTTCACTGGCGCCGAGCTTGAAGAAGTGCCGGACGAGGTCCGGAATGTCCTCCGACCGCTCGCGCAGCGCCGGCAGCCTGAGCGGCACAACGTTCAAGCGGTAGAACAGGTCCTCGCGGAAAAGCCCCTGATTGATCAGTGTGCGCAGGTCCTTGTTGGTGGCAGCGACGATGCGCACGTCGGTCTTGATCGGCGTGCGGCCGCCGACCGTGGTGTACTCGCCCTGCTGCAACACACGCAGCAGCCGCGTCTGCGCTTCCATCGGCATATCGCCGATCTCGTCGAGGAACAGCGTGCCGCCTTCGGCCTGCTCGAAACGGCCAGTGGAGCGGTTCTGTGCGCCGGTAAAGGCGCCCTTCTCGTGCCCGAATAGTTCCGATTCGATCAGGTCGCGTGGGATCGCCGCCATGTTGATGGCGACGAAGGGGCCACCACGACGACGGCCATATTCATGCAGCGCGCGCGCCACCAGTTCCTTGCCGGTACCCGATTCGCCCGAGATCATCACCGTCAGGTCGGTCTGCATCATGCGCGCCAGCATGCGGTAGATGTCCTGCATGGCCGCCGAGCGGCCGACCAGCGGCATCGTTTCCGGCGGCTCGTCGGCCCGCGTATCGATCTTGGGCCGCCGCGGTTCGGAAAGCGCGCGGTTGACGATGTTGAGCAACTCCGTCAGGTCGAACGGTTTCGGCAGATATTCATAGGCTCCGGTTTCGGAGGCCCGGATCGCGGTCATGAACGTGTTCTGCGCACTCATGACGATGACCGGCAGTTCCGGTCGCGCCTTCTTGATGCGCGGTAGCATGTCGAAGGCGTTCTCGTCGGGCATGACAACGTCGGTGATGACCAGATCGCCCTCGCCCGCCGCCACCCAGCGCCACAGCGTCGAGGCATTGGAGGTGACGCGCACGTCGTGACCGACGCGCGAAAGCGCCTGGTTGAGGACTGTGCGGATGGCCGCATCGTCGTCAGCGACGAGAATATTGCCGCGAACGGTCATTTGCGGTCTCCTTCACCGTCGTCGTCGGTGCCAAACTGAGTTTCTTTCCACGCCGGCATCAGGATACGGAAGGTGGTGCCGCGCGGCGTCGATTCGCATTCAATGATGCCGCCATGTTCGCCGACGATCTTTGCGACCAGCGCCAGACCGAGACCGGAGCCGTTCGGCTTGGTCGTGATGAAGGGATCGAACAGGATCGGCAGGATATCCTCGGAGACACCCGAACCGTTGTCGCGCACGCAGAATTCCAATGGCAGCGACACGCGGTCCTGCGTTCCGGGCACGGAAACACGGATGCCCGGGCGGAAGGCGGTCGACAGCATGATCTCGCCCTGCGGATCACTGCCGATCGCCTCGGCGGCATTTTTCACCAGATTGAGGAAGACCTGGATGAGCTGGTCGCGATTGGCAAAAACAGGAGGCAATGATGGATCATAATCCTCCAATATCTTGATCCGCTTGGCAAAACCGTTCTTGGCGATTGCCTTGACATGGTCGAGCACGACATGGATGTTGACGGGGTAGCGGTCGATCGGCCGCTCGTCCGAAAACACCTCCATGCGGTCGACCAGCGAGACAATGCGGTCGGTCTCGTCGGTGATCAGCCTGGTCAGTGCGCGATCCTCGTCGGACGCCGACAGCTCAAGCAGCTGCGCGGCACCACGAATGCCGGACAGCGGGTTCTTGATCTCATGGGCAAGCATCGCGGCAAGGCCGGTGACCGAGCGCGCCGCACCGCGATGCGTCATCTGCCGGTCGATCTTGTCGGCCATTGAGCGTTCCTGGAACATTACCACGACGGAGCCTGGAAATTCCGTCACAGGCGCGACGTAGAGATCGACCACCTTCTCGATGCCGAGCCGCGGCGACGACACGTCCACCCGGTATTCGTTGACTGGCGCCCGGCGCTCGCGCACCTGGTCGACAAGCGTCAGCAGCGGACTGCCGAAAGGAATGAGCTTGTGTAGCGTATTGCGCGCGAGCATCGTGGCGCTCGACCGGAAAAAATCCTCGGCATCGGCATTGGCGAAGGTGATGAAGCCTTGCGGATCGACCATGATCACCGGCCGACGAATGGTGTTGAGCACAATATGCGCGGCGTCCGCCATATCCGTGCTCTGTGTGACGGTGGCGTTCATGCCGCACTCCGCAGGTTCGCCGCTTCGGGAGCGCTTGAAAATACGTCGCGCAGCAAGGAAATGACGCGCCCAGGCTCGAAAGAAGTGAGTATGGCCTTGCGCCGGTCGTCGCTTGTGGTGGCGTGGCGGTCGAGATACCAGCCGAGATGCTTGCGCGCCTGGCGCAATCCGCTTTCCACGCCATAGAGCGTCAGCATGTCTTCGTAATGGGCAATGACGTAATCGGTCAGCGCTTGCGGGCTTTCCGGCATGCCGGATAGTGCCTCGGCCAGCGCGGCCGCTACAATGCTGCCGGCGGTCCACGGCGCGCCATAGTGCGCACGGCCGATCATCACCGCGTCGGCGCCGGATTGGTCGAGGATCGACGCAGCCTCTGCCGGCGAGCCGACATCGCCATTGGCAACTACAGGGATCGAGACGGCCTGCTTGACGCGTGCGATGGCACGCCAGTCGGCCGTGCCCTGATAGAACTGGCAACGTGTGCGGCCATGCACCGTCACCATCATCACCCCGGCCTGCTCGGCGCGTCGCGCCAGCATCGGCGCGTTGAGCGCGCCTTCGTCCCAGCCGAGCCGCATTTTGACCGTGACCGGCACGTCGACCGCGCCGACTACCGCTTCGATCAGCGACAGCGCGTGGTCGAGGTCTCGCATCAGTGCCGAACCGGCATAGCCGCCCGTCACTTTTTTGGCCGGGCAGCCCATGTTGATGTCGATGATGTCGGCGCCTTCGCCGACCGCGATTCGCGCGCCCTCGGCCATGTGCATCGCCTCGCGGCCGGCAAGCTGGACCATGTGGACAGGCAGCCCGGAATGACGGATGCGCAGGCCCGAGCCAGCCCTGCCCTTTGCAAGCTCACCGCTCGCCACCATTTCCGAAACGACCAGCCCGGCGCCATGCGCATGGGCGCGCTGCCGGAACGGTTCGTCGGTGATGCCCGACATCGGCGCGAGAAACACGCGGTTGCGGATTCTCACGCCACCCACATCCAGCGGCGAAGCCAATTTGGTCACATCAGGCATGCACAAAAACCAAGCACCTTCGGTTGCTGCACATTCTCTAGCCAGAACGACGGCAATGTGCAACGCGCAATGTCGTGACATTAAGGCGCATTTGGGAAAAAAAGGATCGCCGCACCGCATCAATCCTGGGTCTTCTGAAAGCGATACCACTTTTCTGGATCATGCGCTAAGCGTCTCGGCATGAGAGACGTGAGCGAAAAGCATGCTGCCGACGACAAGGTCGCCGTGGTCATCGTTGCTGCCGGTCGCGGCGCGCGCGCCGGACAGGCCAATGGACCGAAGCAATATCAGCAGATTGGCGGCGGCGCCGTTATTGCACGCACACTCGACGCCTTTCTGACGCATCCGAAAATTGGAGCTGTCGTCGTTGCTATACATGCCGAAGACGACGCGCTTTTCCGCCGCGCCGCCGGCGCGAACGCCGACCGTGTCGTCGCTGTGATCGGCGGTACGTCACGCCAGGAGTCCGTCCGGCTTGGACTGCTGGCGTTGAGAAGCCATGCGCCGGGCCGGGTCCTGATCCATGATGCGGCTCGGCCGTTTGTCGATGCGGAACTGATAGACCGTACGATCGCCGCCATTGAAGAGCGCCAGGGAGCGCTGCCTGCTTTGCCCGTTGCCGATACGCTGAAGCGCGAAACGGCCGAAGGCATGATCGGCGAAACAGTGTCCAGGGCCGGGCTCCATGCCGCACAAACACCACAAGGCTTTCCCTTCTGGCCGATCCTGGCTGCGCACGAAAAGGCTCATCATCTGGGCAAGGCGGATTTCACCGACGATGCGGCTATCGCCGAATGGGCGCATATTCCGGTGAAGATCGTTCCCGGCTCGCCGGACAATGTCAAACTGACCTGGGCGCGGGATATTGCAATGGCGGATCAGCGGCTTTCCAGCGCCCCACGTTTTCCCGACATCCGAACCGGCAATGGCTATGACGTGCATGCGTTCGAGCCCGGCGACCATGTCACCCTGTGCGGCGTCGCCATTCCACACGACAGGAAGTTATCCGGCCATTCGGATGCCGATGTCGGTCTCCATGCCTTGACCGACGCCCTGCTGGCCACCTGCGGCGCCGGTGACATCGGCACGCATTTCCCGCCCTCCGACCCACAGTGGAAAGGGGCCGCTTCACGCATCTTCGTCGAACACGCGGCCAAGCTGGTGCGCGCGCGCGGCGGGCGCATCGCCAACGCCGACATCACCCTGATCTGCGAGGCGCCGCGCGTCGGCCCACATCGCGAGGCAATGACCGAAGCGCTTTCGGCAATGCTGCGAATTTCGCGCAATCGCATCTCGATCAAGGCGACAACCAATGAGAAGCTCGGCTTCGTCGGCCGTGAGGAAGGCATAGCGGCCATCGCGACCGCCAGCGTTGTGTTTCCAGGGGATGTCCCCGAGTGAGCAATAGCGATCTCGCAGATGCCCTGCTTCAGGCCTGCCAGCAGCGCGGCATCATGCTGGCGACGGCGGAGAGCTGCACCGGCGGCATGATCATCGCCGCGCTGACCGACATTGCCGGCTCTTCCACGGTGGTCGATCGCGGCTTCATCACCTATTCCAACCAGGCCAAGACCGAAATGCTCGGCGTCTCGGCCGCTACGCTCGAAGCGCACGGCGCGGTCTCGCGCGAGACTGCGGTGGAGATGGCGGCCGGGGCCTTGGCCCATTCGCCGGCCGGGCTCGCGCTCGCGGTGACCGGCATCGCCGGTCCGGGCGGCGGCTCGGCGGAAAAACCTGTCGGCCTGGTCTGGTTCGGCGTTGCCGTGGCTGGCCGGCCGGTAGTCAGCGAATGCCAGCTGTTCGCCGACAAGGGCCGTGATTTCATCCGCCGGGAGACGGTCCAACATGCGCTTGAACTGGGTTTACGCGCGCTCGCCGCGGATCAGGCTGCCGATGGCGCGCCGTAGATGATTTCGGCACGTTTCTCGAACGCCTCGGAGAACATGCGGAAGGCGCGGTCGAACATGGTTCCCATGAGCGCACCCAGAATGCGGCTCTTGAACTCGTAGTCGATAAAGAAGCAGACGTTGCAACCGCCGCCGTCCGCCGGGTCGAAGCGCCAGACATTGCTGAGATATTTGAACGGGCCGTCGATATATTTGACGTCGATGGCGTTCTCGTCAGGCTTCAGCAGCACCTGCGTGGTGAAAGTCTCGCGGATCGCCTTGTAGCCGATGCTCATGTCCGCGATGAGCAGGGTGCGTCCGTTGCGTTCCTTGCGCGAACGAACCGTAAGTGCCTCGCAAAGCGGCAGGAATTGCGGATAGGATTCGATATCGGCAACCAGAGCGAACATCTGTTCCGGCGTATGCGCAACGCGGCGATGGGCTTCGAATTGTGGCATGAAACCAGTGTGTTAGGCGGACTTCCTGAGAAACGCTTCGCGCGCCGCGCGCAACCTGGCAAAGTCGTCCCCGGCATGGTGCGACGAGCGCGTCAGCGGGCTCGACGCTACCAGCAGGAAGCCCTTGGTCCTGCCGATCGTCTCAAAGGACTTGAATTCCTCCGGCGTGACGAAGCGGATCACCGGATGGTGCTTCTTCGACGGCTGCAGATATTGGCCGATGGTCATGAAGTCGACATTGGCCGAACGCAAATCGTCCATCAGCTGCAGGATTTCGTTCCGCTCCTCGCCAAGGCCGACCATGATGCCGGACTTGGTGAAGATCGAGGGGTCGAGTTCCTTGACCCGCTGCAAGAGCCTGATCGAGTGGAAATAGCGCGCGCCCGGCCGAACCGTCAGATAGTTAGACGGCACGGTCTCGAGATTATGGTTGAAAACATCCGGCTTGGCCGCCACGACGATCTCCAGCGCACCGTCCTTGCGCAGGAAATCGGGCGTCAGGATTTCGATCGTCGTCGACGGGGTTGCTGCCCTGATCGCACGGATGACATCGGCAAAATGCTGGGCCCCGCCATCGGCGAGATCGTCGCGATCGACGGAGGTGATGACGACATGGCTCAAGCCCATTTGCTTGACCGCATGTGCGACACGCGCCGGCTCGTCGGGATCGAGTGCGGTCGGGATGCCGGTGGCGACATTGCAAAAGGCGCAGGCCCGCGTGCAGATCTCGCCCATGATCATGAAGGTGGCGTGCTTCTTCTCCCAGCACTCGCCGATATTGGGGCAGCCCGCCTCTTCGCAAACCGTCACCAGTTTGTGAGACTTCACGATTTCGCGCGTCTCGGCATAGCCTTTCGACATCGGCGCCTTGACGCGGATCCAGTCAGGCTTGCGCAGTACGTCCTGATCCGGCTTGTGCGCCTTTTCGGGATGCCGCAGGCGCGGCGCATTGGCAATCGTGTCGAGGACGGTGACCATGTGAAACCCGGCTCATTGGCAAGCGCTTGTCCAGCGCTCGCTCTACCCACGTCATCTAGGACTTTTCGGCGAAAAGAAAAAGGCCGCGATCACGCATGCCGCGGTGGCCTTTTTCGCATAGCAAGTGCCGACAGAGGTTAGCGGCGCACCAGTCGTCCGACCGCAATCAGAATGCAGGCACCGATGAAGCCGGTGATCAGATAGGCTATCCAGCCGACGCCGAAGATGCCGATGTTCAGGGCCTGCAAGATGGCGTTCAACACGATCGCGCCGACAATGCCGAGAACGATGTTCATGAGGATGCCGGTATTGCTCTTCATGACCATCTCGGCGAGCCATCCCGCCAAGCCGCCGATGATGATGGCTGCAACCCAGCCCACGCCGTTCATTTCCATATGCCCTCTCCTTGTATGATGGATGATGCCTGCGAAACGAATTGCTCTGCCGTCGAGTTCCTTTGTGTCTTCCGTGTGAGACTCGCCCAACTAATTTATCATGCATTCAGTGCGCGGCCATAGGCGTCGAGTACACTCTCCTTCATCATCTCCGACAGCGTCGGGTGCGGGAAGATCGTGTGCATCAGCTCTTCCTCGGTGGTCTCCAGATTCATCGCCACGACGAAGCCCTGGATCAGTTCGGTTACTTCTGCGCCGACCATGTGGGCACCCAGCAACTGGCCGGTCTTCTTGTCGAAAATGGTCTTGACGAAGCCTTGGTCTTCGCCCAGCGCAATCGCCTTGCCGTTTGCCGCGAACTGGAAGCGGCCGACGCGGATGTCCTTTCCGTCGGCTTTCGCTTTGGCTTCCGTCAGTCCGACCGAGGCGACTTGCGGATTGCAATAGGTGCAGCCCGGGATCTTCAGCTTGTCAATGGCATGCACGCCGGGGAAATTGGCTATCTTTTCCACACAGACCACGCCCTCATGCTCGGCCTTGTGGGCGAGCATCGGCGGTCCGGCAACGTCGCCGATGGCGTAGACGCCCGGCACATTGGTCTTGCCGTAGCCGTCGACGACGACGCAACCGCGGTCCGTCTTCACGCCGAGCGTCTCGAGGCCGAGGTTCTCGATATTGCCCTGTACGCCGACGGCCGAGATCATGCGGTCGGCGGTGATCTTCTCGACCTTGCCGTCCTTCATCTCGACATGCGCCGTGACCGAATTGGCGCCCTTCTCGACCTTGGTCACCTTGGCCTCGAGGATGATCTTCATGCCTTGCTTTTCGAACTGCTTTTGCGCGAATTTCGAGACTTCGGCGTCCTCGACGGGCATCACGGCCGGCAGCAGTTCGACCACCGTCACCTCGGCGCCCATGGTGCGGTAAAATGAGGCGAACTCGATGCCGATGGCGCCCGAGCCCATCACCAGCAGCGACTTAGGCATCTCTTTCGGCACCATCGCCTCGAAATAGGTCCAGATCAACTTGCCGTCCGGCTCGATGCCGGGCAATGCGCGCGGCCTGGCTCCGGTCGCCAGGATGATGTGCTTGGCGCTGTAGGTGCCCTCGCCCTTGACGCCCTTTGGCGCCGGCGGCTGCGGCTCCATCGGCTTCTTCGACGATTTTGACACGACGATCTCGCCGGGTTTCGTCAGCTTGGCTTCGCCCCAGATGACGTCGACCTTGTTCTTCTTCATCAGGAAGCCGACGCCGCCGTTGAGCCGCAGCGAGACCTTTCGCGAGCGATCGACGACGGCGGCAGTGTCGATGCTGACCTTGCCATCGATCTTCAGGCCGTAGTCCTTCAGATGATCCGAATAGTGCATGATCTCGGCGGAGCGCAGCAGCGCTTTGGTCGGAATGCAGCCCCAGTTGAGGCAGATGCCGCCCAAGTGCTCGCGCTCGACGATCGCCGTCTTGAAGCCAAGCTGGGCCGAACGCACTGCAGTGACATAGCCGCCGGGGCCGGAGCCGATGATGATGACGTCGTAGTTCTCAGCCACGGCTTTCTCCTTCACAATTCCAACATGAGGCGCACGAGCGGCGCCAGCGCTTGCCCGACGTTCCGCGTGTTTTCCGCGTCCAGGTGGACGCCGTCGAGCGGCGTGGTTTTGGCCACCGTGCCGGCATCGAAGAAGCCGCAGCCGGCCTCGTCGGCAAGGGCGGAATATTGCGGCGCCAGCCGCTTTGACGCGTCATCGCCGCCGGCGAACATTTCCTTGAACTCGGCGTTTTCCGTGCGGCTGACTACGGGCGGCGCGACGATCAGGATCCGCGGCGCCGGCCAATCGAACGGGTAATCGTGACCGCGCACGATATCGATCAGGCGTTGCATGCCTTGTTTGGCCGCGACCGGATTACCGTGAATCCACGGCTTCATATCGTTGGCGCCGAGCATGATGACGATCAAGTCGATCGGCGCATGCGTCGTCAGGATGGTTGGCAACAGCCTTGCGCCATTGCGGTCCGCTCCGGCCAAGTGATCGTCAAAGGCGGTGGTTCGGCCATTCAGGCCTTCGGCGATGACTTCGACGCCGCTGCCCAATGCCGCCTGCAGCACGCTCGGCCAGCGATCTTCCAGCGGAAGCCGGCCGAGGTTTGCCGCGTCATAGCCCCAGGTAAGCGAATCGCCGTAGCAGAGGACCGTCTTCATGTACCTGCCCCGCCGAAACCTGGTTGCGAGCGCGCCAATCGCCAGCGCACGAAAAGCCACTGGACCAGCACTGTAGCGATGCCCGGCAGGACGAGACCGGCGACTATGGGAAGATCGCCCGACCACTGGCTCTTGCCTGGGGGCTGGGAGAAAGTCCAGCCGATCAGGGAAACTCCAACGAGCACAAAAAACGCTACCCCTATGGTCGCCGTCAGCTTTGTTGCCCGTCGTGGGTCCGACATGAATTGTGCGATGAAGAACGCGACCGTCACGAGGACGGTGACGAGAGCCGAGATCATGAACACAAGGATGTACTCTACGTCGGCATTGGTGGCGACGGCGAGCCACTGCGCCACCAATCCGCCCGCCAAACCGGAAAGAAAGAAGGCAAAAAGGCTGGTGAAGAATTTCTGCACCGCCCTGTTCCCTTCTCTTAAACCAGCATGCCCATCGGGTTTTCGACCATGCGTTTGAAGGCGACGAGCAGCTCGGCGCCGAGCGCACCGTCGACGGCGCGGTGATCGGTCGACAACGTCACCGACATGATCGTGGCGATCTTGATCTCGCCGTTCTTGACCACCGCGCGTTGCTCGCCGGCGCCGACCGCCAGGATCGTCGCATGCGGCGGGTTGATGACGGCAGAAAAATCCTTGATGCCAAACATGCCGAGATTGGACACCGCCGTGGTGCCGCCCTGATATTCTTCCGGCTTCAGTTTGCGGCTGCGGGCGCGGCCGGCAAGATCCTTCATCTCGTTGGAGATGACGGACATCGTCTTTTCGTCAGCACGCCGGATGATCGGGGTGATCAGGCCGCCGGGGATCGATACGGCAACGCCGACATCGGCGTGCTTGTGCTTGATCATGGCGTTTTCTGTCCACGACGCATTGGCATCGGGAACCGCCATCAGCGCCATGGCAAGAGCCTTGATGACCATGTCGTTGACCGACAGCTTGTAGGCCGGCGTTTCGCCCTTCTCGGTCTTCTTCACCGGCGCGGCCGCATTGATCTGCGTGCGCAGGGCCAGAAGTGCGTCGAGCTCGCAGTCGAGCGTCAGATAGAAATGCGGGATGGTGGTCTTGGCTTCGACCAGCCGCCTCGCAATGGTCTTGCGCATATTGTCGTGCGGGATCAGCTCGTAGGAGCCTTCGGCAAACAGTTTGAGCACCTGCTCGTCAGACATCGCCTTGGGTGCTGCGGCCGCAGGTGCCGGAGCGCCGACGGGAGCTGCTTTTGCTGCTGGCGCTGCCTTGGCGCCGCCACTGGAAATTGCGGCATCGACATCGGCCTTTACTACGCGGCCGCGGGGGCCGGAGCCTGTCAGCGCCGCGACATCGACGCCGGCTTCCCTGGCAATGCGCCGGGCCAGCGGCGAGGCGAAGATGCGCTCACCGCTTGCGTGGCCGTTGGCGACCGGCACCCCTTCCGCCTTAGGCCCAGGTGCGGCAGGCTCCTGCTTCGACGCTTCGGGCTTTGATGTTTCAGCTTTGGGGGCTTCCGCTTTCGGAGCCTCAGCCTTGGCCGGCGCAGCGCCATCACCGCTTTTGGCGGCAGAAGCAGCATCCTCGCCCTCGGCAGCCAGCACTGCGATCAGCGCATTGACCTTGACGCCTTCTGTGCCGGCCGGAACCACCAGCTTGGCGACCGTGCCCTCGTCGACGGCTTCGACTTCCATCGTCGCCTTGTCGGTCTCGATCTCGGCAATCACGTCGCCGGGCGAAACCTTATCGCCTTCCTTGACCAGCCACTTGGAAAGATTGCCCTCTTCCATTGTGGGCGACAGCGCCGGCATGGTGATGTTGATCGGCATTTTGTCCTCCCGCCCTGCTCAGCGATACGTGACGGCTTTGACCGCCTCGACGACCTCGCCGACATTGGGCAGCGCCAGCTTTTCGAGGTTCGCCGCATAGGGCATCGGCACGTCCTTGCCGGCAATTGTAATGACCGGTGCATCGAGGAAATCGAAGGCGCGCTGCGAGACCTGATTGGCGATATGGTCGCCGACCGAGTTCTGCGGAAAGCCTTCCTCGACCACCACGAGGCGATTGGTCTTTTTGACCGAGGCGATGATCGTGTCGAAGTCGAGCGGGCGGATAGTGCGCAAGTCGATGATCTCGGCATCGATGCCCATGCCGCGCAACTCCGCCTCCGCCTTGAGCGCGTAGGTCATGCCGATGCCGAACGAGACGATGGTCACGTCCTTGCCGGATTTGTGAATGCGCGCCTTGCCGATCGGCAACACGAAATCGTCCATCTTCGGCACGTCGAAGGAGTGGCCGTAAAGGATTTCGTTTTCGAGGAAGATGACCGGGTTCGGATCGCGGATCGCCGCCTTGAGCAGACCCTTGGCGTCGGCGGCGGTATAAGGCATCACCACCTTCAATCCAGGAATATGGCTGTACCAGGCGGCATAGCACTGCGAATGCTGCGCGGCGACGCGGGCAGCAGCGCCGTTCGGGCCGCGAAAGACGATCGGGGCGCCCATCTGGCCGCCGGACATGTAGAGCGTCTTGGCGGCTGAATTGATGATCTGGTCGATCGCCTGCATGGCGAAGTTGAAGGTCATGAATTCGACGATCGGCTTCAGGCCGGCCATCGCCGCGCCAACACCAACGCCGGCAAAGCCGTGCTCGGTGATCGGCGTGTCGACCACGCGTCTCGGACCGAATTCCTGCAACAGGCCTTGTGTGATCTTGTAGGCGCCCTGGTACTCGGCGACTTCCTCGCCCATGACGAAGACGTCGCCGTCGCGGCGCATTTCCTCCGCCATTGCGTCGCGCAAGGCTTCACGCACTGTGGTCGAGACCATTTCGGTGCCGGCCGGGATGTCCGGATCGGCGGCAATTTCCAACCCGGGCGCAGCGGCAACAGGTGCTGCCGCTTCGCTCTTGGCCGCAGCAGCCGCGGGGGCCGGAGCGGCAGCGGGCGCTGCTGCTTGCGCCTCAACAGCCTCCTCGCCGATACCTTCGCCTGCCTCGTCGATGTCTTCGCCATCGACGGCCAGCACAGCGATCAGCGTGTTGACCTTGACACCCTCGGTGCCGGCAGGAACCACGATCTTGGCAAGCGTGCCGTCGTCGACGGCTTCGACTTCCATCGTTGCCTTGTCGGTCTCGATTTCGGCAATGGCATCACCGGCCGCGACCTTGTCACCTTCTTTCTTCAACCACTTGGAAACATTACCCTCTTCCATGGTCGGCGAGAGGGCGGGCATGAGAATTTCGATCGGCATGTCCTTGCCCTCTCGTTAAAGTACGATGTCGGTCCAGAGCTCGGACGGATCCGGCTCCGCGTCGTTCTGGGCAAATTCTGCGGCGTCGGCGACAACGTCGCGGACTTCCTTGTCGATGGCCTTGAGTTCGTCCTCGCTTGCCCATTTCTTGTCGAGCAGCCGCGCCTTGACCTGCTCGATCGGGTCACGTTCGGAGCGCATTTTCTGCACTTCTTCCTTGGAGCGGTATTTTGCCGGATCCGACATCGAGTGGCCGCGGTAACGATAGGTCTGCATTTCGAGAATGAGCGGCCCGTTGCCGGCGCGGCACCATTCGGCGGCGAGGTCGCCGGCTGCCTTTACAGCGCGCACATCCATGCCGTCGACCTGGATGCCTGGAATCTTGAAGGACGCGCCGCGGTGCGAGAAATCCGTCTCGGCCGACGAGCGCGAGACCGAAGTGCCCATGGCGTAGCGGTTGTTCTCGATGATGTAGATCACCGGAAGCTTCCACAGCGAGGCCATGTTGAAGCTTTCGTAGACCTGGCCCTGGTTCGCCGCGCCATCGCCGAAATAGGTCAGCGTCACATTGTTGTTGCCGCGATAGCGGTTGGCGAAGGCAATGCCGGTGCCGAGCGACACTTGCGCGCCGACGATGCCGTGGCCGCCGTAAAAATGCTTCTCCTTGGAGAACATGTGCATGGAGCCGCCCTTGCCTCTCGACAGGCCGCTACGGCGCCCGGTCAGTTCGGCCATGACGCCGCGCGGTGACAACTCCATGGCCAGCATATGACCATGGTCGCGATAGGCGGTGATCATCTGGTCGCCGTCGATCAGCGCCATCTTCATGCCGGTAACGACCGCTTCCTGGCCGATGTAGAGGTGGCAGAAACCGCCGATGAAGCCCATGCCGTAAAGCTGGCCGGCCTTTTCCTCGAAGCGGCGGATGAGCAGCATGTGCCGGTAGGCGGCAAGCTCCTGGTCTTTGGTGAATTCAACAGGCTTCGGGGTGGAAAGGCCCGGCATCTTGCCGTCTGATTTGGATTTGGCAGGCGCTTTTCTGGTGGCGGTGGCCATGCATCACTCCCTGTTGGCGTCTCTTGGCGGACAGCGAGGGAGATCAGTTCTCCCACCGATTTGAGGCAGGCTAACATGCAGGGAAGGCTTTCGCCATGCCGAAAACGCATGGCTGTCATGCATCTAAGCAATTAAAATCATTGCAAATATCGCTGATTAACTGAGATCAGGTTATCTTGCGACCGGCAGCATGATGGTGATCTCGTCGGCGTGGGACAGATTAAGCGCCTTGCGCGCCTGCTCGTCCAGCATGTCCTTCTCCAGCGTGCCCTCATGCATCAGCTGAACGCGGCGCTCGAGATCGATCCGGCGCACCCTGACGGCATCGAGCCTGCCCTGCAATTCGGCAGTCTCAGCTTCGAGCTGATACTTGGAATAGATGCCGAACTCGCCATGATAGGCATGGAAACCGAAATAAGTCAGGAACACCACGCAGAGCGAGGGGATGATCAGCCGGCCGGTGTTTCTTTGCTTGTGCTGGCGTGTCCACATGGTCCGAATCCTCTACGCCGCCTTTGTCGCCCGATTGTGCTTAATGGACGGTTACAGCCTGTTGGATTCAGAGCCTGGAAGCAAAAAAGGGCGGGAATGTCCCCGCCCTCGTCGCAACGGATTTTCTCTCGAAATCAGCTTTTCACGATCGACTTGCCGGCATATCGCGCCTGCTTGCCGAGCTCCTCCTCAATGCGGATGAGCTGGTTGTACTTGGCCATGCGATCCGAGCGCGACAGCGAGCCCGTCTTGATCTGCCCGCAATTGGTGGCAACGGCGAGGTCGGCGATGGTCGAATCCTCGGTCTCGCCCGAGCGGTGCGACATCACCGCGGTATAGCCGGCCTTGTGCGCGGTCTCAACGGCGTCGAGCGTTTCGGTAAGCGAGCCGATCTGGTTGACCTTGACCAGGATCGAATTGGCGACACCCATGCGGATGCCGTCGCGCAGCCGCGCCGTGTTGGTGACGAACAGATCGTCGCCAACCAGCTGCGTTTGCTTGCCGATGAGATCAGTCAGTATTTTCCAACCGTCCCAGTCATCCTCGGCCAGGCCGTCCTCAATGGTGATGATCGGGTAGTCGGCAGCGAGTTTGGCTAGATATTTGGCCTGCGCCTTCGGGTCGCGGGTTTTCCTCTCGCCTTCATAGACGTAGTTGCCATCCTTGAAGAATTCGGTCGCCGCGCAGTCGAGGCCTAGCGCAACCTCTTGGCCGGGCTTGAAGCCAGCCTGCTCGATCGATTCCATGATGAAGTCGAGCGCGGCCGGCGCGCTCTTCAGGTTGGGGGCAAAGCCGCCCTCGTCGCCGACATTGGTGTTATGGCCGGCGTCCTTCAGCTTCTTTCGCAGCGTATGAAAGATCTCCGAGCCCCAGCGCACGCCGTCGCGCAGCGTCGGCGCGCCGATCGGCAGGATCATAAATTCCTGGAAATCGATCGGGTTGTCGGCATGCGCGCCGCCATTGATGATGTTCATCATAGGCACCGGCAGCACTTGGGCCTTGGTGCCGCCGACATAACGATAGAGCGGCAGGTCGGCCGCTTCGGCCGCGGCCTTGGCCACAGCCAGCGACACGCCGAGGATGGCATTGGCGCCGAGCCGGCTCTTGTTGGGCGTACCATCGAGCTCGATCATGGTCTGGTCGATATGGATCTGATTCTCTGCCTCCATGCCGCCGATCGCCTCGAACAGCTCGCCGTTCACCGCCTCGACCGCCGTGAGCACGCCCTTGCCGAGATAGCGGGGGCCGCCATCGCGCAGTTCGACCGCCTCATGCGCGCCGGTCGAGGCGCCGGACGGCACCGCGGCGCGACCCATCGAGCCGTCTTCGAGCACGACGTCGACCTCGACGGTCGGATTTCCGCGGCTGTCCAGGATTTCACGCCCGACAATGTCGATGATGGCCGTCATTGCGATGTCCCCGATTGATCGATTGAAGCGTCGCGCACCTCTTAGCCAAAGCGCCGCAAAACGCAATCGGGGCACTTGCAAATATTGCCCGTGCGCTACGGATTCACGAAGCACGAAGCGCTGTCATCATTTGTCATACGCGGCATGCCGGGTTCTGGTTTATGGCTGTTGTCGCGCGGGGCGAAACAGGAGGAGTTTCGCCATGTCCCAGTTGAGCGGTATTGTGAGTTTGTTCCTGATCGCGGCTGCGTTCCTGACGTCGTGCGACAATCAGCAACCCCCGCAGGGATCGTCGCCTTTGCCGGCCCTGCAGATTGCGCAGTAGCATCCCGCCACATCGAAAGGCCCCCGATTTCCCGGGGGCCTTTTTGATTCCAGGAGACTTAGTCAGTGCCAGTAAGGCTCGACCTTGTAGTAGTTGTATGAGGCGTCACGCGCGGCCTCGCCGTCGGCGCCGGTCAGCTCGTTGATCGAATAGGAAGGAGCGGCCATCAGCTGGTCTTTGGTGAACGGCACGACATAGCCGCCCTTGTTCTCATCATAGTCAAGGCTCGCCCACGGAATGGCGTGGTATTTCTCGCCGATGCCGAGAAATCCGCCAAAACCGATCACGGCAAACATGATTCCGTTCGACAGTTTGTCGAGCATGACGTCCTCGATGTCGCCGATATGAGTGCCTTCCGTATTGTAGACTGATGTGCCGATAACCCGCGAAGCGGCGATGGCTTCGGTGTGTCCCGTCTGGGTCGTCATGGTGTGCTCCTCGTCGTCGTTGACATTAGATTTTGACAATGAGGGCCGCGGGCTAAGGTTCCAGGCGGGTTCGAAATTCTTCAAAGTTTTCTTGGCGGCGCTGCTGTGGCGCAACTGCTGGTTCAACCCACGCTTTTGGCAATGCGATCGAACGCCATCAGCCGATCAAGCAATGCGGGAAGATCCTTTAGCGGCACCATGTTGGGACCGTCGGAAGGCGCGTTGTCGGGGTCCTGGTGCGTCTCGATGAAGACGCCGGCGACGCCAACCGCGACGGCCGCGCGCGCCAGCGTCTCGACAAAGCGCCGGTCGCCTCCAGACGAACCGCCCTGCCCACCCGGCTGCTGCACGGAATGGGTGGCATCGAAAATCACCGGCGCGCCGATCTCGGCCATGATCGGCAGCGCCCGCATGTCGGACACCAGGGTGTTGTAACCAAAGGATGCGCCGCGCTCGGTGACCAAGACATTGGCGTTGCCGGAGCCGATGATTTTGGCGACGACGTTCTTCATGTCCCACGGCGCGAGGAATTGCCCCTTCTTCACATTGACCACCTTGCCGGTTCTTGCCGCAGCAATCAGCAAATCGGTCTGGCGGCTGAGGAAGGCAGGAATCTGCAGGATATCGGCATGCAGAGCGACGATCGCGCATTGTTCCTCAGTGTGGACGTCGGTCAGGATCGGCAGCGAAAAATTCTTGCGCAAGTCGTCGAAGATCGGCATTGCCGCTTCAAGTCCGGCACCGCGCGTGCCGCCGAGCGAGGTGCGATTGGCCTTGTCGTAGCTGGTCTTGTAGACGAGTCCGATGCCGAGCCTTTCAGTCAATTCCTTTAGCGCACCAGCCATGTCGAAAGCGTGCTGCCGCGATTCCAGCTGGCATGGACCGGCGATCAGCGACAGGGGCGTGCTGTTGCCGAAAATGACCTTGCCGACCGCAACGGAGGAGTTTGGCATCAGTGGATTGAGCTTGTTCATGCGATCTCCCGGAAGATGAAGGCTGCGCCCTGCCCTGGCGCCGGCGGCACGATGATAGCACCGCCGCGCATGTGGTGTTCGACGGAACTGGCTGCAAGCAGCTTGGCGACGGCATCGCCGTGCCTAATCGAAAAGACGATCCCAGCAAAGCGGAGTTCAGATGGTGCGCTGGCAGGAATGCCGAAGCGTGCCGAATAGGCTGCAGGATGCAGAATGGTCACGACGGCATTCGGCAGCTCATAGACAGTGCCGCCGCCCTGCGCCTCGATTCCGGCTGCGATCGAAATCAAATGGCCTTGTTCGAAAGGTTCGCCAGTGACTGCCACGACTTCGACAATGCCGGTTGCGCCATTAGCGTGGGCCTGCAACGCAGTGCGGTCGACGTTCGGCGCATTGATCCGCTCGCAGGCGAAGAGAAAAGCGTCCGTTGCCTTGCCTGTAGCCGCGAAGGCCAGTTTGAACGATGCGGTGTCGCTCTTTCCCGTCGCATCGGTGAAGGCGCGCGAAAAGCTTAGCGCGTCTCCCGCCGACAGACCGGCTTCCATGTAGCGCGCGTGGTCCGCGGCGGCGCTTTCGGTGCCCAGCGCCACGGCAGAAAATCCTTCATCGCCGTTTTCTTCGCGATAGGTGTGATCCCGCGCGACAAAGACGTTGCGGCTCGCGATCGCCGTTGCCACGGCCTGCCGGTCGGCGACCGCGAGCGGCTCGAGATAGGTGCCGTCGGTGAGGAAGACACAGCAGTTTTCGGTTCCGAAAGGGTGGATACCTGTCGGCGCAACGGTAAAGCCGAGCAAGGTCAAGCGCGCCCGCGCAACATCGAGGCTCGCTGTCGGCAGCACCAGATGATCGAGCGGATGAGGGCTTGCGGGGGTGTTCTCGGTCATGTCCCGCGCGATGTGCCTCATTCCTGAAAATGGTTCAAGGGCTTGGCCGACGCCTCAGCGGAAAGACCACATCAGCGCGTAGGGGACGGCGGCTCGTCAACTCGCCACGATATCGGCCGAATAACGCAATTCGCGCAGCGGTTTTACCCGGCTGGTGGTCTCTGCATAGAGCGGATGCGCCTTGTAGGCGGCGAGCGCTGCCTCGTCCTCGAACTCGGCATAGACGACCACATCGATTTCATCCGAGAGCGGGTCGACCTTGGTGTTGAGCATCACCTCGAAATGGCGCGAGTGGGGTATCTTGCCGAGCGCCAGCAGACCCGTACGCACTGCCTCGACGTCCACTTTACGCCGTGCGCTGAAGAAAACGATATGCCGGATCAACCCAGCCTCCTGGACCGTTGGACCGGCGTTCTTTTGTGTCAGCGGGAGCGTGCCGTCAATCGGCAGGATGTCGCGTCGGCGAACCGTGGCGAAGAAGAGAAACTACACCATGCTGGTTACATAGTGCACGACGCGGGTCACCTCCCTGATGGTCCTGTCGAGGTAGCGGCCTTGGTTGTAAATGCCGTCCCAGATCAGGAAAAAGGTGACGGTCGTGATGATGATGACATAACGCATGGCTAAAACTAGCGCATATGGATGCTTGCAACCATAGTGATTCCGGCCTGCTGGGACCCTCCCCGAATTTTAACAGCCTTTGGTCTGTCCGCTGCGATGCTTGCTGGCCAGAATGGCGCTACCGCTGCAGGGCGCCTAGGAAAGATAACCCCGCTCGGCTTCGACGACCGCTTCCCGCCTCGATCGACCAACTGCCACACGATTATTCCGGTGGGATTTCGACGGACGCGCTGGATCTGGTCATGCCGCCGTCAAGCGGCGTTTCACACCACCTGCTTGAAGAGGCCCCCTGTCTCAAACGGATTGGCCGTATCGGGACAGTATCTTAACGCTGAGACAGTTTCGAGCCGACGCTCAAATCCTTGCCTCAAAGCGTGATGCGGTATTTTGCAAAGCCCGCTTCGCCCTCGCCCGCCGGCTCGATCTTCAGCGACTTCACTTGCGCAATAAACTCCTTCGCCTTGGCGCCGGTCTCGAATACGACGCTGGTTTCCGGTAGTGGCGCAAACGACCAGTTGGCATCCGCCGACGGGTTGATGGTGCCTTCGCTGACGATATAGCGCACGATCACGTCGCGGTTGGTGTCGGGCGCTTCGTAGATGATCTTCGAGGCATTGATCTCCGGGAAATTGCCGCCGCCACCGGCCCGGTAGTTGTTGGTTGCGACGACGAATTTCCGCATGGGATCAATTGGTTTGCCGTCGAACATCAAGTCAATGATGCGGGTCGAGCCGGCGTTCACCAGCCCGCCCTTCGAATCATATTTCGGTGGCTGCGACAGGTCGATCCGGTAGGTAACGCCGTCGATCACGTCGAAATTATAAGACGGGAAGTCGGTGTTGATGAGCGCCTGGTCGGCTTTGCCCGGTTCGATCCGGTTGAAGATGCCGGCCGACATTTCCAGCCATTCCTTCACCTCTGCCCCGGTGATTTCGACGGCGCGCACCGTGTTTGGATAGAGGTAGAGGTCGGCGACGTTCTTGATGGCGATATCGCCCACCGGTACGTCGGTGTAATAGTCGGCGCCGTTGCGCCCGCCCGCCTTGAACGGTGCCGCCGCCGACAACAGCGGCATATCCTTCCACTCTGTGTTCTTCAGGATGTCCTCCAAGTACCAGGTCTGCGCCTGGCTGACGATCTGCACCGATGGATCGTCGGCGACCAGCGCAAAATAGGAATAGAGCGGCGCCGAGGTTTTGCCGACCGGCCGGCGCACATAGGCAAGCGTCGCCTCGTGGTCCTGTTTGAGCGCGTCGACGATGCGCTGGTCGTCCGCGACGGTCGGCTTGTTCGTTTTGTCGACCCGCTCAAAGATCGGCCTGGCCTCAGAGGTCGTCGAAACGATTTTCCACGTCGATCCGTCGCGCTCCAGCAACAGATCGATCAGCCCCATGTGCGAGCCCCAGAAGCCGGCCATGACGGCGGGCTTGCCTTGCAACGTGCCTTTCGCCGTATCGACGGCTTCCAGCGACTGAAAGTCCTTCTTGCCGGGGAAGATCAGATGCTGGTGGCCGGTGAACACCGCATCGATACCTTCGACACCGGCAACGAAGAAGGAGGCGTTCTCCATCATGTCGCTTTGCTTCACGTCGATGCCAGAATGGGAGAGCGCAATGACGATGTCGGCGCCTTCTTCCTTCATTTGCGGCACCCACGCCTTGGCCGCCTCGACGATGTCGCGCGTCTTGACGCTGCCCTCGAGATTTTTCAGGTCCCAGACCATGATCTGCGGCGGCACGAAGCCGATGATGCCGATCCTGATCGGTTGCTCGGCGCCCGACCCGTCTTTGATCTTCCTGTCGAGGATGACGAAAGGCTTGAGATAAAGCTTGTCGTCGCGCGGGTTCGCGGCGAACTCCGTGCCGCGGATCAAATTCGCGCAGACAAACGGGAAATTGGCACCGGCCAGCACCTTGTCCATGAACGACAGGCCATAGTTGAACTCGTGGTTGCCGAGCGTCGAGCATTCGTAGCCGAGCAGGTTCATGCCCTTCATGACCGGATGCAGATCGCCATCCTTCATCCCCCTCTCGTAGGCGATGTAGTCGCCCATCGGGTTGCCTTGCAGAAGGTCGCCATTATCGATCAGCATCGCGTTGGTTGCTTCCTTGCGCACGGCTTCAATCAACGATGCCGTTCGCGACAGCCCCATCGTGTCGTTAGCTTTGTCGGCGTAGTAATCGTAAGGCAGCACATTCACGTGGATGTCGGTCGTCTCCATAATCCTCAGATGCGCCTGATTGGCTTGAGCCCGGGCGGAGAACGGGTGCAGCATGAGCAGCGCTCCGCTGGCGGCAACGCCGGCGAGGAAATCGCGGCGTGAGACGAGGTGGCGCAATTGGGACATTCGTTTTCTCTTTCTTCCACGACGTGACAAGTCCTGCCCGAAGCAAAGCTTCGCGCCGAAATCCAGCCGAGTCCAGAAGCCGATTCCATCAAGAGGAGGTGACGCGCCGATGAATGTCCGGCAGCGAACAATCAGCCCTTATCGTCGTCGCCCTGCGTGATCAGCCGCGCGCTGCGCTGACCGGTGAAGTAGATCCATAGCCAACTCAGGGAAACCGCAAGCCGGTTACGAAAGCCGATCAGGAAGTAAATATGCGCCAAGCCCCATAGCCACCAGGCAAGCCGGCCGGTAAGCTTGATCCAGCCGAAATCGATGGCCGCGGCGCGCTTGCCTATCGTCGCCAGATCGCCGTCATGCCTGTAGCTGAAAGGACGCGGTGTCGCGTCACCGGCAAGCCTTGCCTTGATCGCCGTGGCGACGTGCCGTCCCTGCTGCTTGGCGGCGGGCGCGACGCCCGGCACCAGCCGGCCATCCGGTCGCAGGACGTGCGCTGCGTCACCGATGACGAAAATCTCTGGGTTTCCCGGCACACTCAAGTCGGGCTCGACAAGCACCCTGCCCGCGCGGTCCGCTGCCGCGCCGAGCCATTCGGCGGCTGGCGAAGCGGCTACGCCCGCCGCCCACAGGATTGTCCTGGCCGGCAAATGCCTGTCGCCGAAGACGACACCCTCAGCATCGCAGCGCGTAACCGCCCGGCCGAGTTCGACGGTCGCGCCGAGCCGTTCGAGCGCCTTCATTGCATAATCGGAGAGTTCCGGCGCGAAATTGGCAAGAACGCGGTCGCCGGCCTCAATCAGCACCACACGCGTCTGCCGCGTGTCGATGTTGCGGAACTCGCCGCGCAGCGTGTCGTGCGCCAGTTCGGCAATGGTGCCGGCCAATTCCACGCCGGTCGGCCCGCCGCCGACGATCGCCAGCGTCAGCAATGCCTGGCGCTGGGCGGGATCGGTTTCCCGCTCGGCCTGCTCGAAAGCCAAAAGAATACGCCGTCGAATGGTCGTGGCGTCCTCCAGCGTCTTCAGGCCCGGGGCGAATGGCTCCCATTCGTCATGGCCGAAATAGGCGTGCCGCGCGCCGGTGGCCAGCACCAGCGTGTCGTAAGCGACCGTGCCGCCGTCCTGCAGCAGCACGCGCTTGCCGGTGCGGTCGATGCCAGTCACAGTGGCAAGCAGCGTCGTCACGTCCTTGCGCCTGCGCAGGAGATGGCGGATCGGCCAAGCCACTTCGGAGGTGGCCAGGGCCGTCGTCGCCACCTGGTAGAGCAGCGGCTGAAAGAGGTGATGATTGCGCCTGTCGATCATGGTGATGCGCACCGGCGCGCCGGCAAGTGCGCGGGTCAACTCGAGGCCGCCGAAGCCGGCGCCTACGACAACGACGCGATGTTGGCTATGTTCATCTCACTCATTCCTTTCGCCAAGGATGATGTAAGTATCGTTGTGCAGTGCAGCAATGCCTGCGCTGCAACTGCCTGGGACTCGTCTCTTGATGTCGTGAATACGCATGCTGCAGACTCATTCCCGGATATAGCTTACGTCCCGGATACGACTTGGTTGGAACAGTATATTGCAGGTGAAGCATGGCTAAGGATGAAGATGAAGACCCAGCGCAGTACGCCTCGCCGCCTTGTTTTATGCACGAGCTTGATCCGGAGTTCCAAGCGCCGCTATCCGACTGGACCGACGTAAGGCGCTGGCGCAAGGCCGAGCGCGAGCGGTTGATCGTATCCCGCCTTGCCGTTTCGGCCGACACGCGCGCAGCCATGTCGCAGCGCATTGCCGAAAGGCTCGACGCGGTGATCGGCGACATCGCCGGCCGCATGGTCAGCCTCTATTGGCCGTTTCGCGGCGAGCCGGACCTGCGCCCGTGGATGGAAACCGTTAACGCGCGGGGCGGGCGCACGGCGTTGCCCGTCGTCGTCGAGAAAGACCGGCCGCTTGTCTTTCGCGCCTATACCCACGGAGACCGGCTGGAGAAGGGCGTCTGGAATATCCCGATACCGGCTGACGGCGATCCGGTGTTGCCCGACATCGTCATTTCGCCGATCGTCGGCATCGATCCCGGGCAGTTTCGCCTGGGTTATGGCGGCGGCTTCTTCGATCGCACGCTTGCCGCGATGCCCTTCAAACCGCTGGTCGTCGGCGTCGGCTACGAACTGCAGCGCATCGTCACCATCTACCCGCAGCCGCACGACATTCCGATGGACCGTGTGGTGACCGAGGCAGTCAACACCTAGGCGAGTTCGGGGCCTAGGCGAGTTCAGGTTTCATTCCCACGGCCGTGCGATCGACGATTTCGCGCAAGGCAAAAGACGAATTGATCTTCGTCACATGCGGCATTGCCGACAGCCACTCCTTGTGGATGCGTTCGTAGTCGACGAGATCCTTTGCCGCGATGCGCAGGATGTAGTCATATTCGCCCGACATCAAATGGCAGGACAGGACGTTCGGGCAGCGCTTTATCGCTGCCTCGAAATCCGACAACGTCTTCTCGAATTGCCCGGACAGCGATATATGCACGATCGCCGTCATCTGGTGCCCAAGTGCAGCGTTGGACAGCCGTGCGTGATAGCCGCGGATGGTTCCGGACTTCTCCAGATTGTCCAGCCGCCGCGAACAGGCCGACTGCGACAGGCCAACCTTCTCGGCGAGCGCTGCGTTGGGTATCCGCCCGTCTTTCTGCAGCGTCTCGAGAATGGCGATATCAATCCTGTCTAGCGGCATTTTTGCGGGTTCCTGCGAGAATTCTAATGTTTTGCGCAACGATTATCGAACAGTGGCCTCTCTGGCAAGCGCATTCGCAAACACTTACCGAACGATTCGTGGTTCACTATCTCTAGACAGGGAACAGGTCCTAAAAGGGCCGGATCAGGAGAAAAAGATGCGCGTCGGTTGCCCCCGGGAAATCAAGAACCATGAATACCGCGTCGGCCTGACACCGGGTTCGGTCCGTGAATATGTCGCGCATGGCCATGAAGTGCTGATCGAGACCGGCGCCGGCGCCGGCATCGGCGCCGATGACAACGCGTATCGCGCCGCCGGCGCCACGATTGCCAAAACGGCCGCCGACGTTTTTGCCAAGTCTGACATGATCGTGAAGGTCAAGGAGCCGCAGCCCAACGAATGGGTTCAGCTCCGCGACGGCCAGATCCTCTATACCTATCTGCATCTTGCTCCGGATCCGGAGCAGACCAAGGGCCTGCTGGCCTCCGGCGTGACCGCGATAGCCTACGAGACGGTCACCGACGAGCGCGGCGGTCTGCCGCTGCTAGCACCGATGTCGGAAGTCGCCGGCCGCCTGTCGATCCAGGCGGGCGCAACGGCGCTGCAAAAGGCCAATGGTGGCCGCGGCGTGCTACTTGGCGGCGTGCCCGGCGTGCTCCCCGGCAAGGTCACTGTGCTCGGCGGCGGCGTCGTCGGCCTGCATGCTGCACGGATGGCCGCCGGCCTTGGCGCCGACGTCACCATCATTGACCGCTCGATCCCGCGCCTGCGTCAGCTCGACGACATCTTTGGCGGCCGCGTCCACACCCGCTACTCGACCGTCGAGGCGCTGGAGGAAGAATGTTTTTCGGCTGACATCGTCGTCGGCGCCGTGCTGATCCCGGGGGCAGCAGCGCCGAAGCTGGTGACGCGCGAAATGCTGTCGGGCATGAAGAAAGGCGCCGTGCTGGTCGACGTCGCCATCGACCAGGGCGGCTGCTTCGAGACCTCGCACGCCACCACCCATGCCGAGCCGACCTATGAGGTCGATGGCGTCATCCACTATTGCGTCGCCAACATGCCGGGTGCGGTGCCGGTCACCTCGGCCCACGCGCTCAATAATGCGACGCTGCATTATGGCCTGCAGCTCGCCGACAAGGGCCTCAAGGCGCTGGTAGACGACCACCATCTGCGCAACGGGCTGAACGTCCACAAGGGCAAGATCACGAATCGCGCAGTGGCCGAAGCGCTCGGTTACGACCTGGTCGAGCCGAAGGCCGTTCTCGCCGCCTGAGCTGTCCGAATCTGCCTCTCCAGTGCCCGTCGGATTCGTCCGACGGGTTTTTTCTTATGTCGAAAAACTGAAAAGTGTCGGGCGCGCGGAATAACCGGACAACAAAAAAAGCGGAGCCAAAGCCCCGCTTCCTCGGTTGTCGAAAATTCCCGCCGGTTCATCCGCGGTCGGCAAATCGATCGACAGTGTGTTTCTACCGCTTGTATGCGACGGGAGTACGACAGCCCCAAGCCGGTGCAGCCTGTCCGGTTACGCGCGGTCGATCCGGCATTGATAGCAATTGTTGCGCGCCGAGCGGATGTGGACGTAAGCGATGTCGTCGCGTTCGAACAACGTCTCTGCCCGTGCGGCAATTGCGTCGGTCGGAATGACGCCGCCGCTGCCGTAAACGATGCGGTCGTCCTTGCCATAACCGCGCACAATGTAATCGCTGCTTTCGAGCATTTCGGGAAGCATTTTCCCCTCGGCGGCGCGTTCGCATTCTTTCGCATGCAGAAAGATCGGCCCCGTTTCGGCATAAGGCTGCAGCTCCGGAAAAGGCCGATAGGCCAAAACAAGATAGGCTTCTCCCACAGCAATATTTTTCAAGCAATGACGGCAAGGCACGCCGTCGCCATCCGAAAGTTGCCGCTCTGGCTTCAAGCCATAAGCATCCGGCCCGCCGCGCTGAAGTGCCCGGACAGCATTGGTTGGCAAGGCTTTGAATTTTAGCGTCATGGCAAAATCTCCGGTGTCGTCGACCGGAAATTATGCTCGCAAGGCAGAGCTTCCCACCCGATTCCTGCCGAAATGGATCAATCCATCAGCGCGTCGAGACCACGAACCAGACCTTTGATCTGCTGTACCCGTCTGATGGCGAGCAGCGTGCCCGCCACGTAAGGCGCCGCGGACGAGCCGGCGTCGTGGCGTATGGTCAGCCGCTCGTCTGGCAGACCGAACAGCGCCTCGCAGGACAGGATGTAGGACGGCAGGCGAAGCGCGTGCACTTGCACCCCCTCGCCTGCGCCGACCCCACCACCGCGTGTGGCCGGCACGCCGGAGACCTCGGAGACCGGCTTTGCCGTTGAGGCCTTGCGGATGTCGGCCAGCGCTTCAGCAAGCTCTCGTGCGGTTCCGGAGGGCGCGTCGGGCTTCTTTGCACTAGCATAATCGATGACCTCGACGTCCGGCACGTATTTTGCCGCCATAAGTGCAAACCGCTTCATCAGCGTGGCGGTGATGGAAAAGTTGCCAGCGGCAACAACGCCGACGCCATTGGCGCGCGCCGCGGCGTCGATCTCGGCATAGTCGGCAGCTCCCAGTCCCGACGTGCCGATCACCGTGTGCCGCCCGTTGTCGATGGCGAGCAGCACATGGTCTTTCACGACATGCGGCTTGGTGAAGTCGACCAGCACGTCCGACGGCGCCTCCAGCGCCTCGGCCAGCGAGGCCGAAACGGCAATACCATTAGCCGGCATACCAACCAGCAGACCGGAATCCTGCCCCGCGCCGCTGCGTGATACAGCCCCGGCCAGCGCCATGTCGCCTTGCGCCCCGATCGCCGGAACCAGCGCTTTGCCGACCCAGCCGGTCGCGCCGGCCATTACCACGCGTATTGCCATCGTGCGATCCTCCATCACCCATCGGTTTTTAGACGATAGCGATATGGAAAGAGCCAAGCTCATTCAAGTCGGGCTCGCCTTTGAGTGTTGATCCAGAGACTCTGGGACATTGCAAAGACAAGCTGAAGCTCGGATGAACGGGCCTGAAAATCAGGGCCGCATGACGCTGGCCGCGCGCTCGGCAAAAGACATCGGATGTACGACCTCCTTTTTTTGCGCCACTGGCGTAAAGCCGAGTTTTTGATAGAGCGGCAGTGCTGCTGGGTGATCGAGGGTGCAGGTCTGCACCGTCACCCGCTTTGGCCCGTGCGACCAGGCTGCGGCGATTGCCGCACCGAGGAACCAGCGGCCGATGCCTTGCCCGGTCGCGTGCTCCATCATTCCGAAATAAGCGAGTTCCACTTCCTCCGGCAAATGCGGCTTGAGGTCGAAGAAGCCGGCCGGCGCACCATCCAGATAAAGCACCCTGATGTCGCGGTCCTCGCGGTGGATGCCCGCCGCAAGCTCCTCGTCGCTCAGCCTCAAAACATTGACCCAGTGCCATTTGCGGCCGACCCGATCCATCAAATAGCGGTAGAAATGCAGGGGAATGTCTTTGGTCTTGAGCAGCGCGATCTGGCGGTTGTACGGCAGCGGCGGCGAATAGGCAGGCGGCACATGCATTTCGAGAAACGTCACGGTGACATCGATGTCTTCCAGCGATCCGTCTTCCATCACCGTCAGTCCTTGCCCGTCACGACAGGCGTGTCGGAAAGCCCGCCCCATTCGGTCCATGAACCGTCATAAAGCCTGTTGTCGGCATGGCCAAGCGTCTCCAAAGCTAGCGTGACGGCTGCCGCGGTGACGCCCGACCCGCAGGAGGTGACGACCGGCTTCGACAGGTCGATGCCGGCTCCGTCGATCACTTTGCGCAGCCTGTCCTTCGGCAACAATTCGCCGTTTTCCGAAAGCGCCGAAAACGGCACGTTGTGCGCGCCCGGCATATGGCCGGAGCGGATGCCGGGGCGCGGCTCCGGCTCGGTGCCGGCAAAACGGCCAGGCGAGCGCGCGTCGGCGATCTGGCTCTCCCCCGTCTCGACGATCCGGCGCATGTCGGCAAGGCTGGCGACGCGGGCGGCATCGAAGTTGGCATAAAACACGCAAGGCGCGATCTTCGTCGGCTCCGCAGTCACCGGCCGTCCGGCGGCTTTCCAACGATCGAAGCCGCCGTCGAGTATATAGACCTGGAACACGCCCATGACGCGAAACAACCACCAGGCGCGCGGTGCAGAAAAGAACCCTGGCCCGTCATAGACAACAATCGTGTCATCGGCCGAAATACCCATCGCGCCGACATATTGCGCGAAATGCTGCGGCGACGGCAGCGTGTGCGGCAGAGCCGCGTCGGGGTCCGAAACCGCATCCTGGTCGAGGAAGCGGGCGCCTGGAATATGCGCTACGTCGTACTCGGCGCGCGCGTCACGCTTTTGCGCCGGCAGATACCAGGACGCGTCGACAATCGTCAGGCCGGGTTCGCCGAGCCGCTTCTGTAACCAATCGGCATCGATGGTGAAAGGACTGTCGTCGGCCATCTTTTCTCTCCTGTCCCGCCCGTCGCAGTCCTATATCAGGCTGGCGGCATAGGACCAAAGCGAATGCGGAAGCGCCGGTTCTCGCGGCCCTTCTTCTCGATCTTGCCGATATGGATCTCGCCGATTTCGCTGGTGCTCTTTACATGGGTGCCGCCGCAAGGCTGGCTGTCGATCGAAGCGTTCTCGCCGATGCAGACCAATCGGATCCTTCCCGTGCCGGCCGGGGGCCGCACATTCTTGGATTTCACCAAGCCCGGATTGGATGCCAGTTCCTCGTCGGAAATGAGCCGGGTGAAGATCGGGTGGTCGGCTCGCACCAGCTCCATCAGTCTGGCCGTCACGTCTTCCTTGGTAAAGCCGGCGTCCGGGATGTCGAAATCGATACGGCTGTCGTCCTCGGAAACCGCGGCGCCGGTGATCGGGAACGGACAGACGACGGTAAGCAGGTGGCAGGCAGAATGCATGCGCATCAGCAACTGCCGCCGCGGCCAGTCGATGGCGAGCCTCATGCGCTCGCCCACCTTTGGAACTGCCTGCTCCGGCGCCGGCACATGGATGATCTCGTCCTTGGTTTCGCCGGTGATCGTAGCGGCAATCGCTATGCCGGTGCCGTCGGCGCGTTCGAGGCTGCCGGTGTCGCCCGGCTGCCCGCCCGATGTGGCGTAAAACACCGTCCGGTCCAGAATGATGCCGCCGCGATCATTGACTGCGACGACGGTGGCGTCGGCCGTCCCCAGATAGGCGTCGTCACGAAACAGCGCTTCGGTCTTGTGCGCCATCACGCAACCCTTTCGAACGGTACCGAAATCGTGCTCTGTTGCTCCATCCACCCCGGCACCGGCAGCTTCTTTTCGCGCAGGAATTCAGGATTGAACAGCTTCGACTGGTAGCGCGTGCCGTAGTCGCAAAGCATGGTCACGATGGTGTGGCCGGGGCCTAGCTCGCGCGCCAGGCGAATGGCGCCGGCAATGTTGATGCCCGTCGAACCGCCAACGCAAAGCCCCTCCTCCTGGATCAGGTCGAATACGATCGGCAGCGCGTCCTCGTCGGGGATCTGGAAGGCAAAATCGGGTGTAAAGCCTTGGAGGTTGGCGGTGATCCGCCCCTGCCCGATGCCTTCGGTGATCGAACTGCCCTCGGATTTCAGCTCGCCGCTGGTGTAGAAGGAATAGAGCGCTGCCCCCAGCGGATCGGCCAGCGCGATCTTGACCTGGTTGTTTTTGGCCTTCAGCCCGAAACCGACGCCTGCCAGAGTGCCGCCGGAACCGACCGCCGACACGAAACCATCCACCTTGCCGTCGGTCTGGTTCCAGATTTCTTCGGCCGTGGTGCGGATATGGCCGTCACGGTTGGCGACATTGTCGAACTGGTTGGCCCAGATCGCGCCGTTCGGCTCGCTCTTCGCCATCTGCTCGGCCAGTCGGCCCGACAGCTTCACGTAATTGTTCGGGTTCTTGTAAGGCACGGCGGGCACTTCGATCAGCTCGGCGCCGAGCAGTTTGATTGTATCCTTCTTCTCCTGGCTCTGGGTGTCGGGAATGACGATCACCGTGCGGTAGCCGAGCGCCTTGGCAACCAGTGTCAATCCGATGCCGGTATTTCCGGCCGTCCCCTCGACGATGACGCCGCCGGGCCGCAGCAGCCTGCGCTGCTCCGCATCGCGGATGATAAACAGGCCGGCGCGGTCCTTTACCGACTGCCCGGGATTCATGAATTCGGCCTTGCCCAGGATCTCGCAGCCGGTTGCTTCCGAGGCCTTGTTGAGGCGGATCAGGGGCGTGTTGCCGATCACGTCGATCACAGAACGGGGCATGGAGATTCCTTTGTGGGTGCGGCGAAACCCTAGAAACCCGAAGCTTCGGTTTCAAGGCAAGAATTTGCCTGGTCCAGTCGCATTTCGCACACTGCAATTCCTGCAGCCAGGAGCGCCCGACCGGTATTCATTTCAACCATGTACCGAAAAGCACTCTTTTCATTCGATTTCTTCACCGGTAGAGCACAGGCTAAGAAGAGCCGGCGGGGCGCAACATGACACTCTATCGGGCCAATCCGAAGCATGGCGTCGCCTGGATTACGGGCGGCAGCAGCGGTATCGGCCGTTCGCTGGCCAAGGATCTTGCCGCTCGGGGCTATGTCGTCGCGGTGACTGCGCCAGATGACCATCCGATCGATACGCTCATCGTCGAAACGGCGCAGATGGCGGGCCGTGTCGCAGCCTATCCTTGCGACGTGACCGACGAAAAACGCATGGCGAAGACGGTTGCAGCGATCGAGAAAGATCTCGGTCCGATCGTGTTGGCAGTGTTCAACGCTGGAAGCTATATCGCAACGCCGGGCGAGGATCTTGTGGCGCGCAATTTCCGTCGGTCTTTCGAAGTCAATTATTTCGGCATCATCAACGGCCTGCTGCCAGTCATCGAACGCATGCGCGTGCGCTCGCGCGGCCATGTCGTGCTGATCGGTTCGGTTACCGCCTATTTCGGCTGGCCCACCACCGCCGCCTATGGCGGCACCAAGGCGGCGGTCAATATCCTGGCCGAGTCGCTGAAATACGATTTCGACAAGATGAACGTCCGCATCCAGGTGATTAATCCGGGCTTTGTCGACACGCGGCTGACCGAAAAGAACTTCCTGCCGATGCCGGGCTTGATGCCGGTCAATCTGGCCTCGCGCCGCATCGCGCAAGGCATCGAATACGGCGGCTTCGAAGTCACTTTCCCACGCCGCCTGAGTTGGACGCTGAAGCTGCTCAGGATGCTGCCGAGGCCGTTCTGCCGATGGGTGATCAGCACGGTCACCCGCTGGAATGCGCGGCCGCTGAATTTCGACCGCAAGCCGCCAGTCGAGTAGGATCGGTGATGGGCGAGCGATCGTGCTTGCGGGTCGCTGGGGCGCCGCACATGAATTGATGCCGGTCGACGATACCGGCGACCCGGACAACCACGTCATTGCCGGCGACGCGCTGTCGCCATCGACCACGGCTTTCCTCGCGCAGCGGATCGTCGTGTGGATCGAGGCGGTGGTAAAGTGAACCAAAGGTCCCCAAGCAAGAGGGCGACCGAAGCATCGCTCCGGTCGCCCTCTTCAATCGTGTGTGACCAAGCCGGGCTTGGCCGACCGCAACACGGTCAGATTATGCGGCCCGCGCTGTTGGCCGTTTGCCGCCGAAGCGGCGCTTGTTATTGCCCTTGAAGGGCTTGGCGCCTTCCGGCTTGCGCTCGCCCGCAAAGGCCGGCTTGTCGCCGAACCGCTTCTTGCCGAAGCCGTTGTTTGCGCCGCCGGGCCGCCTGCCGTCGCGACGGCCATTGTGGTCGTTGCGATCATTGGCCGGTTCGAAGCTGCGCTCGTTCTTCTCGGCGGGATTGCGCTGCGGATCGGGGCTGCCGAGATGGTCGGCAACGATCGGCAGCTTGGTGCGGATGATGCGCTCGACCTGACGCAGCTTGCTGTTTTCAGACGGGTCGCAGAGTGTGATGGCGATGCCGTCCATGCCGTTGCGGCCGGTGCGGCCGATGCGGTGGACATAGCTCTCCGCCTCGTCCGGCAGGTCGAAATTCACCACATGGCTGATGCCGGGCACGTCGATGCCGCGTGCAGCAATGTCGGTCGCCACGAGAATGCGCACCGAACCCTCACGGAAATCGTTGAGTGCCTTCTGGCGGGCGTTCTGCGACTTGTTGCCGTGGATGACGGCGGCCTTGAAGCCGTCGCGCTCGAGATCCTTGGTCACCCTGTCGGCGCCATGCTTGGTGCGCGAGAAGATGATGACGGACTTCATCGCCTCATCGGCAAGCATGTTGGCCAGCACCTGGCGCTTCTGCTTGGTGCGGGCAAAGACGACACCCTGCACGATCTCGGCTGCCGCGGTGCTGTGAGGAGCGACTTCGACGCGGATCGGGTTCTTCAGCAGGCCTTTCGCCAGTTCGGCGATCTCGGCCGGCATAGTCGCCGAGAACAGCACCGTCTGACGGTCCGGCGCCGTCGCCTTGGCGATTCGCTTCACGTCGTTGATGAAGCCCATGTCGAGCATGCGGTCGCCTTCGTCGAGCACCAGCCATTTGGTGTCGGCAAGCATCAGGTCGCCTTCACGCACAAGGTCGGTCAGCCGACCGGGCGTTGCGATCAGGATGTCGACGCCGGGCGCAACCTTCTTCACCTGGCTGAAGCGCGAGACGCCGCCCAGCACGAGCGCGGTCGATACATGCGCGCCCTTGGCGAGCAGCTTGATCATCTCCTCGATCTGCACCGCGAGTTCACGTGTCGGCGCCAGGATCAGCGCGCGGGCCGTCTTCGGCCGGCGCTTGGTGCCAAGTGCGATGATCTTCGACAGGATCGGCAGCGCGAACGCCGCCGTCTTGCCCGAGCCGGTCTGGGCGATGCCGAAAATGTCGCGGCCTTCGAGCTGCGGCGGGATCGCCTGGGCCTGGATCGGCTTCGGATCGGTAAAGCCGGCGGCAGTGGTGGCCTTGAGCAGTGCGCCGGTAATTCCAAGTGCGGCGAAACCGTTCAGTTCCCCAGTGTCCTTACCGATCAAAGTGTTTTCATTGGTCAAAATATTCTTCTTTCATGCGGCTCCTGGCCGCAAACATCAATGGGCGGCAGGGCGCAACCTGCCGTCGAAAATTGTCATGAAACGACAAGGCGGGCGGACATTATCGTCCACACGGCTGCGCTGTCGTGCCCGCAGGCATCATGCCACGGGGCTTTTTCGCCACCTTGCCGATCTGTCGGGAAGAGGGAAAACAGACGCAACCAGTCTCATTCGTCGAGAAGGCCGGATTATCCCGGCCCAAGCGCCTATGCCGCCGCATATGGCCCAGTTCCGATCGAAATGCAAGGGGCCGATGCTGCAGCGCAGCAAAAGCCATGAGGAAGCGGCGCTTGCGCTCTCTCGCGGGCATGATTACCACAATGCAGCTTTCCGTTTCGGGGACCGGTCATGAAGGACGTGCTGAAGGAACTCGAGCGCCGCCGCGAGATCGCCCGCATGGGCGGCGGCCAGGCCCGCATCGACGCCCAGCACAAGAAGGGCAAGCTGACCGCCCGCGAACGCATAGACGTCTTTCTCGACGAGGGCTCGTTCGAGGAGTTCGACATGTATGTCGAGCACCGCTCGACCGATTTCGGCATGGAGAAAACCAAGATCGCCGGCGACGGCGTCGTTACCGGCTGGGGCACCGTCAACGGTCGCCCGGTCTATCTTTTCGCCAAGGATTTCACCGTGTTCGGCGGCTCGCTGTCCGAGGCCCATGCCGAAAAGGTGGTCAAGGTCCAGGAGATGGCGCTGCGCAACCGCGCGCCGATCATCGGCCTTTACGACGCCGGCGGCGCCCGCATCCAGGAAGGCGTGGCGGCGCTCGGCGGCTATGCCGAGATCTTCCAGCGCAATGTACTGGCCTCCGGCGTCATCCCGCAGATCTCACTGATCATGGGCCCCTGCGCCGGCGGCGATGTCTATTCGCCGGCGATGACTGACTTCATCTTCATGGTTCGCGAAACCTCCTACATGTTCGTCACCGGGCCGGATGTGGTGAAGACCGTCACCAACGAGACGGTCACCGCCGAAAGCCTCGGCGGCGCTTCTATCCACACGACGAAGTCCTCGATCGCCGACGGAGCCTACGACAATGACGTCGAGGCGCTGCTGCAGATGCGGCGGCTGATCGATCTGCTGCCCGCTTCCAACACGGCGGAAATTCCCGAGATCGAATGCTACCAGTCGGTCACCGATCACGATCTGTCGCTCGACAGGCTGATCCCCGACAATGCCAACAAACCCTACGACATCAAAGAGTTGATCCTTAAAGTTGCCGACGAGGGTGACTTCTTCGAGATCCAGCAGAATTTTGCGAAAAACATCGTCACCGGCTTCGGCCGTATCGAGGGCCGCACCGTCGGCTTCGTCGCCAACCAGCCGATGGTGCTGGCCGGCGTGCTCGATTCGGATGCCAGCCGCAAGGCGGCGCGTTTCGTGCGCTTCTGCGACTGCTTCGCGATCCCGATCGTCACCTTCGTCGACGTGGCCGGGTTGCAGCCCCGCCCCCCCGCCGCAAAATGTGGGGGTGTAAACCACGGCGCCCAGCAGCTGATAGGCGATGGCCCAGCCCCCCGGGCACAAAAGACCCG